>CALXES010000030.1 GCA_944387385.1 uncultured Clostridia bacterium | reverse complement strand
TTGTAAATACACATCCTTTTAATGGTTCGCCTGTTTCTGCATCTAGTTTTCTTACTATTACTTCTCTTGTTTTTCTTCTGTTATTTACTTCTATTTTTTCTGTTACCCAATTTCCTTCATCATCAAATTCTGCTACAAATTCATGTGGCTCTGTATTTAAATCATAGATATCTGGTGCTTCAACTTCTGTATATGTATATGTTTTTCCGTCTTCAAACATATCAAGTGGTATTGTTGCCTCACCATTTTCATCTGTTACAGATTTTAATAATAACTCATCATCTTCATCTCTTATTTCAAATACACAATTTGGAACCTCTTCTCCAGTAAATATGTCAGTTTTTGTAATAAATGTACCAACTACTGGCTCGTCCATTAGAATTTTATATACTATTGAATCTTTATTCTCATTTGTTAAAGTTACATGCACTACTTCTTCAGATAATTCATATCCATGTGGTGCTACTGTCTCTTTTATGTAATATTCACCTAGCGGTATATCTTCTAAAGTTATTATTCCACTACCATCTGTTACAAATTCTGCTTCTACATATTTTCCTTCTTGTTCATTATATACATATAAAGGTTTTGTACATCCTGCATCTATATAAACAGAATATTTTGCATCTGATACTAATTTTGTATTTTTCTCTTTTAAATACTCTCTTAATTGCTCAATTGACATTGCTTTTATTTCATTTAAAAATTGTTGTGCTTCGCTTTCAAAAGATTCATTTTCAATTTCATCTCCAACCATTGTCACTTCTCCAAATGATGTTGATGATAATTTTATTAAACTAAGTGTTGCCAAAACAGGTGTATTTGAAAACTCTTCTCCTTCTATTACAACAAATTCTTGTTCTGAATTATCATTATACTCTAATGTAAAGTCTACTGTTTTTTCACTAATAGCATATGGATATGATGCATATAGCTCTTTTACATAATATGTTCCTTCTGGTAAATCTATTTGACTTGTTACATCTCCATTTTCATCTACCCATATTAAATCCATTAAAGCATTATTTGGTATTACTTCTTCTCCTTTATAATTTGTAATTATTTCTTTTGTATACACTCCAAATAAAGCTTTTGGCTCTGATGATTCTGCTTGTGCATATTTAACATCTTCAAAAACTTTTTCAAATGTTAATCCAAGTTTTTGTCTTACGTCTGATAGCTCTTTTTTAACAGTAGCATTTTTAACATACTGATCTTCATTTTCTAGTACTACATTTGGTATATTTTCATCTTTTAAGTATCCTTCTGGTGTTTTGTATTCTTCAATTCTGTATTCTCCTGGATATAAATCTTTTGCAACAGCTAAGCCATCTTCATTTGTTGTTATATCTGCTACTTTTGTTCCAACAGCTACTCTAATATCTCCATTAGGCTTATATATATTTTCTGCTGCATATATTCTATATCCTACGCCTTCAAGTCCTACTTCTTCATATACTGGTGTATATTTTTCCTCTACTGTAGTTTCACCATTATCATTTACTTTATATGATACAGTAGTACTTGTTGAATTAGTTAATTTTTCACCTTTTTTACTTAAGTATAAATCCACTTTTAGTGGTGGATCTTCCATTGTAACCTCAATTACAAGTGATCCTGTTTCAATTCCTCCTCCTGGATAAATTGCATCATCTAATAGTCCTGTCGTAACTTTATTTATAGTAAACTCTTTTCCACTTACTTTAGCGTCTCCTAAATCTTTATCATCTGCTGGTAATCTTAACTCATCTGCTAAATAATATCCTTCTGGTGCATTTGTTTCATATACAACATATTTTCCGGGTTGTAACTCTTGTGGTGTATATAAATATCCACTCTCATTTGTTACAAATTCATCTATATATTCTCCTGATGGAGTCTCCATTTGTTCAACAAATTTATCATTTTGACAATCCCAAATTTTAAATGTAGCTCCTGCTAATGGAACTGATTCTCCAGTATCTTTATCTTTTTTTACAATTCTAGGCCATGCTGGCACTGGCTCATCTGAAAATACTCTGTATTCCTTTTGTGTATCCTTTCTTATTTCAACTGTTTCTGGTTGAAAATAGAAACTTGTATGCTCTTTAGGATTACTTTCTTCTATCTCTGTTATTTCATATTCTCCATAAGGAATTGTATACTCATATCCTAATTTTTGTAAGTCTTCATTTATAAACTCTGCATATCCATTCTCATCTATTGTTGCATAATATACACAATCTTTATTTGATTTTAATGTTAATGCAAGTATAGCTCCTTCTGCTGGTTGTTCATCAGTAGAATTTGGATTATTATTATATTTTATTACCTCTATACTACCTAAGTTTGATATATTTATAATTCTTTTAATTGAAACAGTTACTACATCTGTTCCTTGATTTTTATTATCATATGAAGCAACATATATTTTATCTCTAAATGTTACATCTTCTCCTGGTACTTTTGCATCAGGATTTATTCCTTCTGGGAATGTTGTTTCTTTTAAGTAATATGTTCCTGTTCTCATTGTTCCTGAAATTGCATATCCAGTATTATCTGTTGGTCCAATTATTACAGGATTTCCATCTTTATCTTTATATACCTCAGTTGCATTTTCATCTGTATAAACAGTAAAACATGCTCCTGATACTTTTGCATCTGTTTTTCCTACTAATTCGTCTAATAACACTTTTTCTACTTCAATTTGCATTTTCTTTGATGGATCTACTTTAGTAAAGTTATATGTTTTTCCATCTTCTGTAACAACAACCTTAAAGTTCTCTACAGGATATGATTCATCTGGCCATTCAACTTCTTTTGCTGTATATGTTCCATATGGTATATTATCTACCCTACATATACCATCTTCACCAGATTTATTAGTAGAATATACTTGTGATGGATCACTATCTAAAGTTAATTCAAATCTTGAACCTGCCAAATTTATTTCTGCATCATAATCTGTTTCTCCTAATCTTTTTAGTATTTCTACATTTCCTTCTTTTACTTTATCATAAACATGAATTTCAACTGCAAAGTCTCCTTCAGAATCAACAGCAGCTGTTGCAGGATTTACAGTATAAGTGTTTGGATCTTTAACTGTACTTGGAGACTCTTGTGTTTCTTTTACATAATATGTTTGATATGGAATATATTCTGTCTTATTTGAATGTCCATCTTCTTCTATTGTAACTTTAGTAACTAAATCCGTACAATTTGAATCTCTATATACTCCATAAATTGCACCTTCTGGAGATGCATCTCCAAGATTACCTGAAGTTGAAGTTAAATCTTTATATATACTTAGTCTAATACCTGATGTATAAACGCTATAATACCCAAACTCTGATGGTCTTGAAGCATCTACAAGTCTTGTTAAAGGCTGTCCATGTTTTCCATTTTCTAGACCTTCTTTTTGCCAAAAACCTGCTACTCCTATACCATTATTTATATCTTTTTGAACAGTAACCCTAACAGGATTATTTTTACTTCCAACAACACTATTTGTATATAAAGTTACTTGATTTCCATTAACATCACATTGTAAACCTGTTCCTTCTAACTTATGTTGAATAGTAATTTTATCTCCGTTAAGACCAAGTTCATTTGCATCAGTTAATGTACATTCAAACCTTTTATTTTGCTCACTCCATGCCAATTCATAAACAGGTACATTATTAGGATCTGTACTTAAATATGTTGGCATTTTCATAGCTTTTCTTACCTTTGTTATGATATCTGAAAAATAGTTATATGCTTCCCATTGTAACTCGCCTTTAATGTCAAATAAATATCTTGCTATTTCATCTGCTTGAGGATCATTTACTTTTTTAGTACTTGCAAGCCAAACAGCAACTTGTGTTGCAAAGTTTTCTGAAGCATTACTCCATACATGTTTACCATCTTGCTCATTTCTAACAACAGAACAAGCACTATTAACAGAACTTCCATGTCCTGGATCTGAATCAAAACCATATATTAAAGCTAAGCTTACAAGATTTTTTGTTTCATCGTCTAATACATTTTCATCCCAACCATATACGCTACCTGTGCTTAATAAAGTATCATTAGTATCTAATGGCATACCATATCCTACACAGTAAAATAAATAAGCATCATATCCATCACCTGATTTAATTGCTCCAGTATAAAAAGTTTTTGAATCTGTTTTTGAATAAGTATAATGCTTATTAAATGGTGCTGGTAAATTTGGATTATCCTGACTACCATGACCAAATTGAGGACTTATATATGCATATACTACAGTCGTTATACTTTTACCTCTTATATCTGGATAATTATTTCCATCATAGTTATATGTCTCTATATTCTCTTTTGTAAAATCAGTAACATTAGGTAATGTTTCTGCTTTAACAACTCCTACTGTTGCAAAGGCAAAACAAAAAAGTAATGTTAAACATAATAATTTTTTTAGTTTCATATATATTTATCACCTCTTAAAACTACAATAGTAGATTATCACATAAAAAAAGATTATTCAATATCATTTTTTAATTTATTTATAATAAAAAAAATTTCACTCATATTACAAAACAAGAAAAGAAGAGATTTTTTAAAGTGAATATTTTTGGTTTCACTTCATTTTTATCTCTTCTTTTAAAATAGCTTTAATTATTAAGCTTGTTTTCTGTTTCTTCTTATAACAAATACTATTCCCACTGCA
>CALXES010000029.1 GCA_944387385.1 uncultured Clostridia bacterium | reverse complement strand
GTTTCTATAAAACCATCTCTTTGTAAATCTTCATAGGCTTTCTGTACTGTTATAACGCTTATATGTAAAGATTTTGCTAATGAACGCATAGAGGGTATTGATTCACCCGGTTTTAATTCGCCAGTCATTATCATTTGTTTTATTTGGCTTGTAATTTGCTCATATATTGGTTTACTTGTACTATTACTAATGATAATATCCAAATTTTTCCCTCCTTTAAATGTACTTATCGTATAAGTACATTATAGTACATTTGATATTGTATGTCAATACTTTTTTATATAAATAAAAAAACAGATAAGAGAGTAAAAATATTCACTCTCCTATCTGCTTTTTTTAGGTTGATATACTGTATTGTCTTTCAGTTTCTTCTTCGATTACTTGAGTTTCTCAGTATCTTCGATATAGATAGATACTTCGCCACATTTTGGGCAGATTGCAACTTTTGGCTTTCCAATTCTGCCACCGAATAACTTGCTTTCATCTTTTGACATAATGATTCCGTTTCCTGCTCCTTCAACCTTGATTGTGCAGTTTTCTTTCATTTCTGTTCCACATCTCAAACACTTTCTCATAGTTCTACCTCCAATTCGTTATTATAGTATATCAACTTCAAAATTGATGTAATTCAATACAATTATAGCATTAATTTATTTTTTATACAAATTACTATTTATCAATTAGATATTAGCATAAAAGAGAACAATTATCAATTGCTCTCTTTTATGTATTAAAAACTATCTTTCTAAAGATTCATCTCGAAGTTTGTTTGCTATCGAGAATCCTTTTGCAAATCCTTCCTCAGTCTCCAAATCCATTAGCTCTGAATAAATATTCATAATATCTTCATACAAAGAATATTCTTCTTTAGTTAATGAATTTTTTAGTATCTCATCTGCTATATCACATCTTCCTGAAATTTCTTTATATCTATCTGTACTTGAAATTTCTTCACTCAACTTCTTTTGTATTAAATTATACAACATTTAATTGTTTTGCACTTTTCATATTTATATTATCTTTTTCTTTCTCTCCACATATAATTAATGTATTGCATTTTATATTTTGTGCTTTGTTTGGAATAGATAATTTACTCATTGATTTTAATAACCTAATCATATCATTTTTAGGACAACCTATTTTTTCAAATATTCTTTTAGGCATAAATTTATAAATAATGTTTTGTATAGTAAATAGAGTCTTTGGTATTTCGTAAGGTGTACCTATAAGTATTATTGAATTTACCTTTTCTGGAAATTCTTCTACATAATCAATGGTAAGTATTCCTCCAAGAGAAAGCCCTACTAAATTTATTTTTTCATTAAAATTATTACAATAATCAGCAAATGCTCTATACATATTTTCATAATTTACTTGATAATTTTTTACAATGGAAAACAAATTTGGTGTTTCTATATTTATTCCATTATTATTTAATTGACTTTTAATTTCATTCCAACTTTTTTCATTTTGTCCTAGTCCGTGAACTAAAATATTTATCATTTTTAAATCTCGCTTATTTATTGTAATTTATCTTTTAATATGTGCTGTAATAATTGTATAACTATATGAATTTACAGTTATTATTATATTATCGACTTCACAATACCAATTTTTTCCTCGTTTATGAATATTGCAGTTATTATCTAATATTTTTTTCTTGCAATATTCAACTACATTTTCAGTATCTATTTTTAAATTTCTTTTAATTCTATCTATTCCCATTTCAGTAGTATGAACTTTGTCTATGTTTGATAATAGATTTTCTTTATTTTCCATCATTGTATCTCCTCTATCTATTGCTTATATAAAACTTTTTTTCAATCCTTTTTTAAATACTAAAATTGCTTTTGCTGTTCCTGTAATTGACATAGTAATTAATTCATAACCTTCTTGTAGCATTTCATTTGCTTTTTCTTCTACTTTTTGTGCCATATCATCTGCTTTTGGTGAATATTCTATAACTACAGTTTTATACATTTTCTACCTCCTTGTCAGCTTACTTTCTTACATTTGCTAATTTATCTTTTAAATCTTTTTCTATAACAACTAATTCTTTTTCAACCTCTTTACGTTTTGCTCTTCCCTCTTCACTTATCTTAATAGTTTCTTCAATTGTTGTAATTAAATCATCATTTACTTTTTTAAGAGTTTCTATTTCTACAATTCCTCTTTCATTTTCTTTAGCAATTTCTACTGTGTTATTTTTAAGCATTTCAGAATTTTTCTTTAATAATTCATTAGTCGTCTCTGTTACTTGTTTTTGTAAATCTAAAGCACCTTTTTGTCTAATAACTCCTATTGCAAGTACTATTTGGCTTTTCCATAATGGTATAGTATTTAATATTGATGATTGAATTCTATCTACTAAAGCCTTATTTCCTGATTGGATAAATCTTATTTGTGGTGCTGTTTGAATTGCAATTGTTCTAGTTAATTTTAAATCGTGAACCTTTTTTTCAAATCTATCAGCATAATCAACCATATCAGCTACTTTTTGTGCGTCTAATGGGTCTTTTGTTTCTTCTGCCTTTTTTTGTAATTCTGGTATTGTTTTTGTTTTTAACTCTTCAATTTTTTTATTTCCTGCAATAATATATAAATCCAAATTATGTATGCATTCTGTATTTTTCTCAAAAAGATTATCAAACATAACAATGTCTTTTAGTAAAACCATTCTTTCATTATCTAATTTTTCTGATATCTCGTCTATTTGATTTTCTATTTTTTGGTATTTTGCTAAAAATCTTTTTGTTTTATCTACTAATTTACCAATAATAGGTATATTTTCTAATGGATCATCTTTTACAAACCCATTTACATCTGTATCTTTAACTTTCACCATTAAATTAGACAATATATCTCCAACATAATCTGTATCTTTTGCTTTTATATCTTCAAGCATTTTATCTGAAAAATTAGCAATTTCAGATTGAGCTCCAACACCATATTGAATAACAGCATTTGAATCTCCATCTTGAATATTTTCCATAATAGTTTGTACTTGTTTTTTATCTTCTTCTGATAATTTATTATAATCATAAATACTTGCATCTTGCACATCGTTTTCTTTTGCAACTAATTCATCTTTTTTGATTTCTTCCATAATAATTCAATCCTTTCTATTTTTTATTTAATGCCATCCATTATTTTTTGCATTGTATTTGGATTTGGCATTTGAATAACTGCATTTATAGTTTTAGGTATTCCATAAAAACCTTCAACATCAGTATTTATTGTTCCACTTACACCTGTTCTAAAGCCATGCTTTGTCCATGCAATTTCTTGAATTTTTGGGTCTTGCATTGCTTCTATTAATTTTGCACCTTTTTCATTTAAAGCAATTAATGGATGTGAACTCCATACTGTTGGTTCTGGATAAAGAACTGCGACTTGGTCTTTTACAGTTTCCCAATCACTTGGATTTTCAATTGCAAACTCTATCATTTGATTTTCATAACCTGCAATCATTGGTTTTGCTCCCATACCTGTTTTTAAATACTGCTCAAAAAGGTCTGATGATGAATGTTCCATATAACCAATTTTTCCAAAGAAATCTTTTAGCTGTGGCAAAATACTATCTACAGTGCTTTCATCTACTACTGTTTGATTATTCATAATATTTGCAACTAGACCTGCAAACATATTTCCTGAATTTGATTTATTAGGGTCTGTTGACTGAATTGTAACATATCCATATAAATCATTTACACCAATATCACTCCACTTTTTTTTATCTGTAACTAAACTAATTAATTTTGTAGTATCTGCAATATAATAAGAATTATCTTTCATTTCAACAATGCCATCATTTATCAAAGCATCTGCTATTGGTTTCCAAGTATATATTACAATTGGTGAGTTAAATAATATTTCACTTTTATATAACTTATCACTTTTAGTTTGGTTAAAAAGTTCTAAAGCTGTTTGACTTGATGGAAATAAATAATCTTTATCACTTGAATCTTGTTCCACCATTTCAATTGACCCTGCTTTTGTATAATCTACTGTTAAACCATATTTGTCTTTCAATATTTTCTTAACTTCTTCATCTTCCATAAGCCCTATTTTTTCTCCACCTAAATAACCAGTTACTGTTATTTGCTCTGGCTTATTCGTATTTATAAACTGAAATGCAATAACTACTATTATTACTACTAATAAAATAATTCCTCCAATTATTTTTGATTTCAATTTTTTCACCTCCACATTTTAAAAATCTTTCATCTGCATACTACTTTTTAAGAAATCTACTTCTGTATCTAAATCTAAAGCATCATTTTGAAGCATTTTAGTAAACTGGTCATCTAAAGATTTATTTATTATTGTTAATGAATTCTCAGTTTTCTTTATAACTTCTTCTATCTCTTTTGTATGAACATCTTGAGATGATATTTCATAATAAGAATTTACAATTTTATAAATTGTTTCTAGGTAATAGGTGAAAAACTTTTTATTTTCACCTATTTTATTTGGATGTTTTTCTAAGTATTTTAATATTTTTGATATTTTTAATATCATATCATTACCTTCTTGTTTAATATGAGGTTTACTTACCTTATTTTTTAAATCTACTAATTTACTATAATTTTCATAACCATTATCTAATAATTCCATATATTCTTTTTGTTTATTTGAGTCTTTTATTCCTAATAACACCAATTTATTATTTGGTGCAAATAGCAATGAACTTCCTATATATATTAGTATTGCAAGTATTCCTGAAATGATTATTTCAATATTCAATACTGAAAATAATAGTATAAATATTATAATTGTAACAATTGTATTTATTATATCAAATCTAATAATATTTTTTCTATATACTAACATAATACCCTTCCTTTATTTTAGTTATATCCTTTTGCTTGTTTAAATGCTTTTTCTAAGTCTTTCTTTCCATCAAATACACGTGCCTTAGAAAAATCTGCTAAACCTTGTAATTCTCTTTCATCTGAATCTCCAAATGTTATTGAAAATATTGGTATATCTAAGTTACTACTATTCCACTTATCTTCTACTTCTTTAATACTTCCACCATTTGATTGTCCATCTGACATAAGTATTATAGATATTGTATAATCATTTGAATTATATTTTAATATCTCATCCATTGCTGTAACAAGTGGTGCATATATATTAGTTCCACCTTGTGGTTCTAAATTATTTATCTCATTTCTTAGATTTAGAAGCGTTGTAGCATCATTTCCTTCTGCTTTCCATACATCTAAAACTTCATCATCAAATGGAATTACAATTGTTACATCTTTTCCGCTTGCTTGTAACATATATTTAGATGCTTCATTTTGGTCTAATAACATATTCATTGCACTTCTTAAACTTTCTACTCCTTCACCATACATACTTCCTGAATAATCTAAGCAATATACTGTAAGTGATGGTTTTCTAAGTTCTGTTTGATACATATTTAAAGCCTTCTCAATCACATCTGCTGATGGCATTTTCATAACATTTAAAACTTTTTTAGTATCTATTCCCCAATCACTATTAAATACATCTGGATTATTATTTTCAAAATTTATTGAATATGAAGTTCTTCTTCCTAATTCTAGTAATTTAGGTTTTACTTCATCTGAAGTCAAGTAATCTTCTAATTTTAAAAATGCTTCTTCTTTTTCTTTATTTCCGTTATCTATGTAACCTAGTGGCGAATCTGCAATTCCTAATCCATCTTTTGGATATATTACATATAATGGTTCTTTACCTTGTGCTACTAATTCTTTATTTGTGTCTATTATTATTGATTCATAATTTACCATTGCATCATAATCACTTTGTAAGAATAAATCTTTTAACCAATCAGAACT
>CALXES010000028.1 GCA_944387385.1 uncultured Clostridia bacterium | reverse complement strand
TCACCATTTTCATCTGTTTCTACATTCTCTACTAGATATATTGGCTCTCCTGTTTTTGCATTTACTTTTTGCTCTCCATTTTCAGGATCTATCATTGCTATTGTAAATACACATCCTTTTAATGGTTCACCTGTTTCTGCATCTAGTTTTCTTACTATTACTTCTCTTGTTTTTCTTATATTCTCTACTTCTACAGGTTCTACATCCCAGTTACCTTCTTCATCATATTTTGCTACAAACTCATGTGGTTCTTTATTTAAGTCATAGATATCTGGTGCTTCAACTTCTGTATATGTATATGTTTTTCCGTCTTCAAACATTGATACTGGTATATATCCTTTTCCTTCTTCATCTGTTATTGATCTTAATAATAACTCATCATTTTCATCTCTTATTTCAAATATGCAATTTGGTATTAATTCACCTGTAAAGATATCTGTTTTTATTAAAAATGATTCTATTACTTCCTCTTCAATTAATGCTTGATATACCATTGTATCTTTGTTTGTATTATCTAATGTTACCTTTACTACCTCATCAGATAACTCATATCCTTGTGGTGCTTCTATTTCTTTTAAATAATATTCTCCTAGTGGAATATTATTTAGTTCTACTATTCCTGTATCATCTGTTACTATTACTGCTTCTTCAAATACTCCTGTTTCTTCATTTTTTATTCTTAATGCTTTTGTACAATCTTCATCTGTATATACACCATATTTTGCACCTGATACAAATTTTACCTCATTTTTCTCAAAATATTCTTTTATCTCTTCTTTTGTCATTCCTTTTATTTGATCTAATATTACTTGTACTTCTTCATCTAATGTTGTTGTATCTATTTTATCTCCATTTAATATTATATTATCCATTGTTGTTGCTGAAAGTTTTACTAGTGTTATTGACGCACTCTCATAATCATTTGTAAAATCTGGTCCTTCTACTACAACAAATTCTTGATTTGAGTCATCTGTATATTTTAATACAAAATCTACAGTCTCTGTACTTATTGTATATGGATATGAAGCATAAAGTTCCTTTACATAGTATGTTCCTTCTGGTAAATCCACTTGACTTGTTACATCTCCATCTTCATCTGTCCAAATTAAATCTACTAATTTATTACTTGGAATTATGTCTTCACCTTTATAGTTCTTAATAACTTCCTTAGTATATACTCCAAATAAAGCCTTTGGATTTAACTCTTCTCCATTAGAATAATCCACTTCTTCAAATATTTTATTAAAAGTAATTTCTAATTTCTGTCTTGGATTTTCAATTTCTTCTTCAACAGTAACAACTTTAGTATATTGATCATTATTTTCAAGTATTACATTTTCAATTTCCTTGTTTGTAACTAGCCCCTTTGGTGTTTTATATTCAACTATTTTATATTCTCCTGGATATAAGCCTTCAACTGTAACATATCCATCTGAACCAGTTGTAACTTCCGCTATCATTTCACCATTTTTATGTCTTTCTATTCCATCTGGTGTAGAAATATCTTCTGCTGCATATACTCTAAATACAGCGCCTTCAACTCCTACTTTTTTATAATTTGGTGAAAACTTTTCTTCTGTTTTTTCTTCACTATCACTTACTGGATAAGTAACAGTACTACTTGTTGAATCTGTAAATCTTTCACCAATTTTATGAATTTTTAAATCTACCTTTAATGGTTCATCTACTATATCTGTTTCATATACTAATTCTCCTACAGCTATTCCACCTTCTGGATATTGAGTATCATCTGCAAGATCCATTGCAAATTTATCTATTTTAAATTCTTTTCCACCTTTTTTACCATAATCTGACTCATTTTCAGGTAATCTCCATTCATCTTGTAAATAATATCCTTCTGGAGCTTTAGTCTCATAAATAACATAAGTTCCTGGATATAATTCTTGAGGAGTATAGAAATATCCTTCTTCATTAGTTTTAAATGTGCTTATGTACTCTCCTGATGGTGTAACAAGCATTTCAACCCATTTAGATTCATCTACATTCCAAATTCTAAATTCAGCACCTTCAAGTCCTACAATTTTTCCAGTATCTTTGTCTTTCTTTACAACTCTAACCCAAGCTGGTACTGGTTCATCTGAAAAAATTCTTTTTTCTTCTTGTCCATCATCACTTATTACAACATTTTCTGCTTGAACAAAGAAATATGAATGTTCACCTGATGGGCTTTCTTGAATTTCTTTTATTGTGTATGAACCATAAGGAATTGTATACGGATCATATTCTTCTAAATCTTTATTTTTAAATTCTGCATATCCATGTTCATCAATTGTTGCATCATAATATACTTGTCCATCTGATGAATCCAAAGTAAGTCTTAATACAGCACCTGCTGCTGGATATTCATCAGTAGTACCTGGATCATTTTCATATTTTAAAATTTGAACTCTACCTAAATTTGGTATATTAACTATGTCTTCTAAAGATATAACGACAATATCTTCTCCTTGATTTTTATTATCATATGAAGCAACATATATTTTATCCCTAAATGTTACATCTTCTCCTGGTACTTTTGCATCAGGATTTATTCCTTCTGGGAATGTTGTTTCTTTTAAGTAATATGTTCCTGTTCTCATTGTTCCTGAAATTGCATATCCAGTATTATCTGTTGGTCCAATTATTACAGGATTTCCATAACTATCTACATATTGTTTTGTAGCAGCTTCATCTAAATATACTGTAAAATATGCTCCTGATACTTTTGCATCTGTTTTTCCTACTGTTTCATCTAATAATACTTTCTCTAACTCAATTTTCATTTTCTTTGAGTTATCTACTTTTGTATACTCATAAGTTTTACCATTTTCTGATATTGATACTTCAAAATTTTCTACTTTTAAGGCTGTATTTGGAACACTAATTTCTTCAATCTCATATGTTCCATATGGTAAATCTCTAAATGAACATACTCCATCATTATTTCCAACAGTTGATGTATAAACAACACTTGTATCTGATTTTAAAGTTGCTTTAAATTGTGCCCCTGATAAACTTACTTCTGGATCATAATCTGTAGCACTCAACTTCTTATATATATCTATATTACCAACTCTAACATCATTAGTTACTCCAAGTTCAACAGTATAATCTCCTGCCTCATCAGTACTTGCTTTTGATGGATCAATTGTATAGACTGTATCATCAATTACTGTACTTGAAGTAGCACCAATTTCTTTTACATAATATGTTTGATATGGAATATATTCAGTTTTATTTGAATATCCATCCTTACCTATTGTCAAAGATTCAACTAAATCTGTACAATTTGAATCTCTATATACGCCATAAACAGCTCCTTCAACTGAAGCATCTCCTATAACACCATTTACACCATTTAAAGTTTTATGTACTTTTATTTTTAATCCATCAACTTTAAATGTAATATTTACTATAGTTGGTGTATAATCTCCTGTTAACATCATATTCTGATATGACATTTTTTGAGCATCTTCGTCTGATGCGTCTGTAGCTAACTTTGTACTAATATAAAATGTAGTTGGTCTATTAAACCTATTACTTTCTTTTATTAATTGAATAGAAGCATTACCTGTTGCATTTGGTGTAACTGTCATTTTATTTCCACTTATTTGTACACTAACATTATCTGATTTTTCTTTTAATTTATATTGACTTAAAACATTATTTGTATCTGTTATAGTGAAAGGTACACCAACATAATAATCTTCTGTTGAAGCAGTTAATTTTGGTTCCTTTTTATGTTCTTCAACTGCATCCAAAATATCTTGCATTTCGTCATCATATTTGTGATCTATATAGCTTTCATAATTATCTGCAAATTGAGTCACATATACTTGTGTCCAATTTGGCTGCGATTCTCTCCATAAAAGCATTTGAGTTGCATATTTATATGCTTCACTAGTATGGTTATATTTACTATCTTTATATTCATAACCATAATATCCTATAAGCTCCATATTAAGTAACATATCCTCTGATTGTTCTTTATCTGCATCCCAAATATTTAATATATCGTGATCTCCTGGGTCTGCTTCACTTATATTATGAAGGCTCTGAATACACCATATTCTTTGATTATCATAACTAAAATTTTCAAACCAGTCAAACCACGTTCCAATTGTATCTGTTTCCCTAACTAAAAATACATCTTTTTCAGTATCAACTTCAATTTTCTTTTCGGTTTTTGATCCTGTAGGAATTTTATTTATTGCTAAATTTTTCCATACATCAGTAGATCTTTCTACTTTATAATTTATTTTAGCCTGTACAGTATTTGTACATCCTACCATTATAGCCATAAATAAAGCCATAAATGTAAGCATAAAAATTTTCTTTTTTTTCATATAAAAGCTCCTCTCTAAACTCCTTATAAATAAATTATATTACTACAAAATAATTTTTTAAAGTATACAATACTCTAAATATTATAATATTTTAGTATTATTAAAAAATTATTTCACAATTGTTTCATGTCAAAAAATATAGCAATCCAGTAAATTTTACTGAATTGCTATTTTATAATTACTTTATTTTTTCAACAATTTCATCTATAGCTAAAAGTTCTTGCTCTCCTGTAATCATATTCTTTAAAGTATACTTTTCTTTAGCAACTTCTTCTTCTCCTATTATTATTACAAAAGGTATTTCAAGATTATTTGCGTAATTAAGCTTTGCTTTAATTTTTGTATCCTCTTTATATATTTCATTTGGTATGTTATTGTCTCTTAATACATTTGAAATTTTTACGGCATTTTCAAGTCCTACTCCCATTGTAACAATACTTACTTTTGATATAGATTTTTTACTATCATCTAATAGTCCTAATTCCTTTAAATTATAAAAAAGTCTTGTAAAACCAATTGATATACCAACTCCTGGCAAATTCTTTTTAGTATAATATCCTGCAAGATTTTCATATCTTCCACCAGAACATATACTACCAATAGATTCATATCCTTTTAAATTTGTTTCATAAACAGTTCCTGTATAGTAGTCTAGTCCTCTTGCAATAGTTAAATCTATCATAAAATTTTCTTCTTTAACATTAAATAATCTTACATATTTTACTACTTCTTCAAGTTCATTTAAGCCCTCTTTAAAAATTTCACTTTTAAATCCTAATTTGCTTAATTTATCTAACTTTTCATCAGTAGTTCCAGAGATATTTAAAAATTCTTCTATCTTTTCTATATTCTCTTGTTTTACATCTATTTTTCTTAACTCTTCTTTTACTGCTTCCATACCTATTTTTTCTAATTTATCTATTATTATTAAAATGTCTGTCATCTTTTCTGATATATTTAATTCGTCAAATAATCCATTAAGAACTTTTCTATTATTTATTTTAATAATAAAATTTGTAAATCCTAAATTTTTAAATGTAGTACTTATTATACTTGGAATTTCTGCATCATTTATAATATCTAATTTTCCATCTCCAATTATATCTATATCGCATTGATAAAATTCTCTATATCTTCCTTTTTGAGCTCTTTCTCCTCTAAATACTTTTCCTACTTGATATCTTCTATAAGGAAAAGTCAAATCATTATAATATTCTGCTACATATTTTGCTAGTGGAACTGTTAAGTCAAAACGAAGACTTAAATCTTTATCTCCTTTTTTAAAAGAATAAATTTGTTTTTCTGTTTCTCCACCTGCTTTTGCTAGCAAAACTTCAGAAGACTCAATAATTGGAGTCTCTTGTGGTAAAAAACCATATAGTTCATATGTCTTTTTTATCTTATCTAACATTTCATTAAATTTAATCTGATCTTGTGGCAAAAGCTCCATAAATCCGCTTAATGTTCTTGGTTCTACTCTTTTTATATTATCCATACTAATCTCTCCTTTTCTTTTTTTCTATGTTTTTTATAATAAAAAAACACGTAAGTTTTTGGGCCTTACGTGTAAATATATCACACATCAGGCACAACAAACTATGCCTGAGTTTACTTTCTTACGAACTAAAACGCAGACATAGAATAAATATGATGATGTGCTAATGTGTTTTGTTTTTTTACTGTACTCATTTTATTCTACTCCTTTCTGATTACGATATTATTATACTCTAATTATGTTACTTTGTCAATTATAAAATATAATAGTTAAAATAAAATATAATAAAACAGAAAATAAAAAAGTATAAAAAGTTATATATGAAGACATTAATAAATTAGAAATTAATTTTGCTTTTTTTTCATCAAAGCTATTAATTTTAAAACTACACAAACTTATTAATACTGTTGAAGATATAAATAATAAAGCCACTGGAAATATAAAGCATATGTTCCATACACGATTTACATTATAAATAGTATTAAAAAATATGATAGCAAAAAATGCTATAAAGCCTAATAATATAAAATTTCTCATTATGCCTATTGAACTATTTAATATTACTTCATATTTACTTTTATCTTTTTCCATAACTTTCTCCTTATCTTCTTATATATATACCGCTTTCTAATTCTTCAATTGCCATCTCTTTATTTGGCATATCACTATTTTTTAAATTTAGTATTTCTTTTTCATAATCATATGGTAACTTTACTATTTCAAATTCAAAATTTCCTGAATTTTTTGAGTTAAAATCTCCTTCAATTATTAAATATGATGATAAAACGTACTTTTTTCCACTTTTTTCAATTATATCACACCCATTAGAAACACTTCCTGGGTTTATTGCAATTTTTGTACCATCTCTATATACAAATGGGGAATGAATATGTCCAAATATTACAATATCTGGTGTAGAAGACTTAAAATCACATCCCAAATAACTAGAATTTTCAAATAATTTGTCTATTTTATCCTTTAATTTACTATCTATATTATAATATTCTATTGATTTATATAAGCTATCTGTACTTGCATGAATTAGACGAATTTTTAAGCCACTCATATAAAAATCATAATAAAGTGGTAAATTTTCTAAATACTTTAAATTTTCTTTTGAAATATTATTATGATTCCAAAAATGCTCTTTTGTTGTACAATTCTTAACTATTAAATCATCACAATTTCCCTTTATTACAATATCACAATTTTTCTTTATAAGCTCTATTGTATCATTAGGTTGCGAACCTTTAGCAACCAAATCTCCTAGACAAAATATCTTCTTAATTCCTCTTTTTCTTATACTTTCAATCACTTTTTCACATGCTACACAACTGCCATGAATATCAGATATTATTGCTATTTTTTCCATTTTTTCTCGCCTCTTCATTTAACCTTTTTCTATTAAAATACTTTCCAGAATAAATTTCTTCATAAGCTTCTTCTTTGTTAGGCATATCTGAATTTAATATATTACTTGCCTCTTTAATATAGTCATATGTAAATTTTACAAATTTATATGTTATTTCTGATATGTCTTTACTATTAAGCTCTCCTTCAATTATTAAATATGAACCATAACATATTTTATCATCATTAACAGTCAGTAATTCACTACTATTTGAAATTGATCCAGGATTAATAATCATCTTATTTTTTATTCTATATAAAAAATGTTTATGAATATGTCCAAATACAACTATATCCGGTTCCTCTTCTCCAATATTATTTAGGTATTCAGTATTATCAAACATATGTGTAAATCTATCTTCAAAATTTTCATCAAAGTCCCAATATTTTGCTTTTTCATGAACACTATTAGGACTTGCATGCATTAATCGTATTTTATACCCACTCATATAAAAATCATATGAAAAAGGTAGTTTCTTTATTTTATCTATTTGCTCTTTTGAAAGTGCATCTCTATTCCAAAAATGTTCTTTAATAAGTGGATCTATGACAACTCTTCTTTCACAATTGCCTTGTAACACCACCTCACATTTTTCTAAAATAGTACTAACACATTCTTTAGGTTCACTGCATTTTACAAGCATATCACCTAAACAAAATATCTTTTTTATTCCTCTTTTTTCTATATTTTCAATTGCAGCTTTTAAAGCTGTATAATTTCCATGAATATCTGAAATAATTGCTACTTTATCCATATTTGCCTCCAAATTAATTATATCATAATATACATGTATTTAAAAGAAAAAAGATATGATAT
>CALXES010000027.1 GCA_944387385.1 uncultured Clostridia bacterium | reverse complement strand
AAAGAAGGAGAAACAGAGTTAGTATTTGTAGTAAAACAGAAAGTAGTAGTAGAGCCAATAGAGAAAGGAACAATAAAAGTAAACTTTGTAGATAAAGAAGGAAATATATTAAAAGAGACATATATAGAAGAGGGAGAAGAAGGAAAAGACTTCTATATGGAAGCACCAGAAATAGAAGGATATAATATAGTAGGAGAAAAAGAGATAAGAGCAAAATTTGTAGCAGGACAGCTAGTATTTGACGTAGTATATGAAAAAATACCAGAAGAGATAAATGTAGACACAGGAGATATAGCAGTAATAGCTATAGCATGTGTAGCAGTAGTGTGTGTAATTGGTATAGTATTTGTAATAGTTAAAAATAAAAAGAAATAATAAAAACCAGCACCTTTTTTAGGTGCTGGCTTAATTTATATTAATTTTCTTTTTCCTTATTTAATATTTTTTCTATTTCTTTAAATCTCTTGACTTTAGCTGTTGTAGTTTTTATCATTTCTTCATCAGTTAAGAATAATTTTTTAATATACTTATATGTTGGAAGAGTAGTATTAATTTTTTTAATATCTTTCCAAACAATTTCATGTAATTCATCATATGAAATGTTATTCATATGTTTTTCTACATATTCTTTATTGTATTGGATTTCAACAGAAATTACTAAATCGTCTCCTTTAGGATATCCAAAGACCATTGATTCTGCAACATATGGTAAATTGTTTACTAAAATTTCAAGTTCTTCTGGAAAAATATTCTTACCATTTTTTAGAACTATAACGGTTTTCTTTCTACCACTTATTACTAAATCACCATTTTTATCAAAATATCCTAGGTCTCCTGTATAAAACCATCCGTCTTTTAAAACTTCATTTGTTGCTTCTTCATTTTCATAATATCCAAGCATTACATTAGGACCTTTAGCTTTTATTTCACCAATTCCATGCTCATCAGGATTGTCTATTTCAATATCAATTCCATATAGTGGAATACCTACAGTACCAGGTGCAATATGAAACATATTTTCAGCGGACAGAACAGGTGAAGTTTCTGTAAGACCGTATCCTTGAAGAGCTGTGATTCCTAGATTTCTAAATCCTTTTGCAACATCTTTATCTAATGCTGCAGCTCCGCTTACTACAAGTCTTACGCAACCACCTAGTTGATCTAAAACTTGTTTAAATAATTTCCTACGAATATCTATTTTAAACTTTAATAAAAAGTTTGATATACTACTTCCAATTTTTAATATGTTTTCTTTGTTTTGTTTTTTTACTTCAAGCATTATTTTTTTGTACATAGCTTCAAGTATTAAAGGAACACATACAAAAACGGATACCTTATATTCAACTAGATTTTTTTGTACATATTTTAAGCCATCACAAAATGTTGTACATACTCCGTTATGTAAAAATAAAAGTAGAGCTGTTGAACCAAAAGTATGATGAAATGGCAAAAACGCAAGTGATACGTCAGTATCATAAAATTCTATCATACAATCTAGTTGATATATATTAGATAATATGTTATCTTGAGAAAGCATTACAGCTTTAGATATTGAAGTTGTACCTGAAGTAAATAGTATAACTGCCATTTCATTGGGATCCATTTTGTATTCAAATACATCTTTTTTTCCTTCTTTTAATTCTTTTTTACCAATTTCTATTATTTCTTTAATTGATGTATATCCATTTGAGTTTTCTTTCATACATACATAATTAGTAATAAAAGTATTTCCATTTTCTTGTATTTGCTTTATTTCATCTAAATATTGACTGTCAAAGATTATGCAATCTGTTTTACTACGAGTAATTAGTGATTCTATTTCATCTTGTTTTAATCCTTTATCTAATGGTACACAAATTCCAACAGATGATAAGACAGTAAGATAAGATAATCCCCATTCATAGCTATTTTTCCCAATTATTGCAATTCTTTTATTTTTTAATCCCATGCTTATTAATCCTTGTCCTAAAGCATCAACATCTTCTTTAAGCTTTTTGTATGTTATGTACTTATATTTTGGATCTTTTTCTATTTTTTCCTTAATTATAAATGCATTTTTATCTCCAAATTTTTTTGCACTTTCCTCAACAATTTCTCTAAAACTAGTGACCTTTTTTGCATTTTTATATATTATTTCATTATTCTTCAAGATAATACCTCCTAAAATCTAATGATATTATACTATTATTGAAACAATGTTGTCAATTGACCCAGTGGTCAGATAAGAAAATCTTTAAATAAAAATTATTGTATAATATATGTTCTTGTGATATTATATCTAAAGAAAAAATGGAGGAAATCATTATGAATATTGAGTATGAAGTTAGAGTTTTAGAAATAGATAAAGATAAACTAATAAAAAAGCTAAATGAAATTGGGGCTAAATTTAATGGTGAATATAATCAAAAAAGATACGTGTACAATACTGTTCCAAAATGTGATGGAAAATGGTTAAGACTTAGAACCAATGGAAAAGAGACAACACTTACATATAAATCAGTAGAAAAAGATACAATAGATGGAACAAAAGAATTAGAAATAAAAGTTGATGATTTTAACAAGACAAATGAGCTTTTAGAAATAGCTGGAATAAAAGCTAAAGGATATCAAGAAAATAATAGAATACAGTATATTTTAGATGATGTTGAAATAGATATTGATACTTGGCCTTTAATACCTACTTATGTGGAAATAGAAGGAAAAAATGAAGAGAATGTAAATAAAATATTAAAGAAATTAGAGTTAGAGAATAAGAAAGTTACAGCTTTAGACGTTCAAAGTGTCTATGAAAAAATATATGATATAGATATATCAAAGATAAAAGTATTAAAATTTTAGGAGGTATATATGAAATATAGAAAATGCTTAAATAAGGTTAGTCCATATATTCCAGGAAAAAGTGAGGAAGAAATTAAAAGAATATATAATTTAGATAAGGTCGTAAAAATTGCTTCAAATGAAAATCCATATGGACCAACTCCAAAAATTAAGGATATATCTAATAATTTAAGATATGAGATTTATCCAGATAATTATGTTACAGAATTAAGGAAAAATCTTGCAAAAGAGCTTAATGTTAAAGATAATTTTTTATTATTTGGAAATGGATCTGTAGAAATTATTCAAATGATATCTAGAGTGTTATTAGATAAAGGTGATAATATTGTAACAGAGCTACCATCATTTTCTAGTTATTTTTCAGAAGCTAATATTCAAGATGCAAAAATAAAGACAATAAAATATAACGAAGATTATAATTTTAATTTAGATGAAATGTTAAGCCTTTTAGATGAAAAGACAAAAATAATATATATAACAAATCCTAATAATCCACTAGGAACAATAATTGATAGTAGAAAAATGGAAGATTTTATAAAGAAAATTTCAAATGATATATTAGTTGTAATTGATGAAGCATACTTTGAATTTGTAAGAGACACGTCATATAAAAGTTCAATAGATTTAGTAAAAAAATATGATAATGTTTGTGTTTTGAGAACTTTTTCAAAAGCATATGGTCTTGCTGCTTTAAGAATAGGATATATAGTTGCAAATCCACTTTTTATTAATGAGCTTGAAAAAGTTAGAGTACCTTTTAATGTTTCTAGAATATCACAGCAATGTGCAAACATTGCTTTAAAAGATAAAGATTTTATGGAAAAATCAGTAGAAAAGATATATTCTACAATTGATTATATGTATCAAGAGCTTGATAAGCTTAAAATAGAATATATTAAGACACAAGCAAATTTTATAATGATGAATTTAAGAAGAAATTCAAAGCAATGTGAAGAAGAGTTTATAAAAAGAGGATATATAGTAAGAGGCGGATTTCCTCTTATGGATACATGGATAAGAGTTAGTATTTCTACTTTAGATGATATGCAGGGATTTATAGAAGCACTTAAAGAGGTGATTAAATGAAGATAGGATATTTAGGACCACAAGGTTCATATTCTTATGATGCTGTAAATTTATATAAGAAAGATGGAGACGAATTATTAGAATTTGATACTATAGTTAAGGTTATTGAGTCTCTTGAAAAAGGAAAAGTTGAAGAATGTGTAGTACCAATTGAAAATGCTATACATGGAAGTGTACTTGATACAATAGACTCAATATTTGAATATAAAGATGTATATATAAAAGATGAGATAATTTTAGATATTAACCATAAGCTTATGGCAAAAGAAAAAGATTTAAAAGTAGCAAAAATATATTCTCATCCACAAGCTCTTGCACAGTGTAAGAAATTTTTAAATGATTATTATTATAGTGTTGAACAAATACCAGTATCTAGCACGTCTTATGCTGCAAAACTTGCTTCAAAAGAGGTAAACACTGCTTGTATTTGTAATGAATCTTGTGGGAAAATATATAAATTAGAGACACTACAAAATAATATACAAGACATAGATGGAAATCAAACAAAATTTATAGTTTTGTCAAAAAATAAAAATACAAGAAAGACAAAAAAGACTTCAATTATTTTTTCTACAAAAGATGAACCAGGAGCTTTATATGAAATTTTGGGGATTTTTTCTGTAAATGAAATAAACTTAACTAAAATTGAGTCAAGACCTGCTAAAACAAGACTTGGAGAGTATATGTTTTTTGTAGATATTGAAGGTGATGAAAAGGAAGAAAAAGTAAATAAAGTTTTAAATAAAATGCAAGAATTTTGTGATGAATTTAGAATAATAGGTTCATATTAAAAAAATATATTGCTAAAAAATATATGTTGATATATAATTTATTTGTAAAGGAAAGGGATACATATATGAAAAATAAAAAAAATAAATTCTTTTCTAAAGCAATTATCTATTTAGTAGGTCTAGTTATTATATTTTTAGTTACAGTTTTTGCTACTAAATATTATTTTTATGATAGTGATTATTCAGTAAAAAAGACAGATTTAAGAAATATCTCTATTGATGGAATAAAAATTGGAATGAATATAAATGATATAGACGTATCAAAGTATACTTCAACTGACGAAGTAGTAGACAAGTGTAATTATAATTTTGAGGAAATAAGTTTTAAAACAGATTCAAAAGGCGTAATTACATATATTGTAGCAAGCTTTAAAAAAGTAGATTTTAAAGTAAGCGAAGATAATACAGTAAAGGTAAATAAAGTAAATGATATCTGGAAAGAATTAGGTGAAAACTATAAGACAGAAATGTATAAACCAGAGGAAAATAACTATTGGAAAATTACAAGATATGTAGATACAGATAATAGTATTTATTTTGGTGTTGTATTTTCAAGATATAATAATGAAATATTAAATGTAATATTGTCAAATCAAAGAATAAAATTTTAAAACATCTAGGAAAACTTAGATGTTTTTCTTGATTTTTATACATCTGTGTGTTATATTACCAGGTGGAATAGGAGGTATGATAGTTATGAATAATTATTATGACGTGATTGTTGTTGGCGCAGGACCAAGTGCTGTATTTTTTGCGTATGAGATGATTGCTTTAAACAGCAAAAAGAAAGTTTTATTAATTGAACAAGGAAAAAGTGTTGAGGATAGAAAATGTCCTATAGAAACTACAGGTAAGTGTGTACATTGTAAACCAATGTGTAATATAACATGTGGTTTTTCAGGAGCGGGAGCTTTTTCAGATGGAAAACTGTCTTTGTATAATAAAAATGATGATCATCTTCATGTTGGCGGAATATTACATGAGTACATTGGAGTAGATAATACCAAAAGGCTAATAGATTACACAGATAATATCTATTTAAAATTTGGAGCAGATGAGCATTTAGAAGGTACGGAGTATAAAGAAGAAGTAAAAAAAATATGTGATAAAGCTAAAAAAGAAAATATAACTCTAATTGATATACCAATCAGGCATTTAGGAACTGAAAAAAGTCATGAGCTATATTATAAAATAGAAAAATATTTAATTGAAAATGGTATTGAAATTATGTTTAATACTGTTGTCAAAGATTTAATTGTAGAAAATGATAAAATAAAAGGGGTAAAAGTACAAAATTCAGATGATTATATAAAATCTCTTGACAAAGAAGAAAAAATATATGCGGATAAAGTGGTTCTTGCAGTTGGTAGAAAAGGTGCAAATTGGCTTGTGGATATGTGTGATAGACATGATATTAAAACTGAGAGCGGAACAGTAGATATAGGTATTAGATATGAACTTCCAGATAAAGTTATGGAAAAAATAAATAAGTATATGTATGAGGGAAAATTTATTGGTAGAGTTGGAAGATATAAAGATAAAGTAAGAACATTCTGTCAAAATCCAAGTGGATTTGTATCTACAGAGGTATATGATCATGATATTACATTGGTAAATGGTCACTCATATAAAGAGAAAAAAAGTACTAATACAAATCTTGCAATACTTGTTTCACATAATTTTAATTATCCATTTAATAAACCAATTGAATATGGTAGAAATATAGCAAGAAACTTAAATGAGATTGGGGCAGGAAAAATAGTAGTACAAAGACTTGGAGATATTTACAGAGGGAAAAGAACATGGAAAGAAGAGTTAGAGAATAATTCTGTTGTTCCAACTTTAAAAAATGCTGAACCTGGTGATTTAACTTTTGCAATTGGATATAGGACTATGACAAATATATTAGATTTTATTCAATCAGTAGATAAAGTTGTAGAAGGATTTGCTTCGCCAAATAATTTACTATATGGTCCGGAAATAAAATTTTATAGTAATAAAGTAAAGATAAACGATAGGTTTGAAACTAGTATAAAAGGTCTTTATTCTATTGGTGATGGCGGAGGAATGACACGTGGGCTTATGATGGCGTCATGTTCTGGTGTGCAAATGGCAAGATTTTTAGAGGAGGAATAAAATGAAGGTAGAAGTTGGTAAAAAGTATAGGCATTTTAAAGGGCATATTGTTAAAGTAATTGCAATAGGAACAAATACCGAGACAATGGAAGAGATGGTCGTATATGAGCATTTAAATCAAAATAAAATTTGGGTTAGACCATATGATATGTTTGTAGATTCTTCAGATATAAGTAATAGGAAAGATAATGTTACTGGTCAAAAAACAAGATTTGAAGAGTATAATAATTAAAATAGAAGAAGGTAAGGTTGTATTAATCTTACCTTTTATGATATCATATTAAATTAGGAGATGGTTCTGTGAAAAAAATAGTTATGGCAACAAATAATTTGGGAAAGATAAAAGAGTTAAAGTCTATGTTAAATGATGAATTTATTGTAATGTCTCAAAAGGAAGCTGGAATTGATGATTTAGATGTAGATGAGAACGGAAAAACATTTGAAGAAAATGCTATAATAAAAGCAAACTCAATCAAAGATTTGGTCTCAAAAGATACATATATCATAGCTGAAGACTCTGGAATTTGTATAGAATGTTTAGGTGGGTATCCAGGTGTAAAAACTAAAAGAGCAGCTTTTGAAGAATTAAATAAACAGATAAGTGATTTTGAAAGAAATGAGTTTTATATTAAAAAAGTTGGAGATAATAATAATAGAAAAGTTGTGTGGCAAACAGTTATTGCACTTATTGATAGAAATGGAAATTTGAAGACTTTTATTGGAGAAGTGTATGGTTTAGTTGCAAAAGAGCAAATTGGTAAAAATGGTTTTGGCTTTGATCCAATATTTTATATTTCAGAAGAAAATAAAACGTTAGGACAAATGACATCTATAGAGAAGGAAAAATATAGTGCAAGAAAAAAAGCTGTTGAAAAGTTAGTGAAATATTTAGATGAAAAAAATATATAAATTACAAAAAATATTTTGCATTTTTTTTCTTTATGGTATACTATAAAATATAGAGGTTATGGAGGCGTTATATGGAAAATAAAAAAGGAATTTCAAAAATAGCACTAATAATTATAATTTTAGTAGTGATTATATTAATTGCAGTAGGTACTTTTCTAACAATATGGCTTGTTCAAAAAAGTAAAACTCCAACAGGTGAAGTTGAGTTATATGATGACTATGTTGAAGGTGAAGGATTCGTTGCAGATGAAGATTTAGAAGGTGAAGATATGACACCGCTTGAATCTGGCCTTAAGGAATATAGAAATGATGAACTTGGAATTAGATTTGGTTATTTAGAAGATTTACAGCTTCCTGTTGATACAGAAACAGAAAATGGTACATATGTTTCAACAATGGAAAATGAGGATACTAAAACTGCAGTTGTTTTAAGAGTTGGAAAAATTGATGTTTCTCAAACAGATATAGATCATATAGAAAAACAAAAAGAAGCTTTAACTCAAGAGCTAATAAAAGCTGAAACAGTTGTAGTTGAAGAAGAGGTAGATGGAGAAATTGTAGAAAAAACAATAGTTCCAGAAAAAGTATCTGATATAGAAACTACATATTCTTTACTTGCAGACCAATTAGCTGTTAAATTTACTTATACAGAAAATGGATTACAAGCAACTAGAATATTAACAATAAAAGATAATTATGTGTTTTCTTTAACATATAAAGCAGATCCAGATAATTACAAGAAATCTGAAGCAGATAAAGTATTTAATAGTTTTGAGTTTATAACTAAAATAGATGAAGTGGAAAAAACAGAATTAAATACAGTTTATATTAATGATAAAGAATATAAATTACCAATTAGACAGACACAAATGGAAGGATTAACTGTTGATTCTAAATATGCAACACAAAAATTAAATCCAAATTATTTTACAATTGTATCATTATATGAGATGCAACAACCAAAATATAGTGCATATGTATATAATGCTAAAGCAAGTATTGATGATATTGGAGAAGGATATGTAACTGCCATTTCTACTGATATAAATAGAGGTGGAAATATAAAAATATATAAAGGAATAGAACTTGGTACAACATATTCTGAAGTATCAGATTTATTAGGTAGTCCATCAAGACAATATTTATCTGATGACGAGACAGTGCTTACAAATATATATCAAATTGAAGATGTAACAATTCAGCTTAGATTTAGTAATGATGATTTATCTAAACCAAATGAAAACTCAAAAGTTGTATCTATACTATTAAAGGTTGCAAGATAGAAAGTAAAAAGATATGATATGAAAAAAATATCATATCTTTTTTCTTTTAAATACATGTATATTATGATATAATTAATTTGGAGGCAAATATGGATAAAGTAGCGATTATTTCAGATATTCATGGAAATTATACAGATTTAAAAGCTGCA
>CALXES010000026.1 GCA_944387385.1 uncultured Clostridia bacterium | reverse complement strand
GTTCCTTTATATAAATCTAAAGCAACAACAGCATCATTTGCATTTACAACACCATTTCTATCCAAATCACCTTTTAAAAATTCTCCCGGATTTACTGGCTCTTCAGGTTCTGTTGTATCACCTTTTACAACAACAGTAATAGTTTTACTAAATCCTGTTGAACTGCAGCTTGTAACAGTAATTATAGCAGTACCTGCAGATTTTGCATATATTGTTCCGTCTTGTCTTACAGTAGCTATATCTTCATTAGATGAAGTATATTTTAGCATTTTATTTGTTGCATCTTCAGGAGTAATTTTTGAATCAATTGCTTTACTCTCTCCTGGAAGCAATTCAATATTAGTTTCACTCAATTCAATATCTGTAACACCAATCTCATTTATTTGCGTCATGCTCATAAATACACTTCTATATGTATAGTCTGTTTTTGTACCTGTTGATTTATTTGTTACATTATGTAATGTGATTTCAAAAACATCTCCACTTTCGTATGCTATTGTATCATCACGAAATGTTACAAGATCTGAACCAGTAACTTGTAAAAATTTACCTGAAGTATTTTTATCCTCATTTGTTATTTCATATGTTTTACCTGAATTTAGACATTTTATTGTTACTTCTGTATCAGAAGAAACACTATAATTTTTATAAAAACGAGCTGTCCAATTTCCAATTCCATTATAAGCAAGATCCATAGTAAATATTCCATTACTTGGCCAAGCTACAAGCTCATTTGTATAACTTTCAAACCTAGAAAATTTATGAACACCTTGCCATCCAAGTGACAAACCTGATCCTACAGCACCTGCACCCCACTCTGTAGCAGATGGATCAAGTAAATTATACCTATGTCCACATTCAACAGGATCTCCATATCCATCATTTAATGCTGACACTATACTTGTTTGAATATCTCCAGTATATAAATTTTCTGTCATATAGCTTTGTGCTTTATTAAAGAAATCATCGTCAACTCCTTCTGGTTGTTCTGGATAGTGTCCTGATGTATAACCATTAAGATTATTATATACTACTAAAGCAGCTTTATGTTGTGCAGCATCAGCAATATCTTGATTTAATTCAAGTTCATGTAATCCTAAACCAGTTCTTGCAAGATTTATATAATCTGTTACCATAAGTAACGCCATATCAGACCATTTACCTGCAACAAGAGGAACTTCCTCATATTGTGGTTCTACATCAAAATTTCTTACTATTGCCTGACCATGTTCATTATATTCTTTATATTTTTCTCTTACTGCATCAAGTAATGTTATTTCATTATCTGTTAAACTTACAGTTTCTTTTTGTTCCATAAAAGATGGATCTACAAATACAATTGTAGTAAATATTTTAAAAGTATCTTTATCTAATAATTTCATATCATAAAATACATATTTATAATTTTCAGCTCTTGTATAATTTTCTGTATATCTTCCAAGCATAAGTGGGTTTGGAAGCTCATAATCACAAAAATCTGTTCTAGATAAAACTAAAGAAATATATTTACTTTTACCTGTATCCTTTCCAAAATTATATAAATCTGTACCATTATCTTTTAATTCCTCATTCATATAAAATATATCTTCATCTATATATGTTTGAGGAAAATCATAATTATGTTTTTTAGCTAAAATCTTACTAACTACTAACGCACTCTTTTGCAAGTTATATAAATAATCCGATGAGCTTATAAAATTTGTCTTATATGTTTTTACATCTGATGATGTAACATTATATTCATATACTCCATTTACTTTATTATCATCGTCATAAATAGCTGTTCCTGACATATATGATACAACTGATGAATACTCATCACCTTGTGCATACCTTTTAGACATAAATTCACCATTAATACAGCCAAATCCTTTTATTTTACCCTCACTATTTGTTTCTATATGAAGCATCCATGTATATTCATCATCATAATATGTATATGCACTTCCTCCAAATGGAGAATCAAATTCAATTCTAGGCTGTCCAAATTCACTATTTATCTGTTCTATTGTAGTATCTTTTTCAATCATATAATCTTTAAATTTTAGGAGCTCATTTGAAGTTAAAGTACTTGCAGCATTTACTTGTTTTTCTGAAAGTAATGCAATACAAACAAATAGCATACATACAAATATAAATCTCAAACTTTTTCGCATTTTCATTTCATTCACCCCATTTTTTTATTTTTCTTAGAGCCTTAAAATGGCTCTAAGAAAATAACTTATTACATTCCATATTTATATACATCTACTATAAGTGCTGCATCATTTGCATTAAGAACCCCATCATTATTCATATCACCTATTTGTATATCTTCATCTGTAGCAGTTCCTTTATATAAATCTAAAGCAACAACAGCATCATTTGCATTTACAACACCATTTCTATCCAAATCACCTTTTAAGTATTGAGGATCATTTACACTTTTTACTGTTACTGCAGTTGTACTTCTATATTCAGTTGTTCCTCTTGAATTTGTAGCAGTAACTATAGCTGTAACAGTTGCTTTTCCTGACTTAATAGGAGTTATTTTACCACTTGACTTATTTACTGTCAATACACTTTCATCACTACTTTCCCATCTAACACTATAACTATCAGTTGTATTAGAAGGATTAATTTCAAGTGTAATATTTGGAACTACACTATCTTCAAGCATTATAGTAAGTTTATCATCTGTAGAAATACTCTCAATAGGTAAATGAACATTTACATCATAATAGCTTGTCATTGTATATCCAGTTTCTGTATATTTACCGTCAAGTGTTGCAGTAATTCTTGTTGTACCACATGATTTTGTAGTTACAACACCATTTTTATCTACTGTAGCCACATTTGTATTACTTGATGAATATGTAATATAATTTTTTACATTGGCTTGAAGAGGTAAATAAACGGCCTCATATTGTATCTTTTCACCAAGTTTTACATATTGAGTTGAAAAAGCATAATTAAAGTACATTGATGTAACTGGAATACCTACATTATATGTAAATTCATCTTTAATGCTTTCATCTGCTTCACTATATGCTGTTATTGTAACTTGTCCCTTATCTTTAAAAGTAACCTTACCATTTTCATCAACTGTAGCTATATCCTCATTAGATGATTTATATAGTATTTTATCACTATCTATGCTTGGATATTTCTCTGTTTTTAAAGTATCCTCTGCAGTATATACTCCACTGCCATTATCTTTTAATTTTATGTTGCTATTATTACTAGTTATAGAAACACTTTCAAGTTCTGATGTAATAGTAACATACATATATGCAGTATAGTCTCCTTCCTCATTATATGCAGTTATTGTAGCTTGTCCCTCAGTATCTATTCTAAATTTTCCAGATTGATCATAATCTGTTAAAACATTTGAGTTATCTGTATTCCATTTTATTGTTCTATCTACAGTCGTATTATCCGGAGTAAACTCTGCATACAAATCTAAAATATCACTATTATTATTTTGCTTTAAAAATTCATTAAAATCTATTGTAGCATATCTTGGTTCTGATAGTGCTCCACCACTACAAGAAACCCCTGCATTTCTTGGTACAATTCTTATATATTTTAGTGGTATTTCGACTTCTACATTATATGTGCCATCATAAGTTCCACTGATACCTTTTGCATATGCCTTAACAGTATATTCATTATTACTAGTCTCAGCATTGACAGCTGTAACTTTTATTAGTGTCCCTTCTTCATTTAAGACATCAACAGCCAAATATTGTCTAATATATGAGTCATCTATATTATATTCTACTGTTGGACTAGTTTTACTTATTACCTTCCATTCTATAGTAGTTTCTTCTGTTGCATAGTCTGGTATATATAATATTCTTAAATTTATACTTTCATCTTTTAATACTTTACTTGTAGTAGTACCAGGATCAATAACTTCTCCAGAATCTTCAGAAACTCTTCCTATTTGAATTTGTTCTATCTTATAATATGGAATAACAGTTATAGTATATCCCTCTTCACTTCCATCATATTTTACCTTTATTGTTACTTCTTCATCTAGTGCTCCTTCTGCAACAATAATACCATTTTGTGTTATTTTAACATTAGGATTAGAAGAAGACCATGTCACTTTATTATCTGTAACACTTTCATCTGAAACGGCTTTAAATTTAACTTGAGTTCCAATAGGTATTTTATATACATCTTCTGATACTTTATATATATATTCACTATCAGGAGTTATACTTAAAGCTCCTTCTGTAACTGGCATATTTGCCTCATCTGCATACTCAAACACTGATCTATATGTATAATCTTCTGTCGCACCTGTATTATTATTTTGTAAATTATGTACTGTTATTTGATATACATACCCATTCTCTGGAACAATAGAAGAATTATAAAATACTACTTTATTATTTATTGATTGTATTGAATCTGTAAATCTTTTAAAATAAACAGAACTATTAGTATCTCCTACTTCTTCTGTATATTCCCATGTCTCATCTGTATTTAGGCATTTTACAGTCACAGTTGTATTTGAAGTTACAGTATATTTATCTAAAAATCTAGCAGTCCATTTAAATCTTTTACTATCACTTGCTAAAGACTCTATGAACGTAATTCCCTCTGCAGGCCACGCTTCTAGAAAAATATCTGTACTTTGTGATCCGCCAAACTCATTTGCAAAAGTATAAGGACTTATTCCATAACCAAATTTTGTATATCCTGGATCAAGTATTTTTGCTCTATGTGAAAATACCTGTGGACTTTCTGAACTATCATCTAAGAATAAATTAATATGATTCATCATAGTCTTTTCTGTAGATGAAGTAGCTGAATATCCTAAGTTTTCAGCAAATCCCTTCTCATGTCTTACTGCTATATTATAGTACTCATCGGATAAACCTTCTGGTTGTGGTGGATAGTGCTGTATAGGAAGGTCTAATTCTGTAAGTCTATAACTTATTAATGTAGATATATGCTGTGCAACTAAAAATGCATCTTCATCAAGGCTAACTTCTGGTAATCCAGCAGCTACTCTAATGGCATTAACATATGCTGTTATACCTTCCTTTTTACTTTGTTTTAAAACACCTGCAACCATAGAAGAAACATTTTTTGATTGTGGTTCAACGTCATATAAACCACTCTCTGCATATAACTTTTCTATTGCTTCTGCATATTTTTCTCTTCCTGCTGCAAGCTTTGAGTTTTCTTCAGATGTAAGTTCAACTGCATCATACCTTTTAAAAACATCTTCTCCAACACTAATAGCAGAAAGTAATTTTGTATCATAATTATAATCAAAAATAGCTATTGTTTTTTCTCCATAATTTGCTCCTCTATTAGTAATTGCAAGCGAAGCAAATTCCATTGGATTCATTATATAAAAAGAACCATTAGATAATTCAGTATTCTCTTTATTTCCTATAGCTTTTATATAATTAGTTTTTCCTAAATCCATCAAATATTCTCTTATTGATGTGCCAAACTCTTTAAACTGTTCGTTTGTATAGAAAAAGTCTTCATTAAATTGTAAATGTGTACTGTATCCCATAGCTGTACTAAAAGCATTATACATTAATACACTCTGTTCAGATAATCCTCTTAAATATTTTGTTGGATTACTATCATAATTTGATTTAAAAATGCCAAAAATCTCACTATATTCTCCAATAGATTTATTATAATGTACCGCACCTTTTATGTAACCATCAACATTTGAGATACATCCGTGTAATACTCCATTTTCATAATAGTTATATTTTTCACCATAACTATATGTATTTGTTTTGTATGTAGGATCAACCGAACCATACGAAATAATTTGACCATTTGCCATTGTCTCTATATATAAGTAATTACTATAATTATCATCTGTATAAAAAGCATAAGCATATCCGCCAAAAGCAGATTCAGTTACAAGTTTTGGTTCTCCTAATACATTTATTATATCTTGTATTGTTGAAGTTTTAGAAACTGTAATAGCATAATTTCCAGAGCCAACACTAATTAAATCATTACTAGTTAAGGCAAATACTTGATTAAAAAATATGCTTACTCCAAAAAATACAAGTAAAGTTATCATAATCCTTAGTTTTTTCATATTTTTTGCCACCTTTTTATACTATAAAAAGGGATATTTATTAGTAAATATCCCTTCTTGCTAAATACATATTTTTATATTATTTTACAAATATTTTTTTAGAAGCTACAACTCCTGCTAATGAAATAGTCATAACAATTGCAATCATAGCTACAGGCATATCTCCTGTTTCTGGAATTTCTTCTTCTGGTACTTCTTCAACTGGTTCTACACAGTTAAGAACAAATTCGTAAGAAGTTGCTTCTTCAGATTCTGGATCTCCTCCAGTTACTACTACTGAAGTTTCTCCAGCAGCTTTAACTGTAATAGTTAAAACACCTTCTCCTGTTTCTTTATTGTATTCAACTGTAACATCTACTAAATCTTCATCATATTCAACATTTATGAATTCAAGAATTTCTTCAACTGTATCTGTTATAGTTCCTTCTGGAGTTACTGTAAATGGAACTTTAATTGTATCTCCAACTGTTAAGCTCTCAAGAGCTTCAAGCTCTGTAAGTGTATCTTCAGAAATAACTATTCCGTCAACATGAACTTCTTTAACTGTTACAACATATTCATCTGTTTGTCCAGCAACTGTTAATCTAATTGTAGCTGTACCTTCTTTAACACCAGTAACAACACCATTTTCATCAACTGTTGCTATTTCTGGATTTAAAGATTCCCATTTCATAGTTGTATCATCTGTTGATTCTACACCAGGTTCTTCAACTTCAAATTCACCTTTCATTTCAAGAGTTTCACCTCTTAATAGTTCGGCTCCTTCTTCATTAGTAATAGTTGCAGAAGTTACTCTATTTTCCTTAACTACAACATTAACTAATTTATATAAATCACCTGTTTGATTTCCGTTAACAGAAATTGCTACAACAGCATTTCCTTCTTTAACACCAGTAATTTGAACACCATTAGATACTTCTTTTACTTCTGCAAATTCAGCACCTGAATTTAATGAAGCTTCTAAAGTCTCCCATACTGCTCCTTCTGGTTGTGGTGTAACAACAACTGTTTCAGATTTTCCTTTATATACAGTAACTGTATCTGTACTTAAAGTTATAGATTTTAAAGGTACTGCTACTGTAACAGCAACTGTTTTACTTACGTTTCCAACTCTTGCTGTAATATTAGCTGTTCCTTTAGCTACACCAGTTACAACACCATTTTCATCAACTGATGCGATTTCTGGCTTATCTGAAGACCATTCTATTTTATCATATACAGCATCTTCTGGATTAACTGTTAATTCATCTTTTAAATTTCTAGTTTCTTCAAAGTTTACTGTATAATTTGATTGTGTAAATGTTAATGATCCTACAGAAGTAGTAACATTTACTGGTATAGTAGCAGAAAATTCTCCACATTTAACAGTAACATTAGCAGTTCCATTTCCAACTGCAGTTACAACACCATTTGTATCAACTGATGCTATTTCTGGTTTGTCTGAAGACCATTCTAAATCATCATCTTCTGTTGTATTTGATGGTACTAATTCAACATAAGGTGATAGGTCAAATGATTTTTTAGTTGTTTTATCTAGATCAACTTTTCCACCTAGTTCATCTTTAAATTCAATTCCTTCTAGTGGAACTGGAACTTCCATTCCGTCAAGACCTGTTGTATCAACATAATAAGAAACTGCTGTATCAGCTTCATATCCGTTTTCTGTTTGTTTTATTCCTGATACTGCAAATCCATTTCCCTCATCATTTGATTCCATTTTCTCATCTGTAATTAAAAATACATCTACATCACCAGATGCATTCTCATTAACTGTGAAAGAAACTGTAAATACATTTCCTGTCTCTGTTGCATTTGCAAAAGCAGCATCTTTATAGAATGCTAAAGATATACGTTTATATCCATCCATACCTTTTTCATCTGCTACAACAGCATTTCCAGTATCAAGATTTAATTCTGTACCTACTGGTCCTGGAACAACATCATAAACTTCTTTCACACCAACTTTTGTTTTATTTATTGTTAATTGATTTGCATCATAACATAATCTCATTGAAAATGCACACATACCTAATCCATTGTCTGGTAACTTTGTTACATCTACAGATACTGTAACTTTATCTCCAGGAGAAAGAGTCTTTTTATCTGCAGAGATGCTACAAGCAATATCTACATTAGTTGGTGTAGTACCAGGAGCATTTTCATATCTTTCGGCAGCATATAAGCTTGGTACTAATGTTAGTCCCATCATAACTACCATTAATAGTACAAAAGCTTTTAACTTTAATTTTTTCATACTAAAAAATTTCCCCCCTTATAAACCATATGATAAACATATCTGTTTACTCTTATATAATAGCATATTAAATTTTTTTATTCAAGCATTTAATTCTCAAATAACTACGTTTTTAACGTAAAAAAAAATGTATTTTTTGGCATTTTTTTATCATAAGTGAATTTAACATTATTTTAAGTAGTTTTAATAAACATAAAAAAGTAACACATAAAAAATCATGTGTTACTTTTTTGTTACAAATTGTGTAATATTTACATTTTGATAGTAAAAAAACATATAATTATTGCTTATTTATAAGCACCATAAATGCTATTTCACTAAATTCTATCTTCTTCTGTTTTTCGATTATTAGAGTCTCTTTTATTGCTATTTCCTTTATTTCTTTAATATTAATAAACTTTGGATTATATCCTATCTTATTTAGTATTTTCTTTAAAGTATTTACCATTATTTCATCAGAATTAGAATAAACAATTTCAATATTTATTCCTATTTGTTCTAGCTTTTCTATAAGCTCTAAATTCAACATTGTTAAGTTATCTTTTATAGAATCTTCAATATTATACGCATCTAAATTTACAAATATTTTATCTAGCTCTATTAATATTCTATTTAAAAATTCTCCTTTTAAGAAATTTTTATATAAATACTTTGATGTATAATCTCTATACTTTGAATTTACATGTTCTTTTACGCAAGACTCTACCTTTCTTTCGAAATCATAAAAGATATTATTTATAGCACCTTTATCTTCAACATCTGTATAAATATCAAAATCTACAAACTCTCCTACATTTTCAATTGTATCAATACTAATACTATAATAATACTCTTTGTCTTTTTTTACAAAAGTCTCTTTTAAAATATTCATACTTACATATTTATAATATCCCATATCAGATAAAAAACTAATAATATTATCTTTTTGTGATATGTCTAAATTTACATTTCTACTATCTCTAATATCAATTTGGCTCAAATTTTTTACTATTCCTTCAAAAGACAAAATCACATCTTTATTATTGACTGTTCTTACTCTAATACAAGAGTCATTATCAATCATCTCAAAATTTGTATCTAAAAAATATTCATCATTTTCTAGTGTACTACTTTTAAATATAAATCCTTCTGATTTTATAAATTCTTTAAGTTTTTCTTTGTCATTACAAAAATATTTGGTTTTAGATTTTATTCTTGTTGCCACTAATTTTACCTCCCATTTAATCTAAATCTTTTAGGCTATATCCTAATTCATTAATACCTTTATACAGTTCACCAAGCGGTAATCCTAATACGTTATAATAATCTCCATCAAGTCTTTCTAAAAATAAAGACATAATTCCTTCAAGTGAATAACCAGCTTTTTTTAATAAATTTTCTTCATGACTTACATACCACTCAATGTCATCATCTGATATTTCTCTAAAATATACATCTGTTACACAAGCAAATGTTTTTGTCTTACCATTAGACTTATCTATAATTGTAACTCCTGTTATTCCTTGATTTTTAGTCCCACTAAGTTCTTTTAAGTTTTTCTTTACTTCATCAATTGACCTTGGCTTTTCATACTTTTTACCATCTTTATATATAATTGAATCTGCCGCTACTATAATGCTATTTTTATTACTTACTTTTTTAGCTACAGATTCTGCTTTGTTTTTAGATAATTCTTTTACATATTCTCTTGGATCATCTTTACTAGACTTCTCTTCAACATCACTAGTAACTATATCATATTTTATCTTTAACTTATCCATTATTTCTCTTCTTGTTATTGAAGAAGATGCAAGTACTATTCTCATATTCTCTCCTCCACACTATTATTATATCAATTCAATGTTAAAAGTCAAATATATAGAATAAATTCAAACAATTTGCATAAATTAATAAAAAAGGGTTGACATTTAGCATATATTATACTATAATAAAAGAGCATTAAATATCGCGGGATGGAGCAGTTGGCAGCTCGTCGGGCTCATAACCCGAAGGTCGCAAGTTCGAGTCTTGCTCCCGCAACCACTTATACCAGCATTTTGCTGGTTTTTATTTT
>CALXES010000025.1 GCA_944387385.1 uncultured Clostridia bacterium | reverse complement strand
CTTACTTTGGTTTGTATCTTGCATTGTTTATTTTTCAATGTGCTCTTGTTCTCTTGATTGAGAACGACTTTATTATAGCACAAAGAGTCAACTTTTGTCAACACATTTTTTTATTTTTTTTGAAGTTTTTTTAACTTCAAATTTTTTATGTTTTGTATCCTCTTTGCGACGTCTATTATGATACTACTTTTTATATTCTTTGTCAACACTTTTTTTAAAAAATTTTAAATATTTTTACATATTTAATTTTAGGTCTATTTTTTTACTATATTTCAACTAAAATAACATCTTCTCCAATCTTTTTTATATCCTTCCATTCAATTGTTACATTACTCTTACTATTAATATTATTAAAAATTTTTCCTGTCTTTGCAACAATAATTGAATGAATTTCTCCTCTTTCAAAATCTGCTTGAACATCAATAACGAATCCTAATATTTTTCCATCATTAATATTAATTACTTCTTTTTGTTTAAAATCAATTCCCCTTGCCATAATATCACCACTATATTATATGAAAAAGGATTTCATTTAATTCATGAAATCCCTTTTTAAATCTTCTACTATTTTATTTACATACATACTATTAGAACCCTTAAAGTAAATGATATCATTTTCCTTCATTATTTCTCTTACCTTTTGTTCTGCTTCTTGTGAATCCTTACAATAATATATTTTATTTACATACTTTTTAGCATTACTAATTAAATATTTCATATTATCGCCAAATGCAATAATGATATCATAACTTAAATCTTTAAACACCTCTCCCATTTTTAGATGTAAATCTTTTGCATATTCTCCAAGTTCTAACACGTCTGCAAGTACAGCTATCTTTCTTTTATCTTTTACTTCATTAACAGATACTAAACCAGATTTCATTGAACTCGGACTAGCATTATATGTATCATCTATAATGGTAATTCCATTAAAAGTAATTTTTTCCATTCTTCTATTTATATTTTTATATGAAGCTATTCCATTTTTTATCTTACTAACTGGGACACCATATATTTGACCGACTTTAATTGCAACTATAGAATTTAATATATTATGATTTCCTAGTGCATTTACTACAATATGTTCCAATTTATCATATATTATAGTATCAAATTCTATACTATTTTCTTTTATAATAATATTTTTTGCATCATTTATACTATAATATAAAATTTTAACATTTGGGTTTTTATAATTTTTTAAATACTTATCATCTCCATTAAGAAGCATAATCTTTTTTCCTTTAAGACCCTTAGATATATTGGTTTTTTCATGATATATAATATCTTGATTACCAAATTTACCTATATGAGAAGTTCCAATATTAGTAACTATTGCTACATCTGGTACTAATAGTCTATTTAATATATCCATCTCTCCTACAAAATCAATTCCAGCTTCAAGTACAGCCATTTCTTGATTCTCTAGCTTTAAAGTCATTAAAGGCATTCCTATATGACTATTCATATTCTTTTCTGTTACTAATATATCTTTAGATTGTGATAATACATGTGATACCATCTCTCTTGTACTTGTTTTTCCTACACTACCTGTAATTGCAACAACTTCTATATCTATGTGCTTATTTCTATTATAAATACCAATATCAACTAAAGCTTTTTTTGTATCATCAACTTGAATAATAACTACTCTATTATTAATTTCCTTTATTTTATTTATATCAACAATATCTATATTTGAAACAAAAAATCCAGAACAATTATTCTTTACTGCATTTATTATAAATTTATGTCCATCAACATTTTCACCCAAAATAGGAATAAAAAAGTCATCTGGCTCTACTTCTCTACTATCTATTTTATAATTATTAATTTTTCTATCTGGCTCTCCATTTAGTAATACCCCTTTTGTTGCTTTTACCAGTTCACTTACTTTTAACATTTCTTAATCACCTAGTTTTATTTTACCACATAATTAGCTATTTTCAAGAGAAGCAAAATATTTATTAATTCCATTTACAACAGCTTGAGCAATTTCTGATTCATTATTTATTATCCAATTAGCATCATCTTTATTATCGTGGAATGCAACTTCTAAAAGTACAGCTGGAGCATTTGTTCTAATTATTTCATATAAACTACTAGTATATAACACACCTCTACCTTTACTTGAATCTGGATATATCTCCATTATTTCATCATAAATAAAATTAGCCAATTTATCTCCTGGTGTATTAGGTCTATTAGCAAATATTTCTGGTCCTTGTGCATTATATCCTTGACCACTTGCATTACTATGAAGAGCAACATGTATATCTGGTCCTATCTCATTGCTCTTTCTAACTGCAGCACTAAGTTTTTCATCTGGATTATTTCTATAAACTGTATATCCTTGACTTTTTAATAACTCCTCAACTATATCTGCAATTCTATTCATTCTATATTCTTCTGTCCCAAAATCTCCGTATCCCACATTAAATTCTTGCGTAGATGGACTCAAAAAAACAACCTTTTCTTCCATAAACTACCTCCTTTTTAATAATATTAAAAAAACTGGTATATTATACCAGTTTTAATTATTATTTAATAAATCTATTAAATTTTGCATTTCATTTTCAGATAGAGTAATTCCTTTACCCATTTTTTCATGATTTTCATCCCAATCTCTTATATCATACTTTGCTGGTCTATCATTCCAGCTTACTAGGTTTACTTCTTTTTTCCATCCATTATTTCCTTCAGATAGTACTCCTATATGTTTAACTACTTCATATTTTATCTCTGCCATAACTTCCTCCTATAATTTTATACATTAAGTATATCATTAAGTAGTTATATTGTATAGTATATTTATATCATTAATTTAAATTTTCACCTAGTTTATTTTTCATTCTAAGTAAAGCACCCTTTTCTATTCTAGATATTTGTGCTTGAGACACACCTAGCTCATCAGCAAGTTCTACTTGTGTCTTATCTTTAAAGTATCTCTTTTCAATTATATATCTTTCCTTATCATTTAACTTATCTAGCATCTGTTCTATTGAAATATGTGTAATTAAATCTTCTGAGTCTTCTTTTTCATTTTTTAATTGATCAAGCAAAAATATTTGATCTCCACCATCATTATACACAGTATCATATATAGACATGGGAGCCACTGTACTATCTATAGCCAAGATTATTTGTTCTCTACTTGCACCTGTAATCTTTACAAGTTCATCAACTGTTGGTTCTTCATTATGCTTTGCAACATATTTTTCTCTTTCTTGAGAAATTAAATATGATAGATCTCTTAAAGATCTAGTTACCCTAAAAGCACTATTATCTCTTAAATATCTTTTTATTTCTCCAAGTATCATCGGAACAGCATAAGTACTAAATTGTACTTCTTGTTTAATATCAAAATTATCCATTGCTTTTATTAGTCCAATAACCCCTACTTGAAATATATCATTTATATTTTCTCCTCTATTATTAAATTTTTTAACCAAACTCAAAACCAGTCTTAAGTTTGCATTAATAAATTCATCTTTATATTCTGTTTTTCCATCTTTTATCTTTCTTAACATTTCCATTTGTTCTTTTTGAGACAGTTTTGGAAGCTTTGATGTATCCATTCCTTGTATCTCTACTTTTACATTTGCACCATTCATATGTATCTCTCCTTTATCACTAATATTTTTTTACATATGATTCATACTTATTCTCATTCGACTTTTCTAGAGTTTTTTAGTTAAAAACTAAATAGTACCAATAAAGTCCCTAGTATATTTATATGTACTTATAAATAATTAATGATAAAAGAAATTAAAACCAACAAAAAAAGAGCTTTTTGAGCTCTTTAATCTATATTATATAATTTTTTTATATTCCAAGTTGTTCCATCTTTTGTATCATTTAAAATAATTCCTTTTTCAGACAGTTCATTTCTGATTTCATCTGCAAGATCATATTTTTTATTTTCTTTTGCTTCTATTCTTTTTCTAATAAGTTCATTTATTTCGTCATAAGATATATTTAAAATATTAATATACTTATTTTTTAATATATTAATAAATTCTATAGGAGTTTGAGTAAATAATCCAATAAGATTATATAATTCAATTGATATTTTAACTATATTTTTTAAAGTATTAGCTATTATTGCTCTATTATCTTTATTTGAATTTTTTATTTTTAAATTAATATATTTAAAAATATTAAATAGTTCAGAAATTACAATTGCAGTATTAAAATCATCATCCATTGCATTAATAAATCTATCTTTAATTTGAATGCTAATATCATCTTCTAATACATTTTTTTCTTGATATTTGCTATACATAGATATAAATTTTTCAGCATCGTTTAAAGTATTATAAAAATAGTATAAATGTTTTTCAGCAATGTCAAAATCTTCATCTTTAATATCTATATCTGATGTATAATGCTTTTGCAAAAATACATACTTAATTACTTCATAATTATATTTCTTTAGCGCATCACGAATAGTAAGAGAATTTCCTAATGATTTGCTCATTTTCTCTCCATTTATTTTTATTAAACCACAATGTGACCAATATTTAGCCAGTGGTTTTCCCGTATACGCTTCACTTTGTGCTATTTCATTTTCGTGATGTGGAAAAATTAAGTCTTTACCTCCAGCATGAATATCTATTGTTTCTCCCAAATTATCTAATATCATTGCTGAACATTCAATATGCCAACCAGGTCTTCCTTTTCCCCATGGAGAATCCCAATATATTTCACCTGGTTTAGCTGATTTCCATAAAGCAAAGTCCAAAGGATCTAGCTTTTCTTCTTCAACTTCTTTTCTTACTCCATTTAATAACTCATCTATATTTCTGTTAGATAATTTTCCATAATCTTTAAATTTTCTAACTTTATAATATACATCTCCTGATTTAGTAGAGTAAGCATATCCCTTGTTTATTAATCCTTCTACAAATTTAATAATATTGTCTATATAGTCTGATGCTTTTACGGTTATATCTGCATCTTTTACATGCAATTCCTTCATATCTTTTTCATTTTCTATAATTTGTTCTTTTGAAAAATCTAACGCATTTTTTCCTAATAAATTAGCTCTATTAATTATTTTATCATCAACATCTGTATAATTTCTTACATATTTTACATCATATCCTCTATATCTTAAATATTCTGATATCATAGAATAAACTACTGCCTGTCTTGCATGACCAATATGACTTAAATCATATACAGTTATTCCACATGCATACATTTTTATCTTTCCATCCTCTAATGGAATAAGTTCTTCTTTTTTTCTTGTCATAGAATTGTATATCTTCATAAAAATTCCTCCTTTTAAATAAAAAAACTATGTAGGCATGCCTACATAGTTCTAATATATTCTTATTATGATAAATATATTTGCTATTGTAGGCATGAAACTAATCACTCATACCTACATTGTAGATAAGAGTGTTATCTCATACAACAACAATTAGCAAATAATATTCTCTTCATAATAATCTCTCCTTTTCTAATATATTATAAATTATACATTATGTTTTACTTTTTGTCAACATAAAGATCATTTCCTAAATCTAAAACGTCATATATTGCAAATAATTTATATAGATTTTTAAAGATGTATCTTAAATTTTCTTGAACTTTTGATGATGTCTTTCTAAAAGGCAATAATGTTTTTCTTAAGTCTTCTATTTTAAATCCTTCTAAGCAAATTACAAATCTTCTTCCTTCTTTAAATACAATATATTTCTTTCCTTCAAATATATCATCTATATTATTTATTTTCTCCATTAAAGATAGAGATAAAATATATCTGGCTTGTATTTCATCGTCACTATACACTTTATATTTTTTAGAAAATTCTAAATTTTCAAGTTCTATTTCTTCTCCAGAATAAGTAATATAATCTTTTATTGCACCATTTATTATTAAATCCGAAAAATTATTCGGAATTAAATATATATGCTCTGCTATATTCTTATTTAAAGTAGCACTTATATAACATCCACTAAAAAGTGTCTTTTTTATTTTTTCAATTGTCTTTTTAGTATATGGATTTCCTTTAGAATCATAATAAGTCTCTTCCTTCAATTTATCTTTATAATAATATATTTCCATATCAGCAAAATTCATATAGTTATTATTATAATTTGTCACTATAGCATTTTTTCCATTATATTTTAAATTTTCTAAATTAAATAATTCCATCTCCTTAATATTATTTATACTTATTCTCTTATCTGGTTCATAAATTGATGTTTCATCTGAAGAAATATACCTTACTATATCTTCAATAATATTTTTATTTAATTTATACATTTCTCTTCTAAGTCTTAAAAATATTCCAATAAAAACACTAACTACTATAACTATACATCCTAGTATAATAAATAAAGATGATGAATCAACTAATAATTTTAATCGGTAAGAAGCTAATATAAATATTACTAAAAGAACAATCATTGCAATAACAAATCTTTTTTCTATCTTACTTTTTGATTGATTAAATTTTAAATAAATATCATCTAACTTATCTTTATAATTTTCATAAAATTCATTAAATTTTTCTTCCATACTCAATATCCTTTTCTAATCTATTCTTTTTCATTAAAATCACCTACTGTTACTTTTGTATTTTTCTCTTCCTCTGACATTTCAAAGAACTCATATTTTTTAAAACCAAATAACAAGGCAAATAAATTTATTGGAATAAAGCTAATATATGTATTATAGTTTTCAACATGAGCATTATATGTTCTTCTTGCCGCAGAAATTTGTTCTTCTACTTCATTTAATATTTTTTGAAGATGCATAAAATTTTCACTTGCTCTTAAATCTGGATAATTCTCACAAAGCAAATCTATATCTGACATAAAGTCCTTATATTCTAAAGCAACTTTATTCATATCTTCAACATTTTTACATTCATCGGCTTTTGATCTTATAGATGTAATTTTATTTAAAGTATTTGCCTCATAATCTTTATATCCTTTTACTGTCTCTACAATATTAGGTATTAAATCATATCTTTTCTTAAGCATTACATCTAAACTTGAATATGCTTTTAACATTTTATTTTTCTTAGAAAGCATTGTATTATATATAATAACAACTAAAATGATTAGTATTGTTAATATAATTAAAGCAATATACATTCTATCACGTCCTTTAGATTAAGAATACCATAGAAAAATAAAATAAGCAATAAACTACGCAGTAAAATCCTTTTTTAAATCATTAATTACTTTTTTCTCTAACCTAGAAATATATGATTGAGATATGCCTAGTTTATCTGCAACCTCTTTTTGTGTTAATTCATCCTTACCGTCAAAACCATATCTTAATTTCATTATCACCTTTTCTCTGTCTTCCAAACATTCAATAGATTTTTTTAGTATCTTTTTATTTTCTTCATCTTCTATACTTTTAAATATTGCATCATTTTCCGTACCCAGTATATCTGCTAAAGATAAGTCATTTCCTTCACTATCAATATTAATTGGTTCATCAATTGAAATTTCTGTTTTAATTTTATTATTTTTTCTCAAAAACATAAGTATTTCATTTTCAATACATCTAGAAGCATAAGTTGCAAGCTTAATATTTTTGTCTAAATCATAACTATTTATCGCCTTCATTAGTCCAATTGTACCTATTGATATTAAATCTTCTATATTAACTCCTGAATTTTCAAATTTTTTGGCAATATATACAACAAGTCTTAAATTTTTTTCTACTAAAATGTTCTTGGCATCTTTATCGTTATTTTTTAATTTTTTTAATAGTTCTATCTCATCTCTTTCTTCAAGAGGTGGCGGAAGCTTATCTGAACCTGCAATATATCCTAAAAACGAATTATTAATTCCTAACCATTTTAATATTTTTAAATACATTATTTTAATTTCTCTTTTAATAATAAACACCTCCATTTAAATTTTCTAGATATGTATCATATCCAATTATTCCACTATATTTTTCTGGAGTATTACTTATTAAACTAAAGCATAAAATTATTTTTGGTATTCTTGCTATTTTTTTTCCATCTTTTATTACTATAATATCTGTTGCAATATATCCTTGCTTTTTATCTATTCCGTTTACTGTCATAACTTCTACATCCATTTGTTTATAGTCTTCTAATCTCAATTTTGATTTTAATTTTTCATTTAAAAATATAACGTTTAAATTTGTTATTGGCTCTTTTACATTATTTCCCGTATCAACAAACGCATCTATTTGAACATTATCAATTAACAATTTATAATATAAGTCTCTGTTTTTTAGTTTTGTTTTCCACATATTCCACAAATCTTTTAGTACAAAATGCAAAATAATAGATGAAATAATATATAATACTATCTTACATACATATTCTTCTAAATTAATATTAAATATAATTGAAAGAGCTATTATTAATCCAATATAAATAAAATAAATTAAATAATAGCATAAGTATTTTTTTATAAATTCATATATATTTTTAGGTCTAAAAAGGATTATTAAAGTTATACTAGAGAATATGAAATGAAATGTGAAATTGTTTAATTTTGAGATTATAATTACCAAGCAGGATAAGATAGTATCTAAAAAGATAACTAAATTTCTCCTTTTTTTTGATACTTCTGTATTTGTAAGTAAAATTGTTTCAATGATTATTACTGTATTTACTATTAAATTTTCTAAAAAAATATAGTCTAGGTAGATCTTCATTTAATCACCTAGACTAATTATATTTATTAACTATATAAAAATATGTCACTTATTAGAATAATTATATTAATATTTATTTTCAAATTTCTAATATAAACAAAAAAAAAGCTAAGACTATAACATAATCTTAGCTTTTTATATATTTTTCTATAGATTTTTCAGGGCTTATTTTTTTTAATCTTTATTTCTTCTTAAAAATGGAGGAATATCTAAATCTACCATTTTATATTCATTACTTGAAGAAATATTTGTTCTTGCAGAACTAATTGAATTAGATGTATTTCCAATTCCAGATAATGGAGATTGAGATGATTGATTAGACATACTACCTAAATCTGAAAAACTTGTTGATTGTGTTGGTTGTGTATTTTGTGAAACTGTAGCATTTTTTAAAGCTTCTCCAACAATGCTATCTAATTTTAAATCTTGGAAAGCTGTTTTAGTAAATCCTGTTGCAATTACTGTAATTACAATTTCATTTTCAAGTTTTTCATCTATAACTGCACCAAATATAATATTTGCATCAGCATCAACAGACTTTTGAACTAAATCTGCTGCTTCACTAATCTCAAGTAAGCATAAGTCTTTTCCACCAGTAACATTTAATAATACTCCACCAGCACCTTCTATAGATGTCTCAAGTAATGGACTGTGTATAGCTTGACGAGCAGCTTCTTGTGCTCTATGCTCACCAGATGCTCTACCAATTCCTATATGAGCAACTCCTGCATCTAACATAATTGTTTTAACGTCTGCAAAGTCTAAGTTAACAAGACCTGGTATTGTAATTAAATCTGAAATACCCTGTACACCTTGTCTTAATACATCGTCAGACATTTTAAAAGCATCCATAATAGAAGTTTGTTTTTCAACAACTTGTAATAGCTTTTCGTTAGGTATTATTATTAAAGTATCAACATTTTGTCTAAGTTCTTCTATACCAGATTCAGCTTGCATCATTCTTCTTTTTCCTTCAAATGGGAATGGTTTTGTAACAACACCAACTGTTAGTATTCCCATTTCTTTAGAAACTTCTGCAACTATAGGAGCAGCACCTGTACCAGTTCCGCCTCCCATACCAGCAGTAACAAATACCATATCTGCACCTTTTAGAGCTTCTGCTATCTCACTTTTTGATTCTTCAGCACTACATTTTCCAACTTCTGGATTTGCTCCTGCTCCAAGCCCTCTAGTTAATTTTTCACCTATTTGAATTTTTTTATTTGCTTTAGAAACATTTAATTGCTGTCTATCAGTGTTAATAGAAATAAATTCAACGCTTTTAAGACCATTTTCAACCATTCTATTTACACCGTTATTACCAGCACCTCCGACTCCAACAACCTTAATTGTCGCCATTCCTGCTTGATTTTCGTTTTCCATTATTTACTCCCCCTTAAAATCCATAATCTAAAATCTCTTCTTTTCATTTTTACTTTTAAAAAAGATCTTTTCTTTAAAATTTTCTATTCCCTCTAAAATTTTGTCTTTAAAGGTTGGTTCTGTAACTATTTGAACATCACTATTAACATGTTTACTTAGTCCTAAACCAGATATATATCTCACCATTCCATAAACAGTTGTATGTTGTGGCTTAATAACATTTATTAATTTTGGGCTACAAACTCTTACATTATTAATTTTCAAAGTTTTTTTTGCTAGTTCTTCTGCCCCGACTATATTACTTATACCTTGTCCAGTCAAAACAACGGTACTTATTCCAGAAATCATACCTTTTTCTTGTAACATTCTACGAATTATTTGATAAACTTCTTTAATTCTTGCTTCAATTACTTGTACAATTTCACTACATTTTATTACGTCATTAGATGCTACAGCTTTAGATGTTAACTTTACTTCATGATTATTGGTAATCATAGAAACTAAAGCTAAATTATATTGTCTTTTTAATTTCTCAGCTTCGTCTGTACTTATATCAAATGTTAAAGAAATATCATTTGTAATATGATCCCCTCCAACAGGAAGTGTTGTATAGAATTCTAATTTATCTTTTTTATATACTGATATATCTGTATGTCCTCCGCCAACATCTAACATTAAAACACCATTTTGTTTTTCTTCAGGCATTAGAATAATGTTAGAAGTTGCTAAAGTTTCTAATATCAATCCATCTATTTTTAAGCCTGCATACTTCAATGCTTTTTGAACGCCCTCAATATAATCCCCTCTTGCAATAACAACTTCTACTTCCATTTGAAAAGTTTTACAAAAAGCACCTATTGGCTCTTCTTTATATATTCTGCCATTTACAACATATGCTGAAGGCAAAATATCAATTATTTGTTCATCACGTTCAAGTCGGGTTGATATCTGAATTTTAGTATATAAATTATATATATCATTAACTGTCATACCATCATTTGGTCTCTCGACCTCAGATTCCATAACAACCTTCTCAATTCGTACATTCATACCTTTTATATTTACATAGGCTGAATTTACTGAAAGCTCCGAAATTTGTTCAGCTGAATTTACTGCGTCTTTTATTGACTGGCCCACTCTTTCATAATCTAGTATTTGTCCTCTTTTTATTCCTGAGTTGTTTGAGAGGCCATATCCAATGACTTCAATCTCGCTAAATTTATTGACTTGTCCAATTACACAACTGACTTTGGAAACGCCAATATCTAGCCCAACGATGATATCACCTATAGCCACATCTTACACCTCCAAATTTGAGCTATCTATATGATACTATCTTTTGCTAAAAAAAACAAGCATTTTGAGGAAATTT
>CALXES010000024.1 GCA_944387385.1 uncultured Clostridia bacterium | reverse complement strand
ATGCCTTTTAGTGGATTTTTAGCCCCACCCTCATAAAAGTTAGTGCAACTAGAATAATGCACCATCAATATTGATTATATCAAAAATTATAAAAAAAATCAATGAAAGTACAATTTTACATAAATATTATTTCGACATTTTTTTTAAAAGTATTTAATATAATTTTAGGTTTATGATATAATTATATTTATTAAGAGGTGATTATATGGCAAAAAGAAAAAAAATAAAAAATAATTCGTTACTTCAAATTTTAGCTGGCATTGTAATTCTTGGAATTATTACTTTTATTGGTGGAAATTTAGATTCAGATTTACTAGATAGTTTACAAAAAGAGATAGAGACTGACTCATTAGAAAATGTTCAAAATGAGGAAAATGCTACAACATATAATAGTAATAATATACAAGTTGATGGAAATTTAATTGTAGACTTTATAGATGTAGGACAAGGAGATAGTATATTAATTAGACAAGGTGAGCATGCAATGCTAATTGATGGAGGAACATCTGAATGTAAAGATGATTTATTATCATTTCTAGCATCAGAGGGAGTACAAAAGTTTGATTATATAATTGGAACTCATCCGCATGAGGATCATATAGGAAGCTTGGATGATGTTGTATATACATATGATTTTGATACTTTTTTATTTCCAAAGGTTACAACAACTACTAAGACTTTTGAAAATTTAGTAAGTGCAGTAAGTAGTAAAGGAAAAAAGTTTACGACACCACTTTCTGGAACAGAATATAGTCTAGGAGAAGCAACTTTTAAAATACTTGCTCCAAGTTCTGATAGTTATCAGTCTTTAAACAATTATTCGATTGTTATAAAGCTTACATATGGAAATAATAGCTTTATGTTTACGGGAGATGCTGAGTCACTTTCTGAAACAGAAATACTTAATTCTTTTGATGATATTAGTGCTGACGTATTAAAACTTGGTCATCATGGCTCAACAACATCTACATCAATGAAGTTTTTAAATGCAGTTTCACCAAGATATGCAGTTGTATCTGTCGGAAAGGATAATTCATATAATCATCCAACCAAAACAACTATGGATAAAATTGAAAATTTAGGAATCCCTTTATATAGAACTGACGAGCAAGGAACAATAGAATGTATAAGCAATGGAGAGGATATAACGTTTAATGTTGAACCAGGAAGTTATAGCTATATGGGAGATTAGGTGAGGTATTATGGAAGGAATTGTAGATAGAATTGAAGGTAATATCGTTGTAGTTGAGATAAATGATAAAATGCAAAATATAGATATAACAAAAGCTGATGGGAATATTACAGAAGGAGATGTTGTAGATATAGTATTTAAAGATGGAGCTATAATACGTATAAAAAGAAATGATAAAAAAACTATCGCTAGAAAAGAATATATAAATAGTATTACAAAAGATATGTGGCAATAATAAATGACAAATAAAAACATAAATATACAATAGGAGGTATATTTATGTTTTTTTCTTTCTTAATGGATATAATATCTAAGTTTTTTGGTCTTTTTGGCTATATATCAAATGATAGGCTTTATCCCGAACCACTTAGCAAGACAGAAGAAGAACTATATTTAAGAAAATACTTTCAAGGGGACAAAGAGGCAAGAAAAATTTTAATAGAACATAACTTGAGATTAGTTGTACATATTGCAAAAAAATATACAGATAATGAGCAAGAATTAGAAGACTATACATCTATTGGAACAATTGGGTTAATTAAAGCAATAGACAGTTTTAAAGAAAATAAAGGGTTTAAAATAAGTACATACGCATCAAGATGCATAGAAAATGAGATTTTAATGTATATTAGAAGCTCTAAGAAGCAAAAAGCAGAAGTTTCAATGAATCAAGTAATAGGGACAGATAAAGATGGAAATGATATGGAACTTATAGATACACTTGTATTAAAAGAAAAAGATACTGTAGATAACATTTATGATAAGACTATTTTAAAACAAGTTTTAAGTTTTTTAAATGAAAAGTTAAGTAAAAGAGAAAAATATATTATGAAAAAAAGATATGGATTAGATGGTAAAAATCCCAAAACACAACAAGAGCTTGCAGATGAACTAGGAATATCTAGGTCATATGTATCAAGAATAGAGACAAAAGTACAGAAGATGTTATCAAGAAATATTAAGTATTAAATTACAAATTTATGTTTGATATATCTTTTGAACATACTTAAAAACTAATTTTTTTGAAATTTTTATGAAAATAATTGTAATAGAATAAACAGTGTGTTAAAATATACAAGAAAAAGAGGTAGAAAAATGGAAAATAAACTTTTAGAAAAGATAAAAAAGATGCCAAAAGTAGAACTTCATATGCATTTAGATGGTTCTATACCAATATCGTATGTGATTAATAAATATAATTTAAAAAAAGAAGAAATAGAAAAGTATATGATTGCAGATGATAAATGTAAAAATTTGAATGATTACTTAGAAAAATTTGATTATCCAATATCAATAATGCAAACTAAAGAACAATTGCAAGAAATAACAATTGCACTTTTAGAAGAATTAAAGAGGCAAAATGTTATATACGTGGAAATTAGATTTGCTCCGCAGTTTCATACAAATAAAGGGATGTCTCAAGAAGATGTTATAAGGGCAGTTATAGAAGCAAAAAGTAAAGTTGATATAAAATCTAATTTTATATTATGTATTATGCGTGGAAAAGATAATATAAAATCTAATTATGAGACTGTAGATTTGGCTAAAAAGTATCTTGGAAAAGGGGTATGTGCAGTAGATCTTGCCGGAGCAGAAGCTGTTTTTAAGACAAAAGATTATAAAGAAATATTTGAATATGTAAAAAAATTAAAAATACCATTTACTATTCATGCAGGTGAAGCAGATGGTGTAGAAAGTATAAAATCTGCTATAGATTTTGGGGCAAAAAGAATTGGTCATGGAGTAAGAGTTGTAGAATCAGAGAATCTTATGAGAGAGGTTAAAAATAATAATATAACTTTAGAAGTTTGTCCTACAAGTAATATACAAACTTGTATTTGTAATTCATATTCTACTCATCCACTTGAAACTTTATATAAGTTTGGAATTTTAACTACAATTAATACGGATAATATGACGGTTTCAAATACAAGCTTAGAAAATGAATACTTAAATATTTTAAAATATACTAACTTAACGAATAATGATTTAATAAATATGAATAAGAATTCTATAAGGGCTGCATTTTTATCTGAAAAAGAAAAAAGAGAATTATTAAAATTATATTGGGAGGAATAATAGTGAGAACTAATAATTACTTAGGAAGTCGCGATGAAAATAGGGGAATAGTATTGTTTTGTCTAGTATTTGGTGTCTTACTTGCTATTGGATTAGGAATTACTTTTGTAGTAAATTCTAATACAAAAGATAGTGGTGTTAAAAGTCAGAATGCAATTTCATCTTTAGTTGAAAAAGAAGTTTGTGATATTAATACATTTGAAGAGAACGATGGAAAACTACTAATAGAAGGAATACTTAGTGAAGAAGTAAATGAATATATAATTAGAAGACTTCAGGAGGTTGAAATTGTATTAAAAGATTCAAAAGGAGACAAATATGAATATCCTACAGATTACTACATATCTACTGAAGGAGTAGAATTTTCATCAATTTTAGAAGATGAAAAAGAGAGTAACATAAATTTAAACGATATATCAAGTGGAGAATATTTTGTATTACTAAGAGTTAAATATGAAAGCTCAAACAATGAAGAGGGGTTCATATATAGATACTATACATTAAAAAATAATACGGAAAATAACAATGTTGAATATGATGGAACTAACATATACTTTGATTCTCTTGAAAATTCAATTACATATTTAACAATTGAAAAAAAATAAAAAAGGACTTTAGAATTTCTCTAAAATCCTTTTTTTTAGTCTAGGTCTCTTAAAGAATAAAACTTTTTTGCTCTCATAAGAGTAGAGTGAACACCTTCTTTGTAATTTCTTACATATGAAGTGTTGTCCCATTTTCCATCTTTAAAAGTTGCCACTTTATTAAAAATTATCTTTTTATTTTCAAAATCGATTTTTTCTACTTTATAAATTTCAACTACACTTCCATCTATGTTGTAATTAGATTGAATTAATACGCATTTATTAGATATTCTAACTAAATGTCTAATTTTAGTGTAGTTTTCCATTGTTCTTATTATTTTTGTAAGTTTTCCATTTGATGAACATATTGCAGTTGATTGACCATATCTTACATTTGGTGCTGCAAATCTAAGTGTTTGTACCCATATTGCTGGAAATCCTTTTTTAGTAACAGACAATGTTTTCTCTAATTTTTCTTCTTCCATATTTATTACCTTCCTTAATATCCAAATTATAACATATAGTAAAAGTAAAGTCAAAAAAATAATTTTTAAAATTTTGTAAAAAAATGTATACATATATTTTATTTTTTGTTATAATCTTATTTGAATTCATTATTTGATTTTAGGAGGTAAGATATGCAACTTAAGAAGGGCTTTACTGAAGATATCGAAAGAATTTGTAGAGCTGCTGAAGATTTTGTTGTTGAAGGAAATACCAAAGATGCCTATAGAAAATATAAAGAAGCATTAGATATAATACCAGAGCCTAAGACATCATATGAAACTGCTACTTGGATTTTTGTATCTATTGGAGATTTATATTTTAAAAATAAACAGTACGATATGGCAAGAGATTATTTTTTTGAAGCTAAAAATTGTCCAAATGGAGTAAGTAATCCGTATGTACTTTTTAGATTAGGTCAGACTTTAGTAGAAACAAAAGATAACAGTCAAGCAAAGGAATTTTTACTGAGAGCTTATATGCTAGTAGGAGAAGATATTTTTTGGGATGAAGATGAAAAATATTATAATGTAATAAAAGATTTAATTAAAACTGATGATAGTGATAGTAACATTTATTGATTTTTGGAATCAAATATGTTACTATTTTTTTGTAAATTTTGATATGTACTTTTATATAATTATAAAAAGGAGATGAAAGAAATGATATTTGTTTTTGCAATTGTTATTTATTGTGTCTTAGTTATAATTAAAAGAATACTTAAACCAAGAGTAATACCAAGATTATGTGATTATAATTTTGAAAATAATCTATGTTTTGCATTAATATGTGGAATATTTGTAATATATAAATTATTTATTCAGAAATTATCACTAGAAGAGTTTCGGAGAATTTATGTGGTTTCAATAAATGAATTTTTCTTTGGAATGATTGAAGCTATAGGACTTGTAATTTATACAATTTACGAGTACAGTATTTTTTTGATTTTGATAATTTTATTATTAATAATAATAGCAATGATTATTTCAAAAATTAAAGAAAAGATAAAAAGTAAAAATTGATATTTAACATAATTCATGATATAATATGACTTATAAACACAAATTTGAAGTACTAAAAATAATTTTTTAGGAGGTGTGTTATGATGTGGTTAATTCAAGTTTTATTGATAATTTTAATTATGCGTTTTATAGAAGAAATTGGAATGGGAGGCTCATGTTTACTTTTTGGTATAGTTCATGTAATAGCAGCTCTTTTTGGTAGTATTACTTTTTTAGGACTAATTATGGCATTTATTACTGGCGTAATATATGGCTTTTTTGCTTATATTATTGCAAAGATATTTTTATTTATAATTGATATCTTAGGAGCAATAGGAACAGTAATAGTAGGAGCAATATTTATACTTGTTATATTAGCAATAATTTTTTAAAGGAGATAAATTAATCTCCTTTTTTTTGTCACAATTTTTGGTACGAATTTCTTTGACTTCTAGATTTTGAGACGATATAATTATCTTGCCTAAGGGAGGTGAAAACGTGCATGTAAAAAAGTTTTTTTCTTTTATAGTTTTTATCTTAATATTTTTTTCAATTTTTATTATTTTTTTACTAAATTCTAAAAGTCATAAATTATCTCCTAAAGTGTTAGATTTAGATAATATAAATTTATACAATAAAGATTTTGTTTATGTTCAAAAAGATCAATGGTCCTTATCTATACCAAAGATAAATCTTTTTGATATCCCCATTAAAGATGGAGTTGAGGATGATATATTAGAAAGCTATATTGGACATTTCCCTACAAGTTCTTATTATGATGGTAATGTGTGCTTGGCAGCACATAACTCAGGATATTCAAATAATCATTTTAAAAATTTATACCTCCTAAACTATGATGATGAAATTCAATATAATTATTACGGAAACATAAAAATATATAAAGTAAAAAATAAAATTGTAATAAAGGATAATGAATTTGATGTTTTAAATGACTACACTAATAATAAAATAACTTTAATAACGTGCATAAGTGAATCACCTTCTAAAAGGCTTTGTATAGAAGCATATTGTAAGGAGTGATTTGATGCAGAAAATATATGAATATAAAAGTAGTGCTATTTTTTTATTTCAGAAAAAAATTAGAAGAATTAATGCATATATTAAACAAGGACAAATAAAAAGAATTAAAGTTATAATTATGCTCTTTTGTTTGTTTTTATCTAGCTTTAAAGTAGCTTTTGCTATAGAAAACGAAAATATATATTATGGTGCATATAAAATACAGTGTTATAAAGATCCATATATGTACATTAAATATAATGGGGTTATGCAAGTAAATAATGAATATTATTATATAAAAGACGGTATTGAATATCCGGTATATTGTTTAAATCTAGGTCTAAAAGGTGCAGAAGATAATTTGTCTGGATATATAGTAAATGGCAATGAGAAGATTAATGATGATAAGTTAAATCTAATAATATTAAATTCTTATCCATATAAATCTGTTGAAGAACTAGGTCTAAATAATATTCATGAGGCAAAATTTGCTTCACAATTTGCTATTTGGTGTTATATAGAAAAGTTAGACTTAAATTTAATTGAACCTATTAGTGATATGAATATTAAGCTAGTTGAGACAATAAAAGAAATATATAACAGTATAAATGATGATATAGATAGTAAAAATATTAGTTTAGATTTTAGAGAGGGAAAACAAAATTTTGAGTGTATTGAAAATATTAATTATTATACAAAAGAATTAGAAATAGTAAATAAGAAAAATATAATCGACTTTAATATAATAAATGAAGATAAAAATATAAAATTATTAAAACTTGCAGATACTAAATATAAAATATGTGTACCTGTTGAAAATGTAGATAATTATTATAATGTAGAGCTTGATTTTAATTTAAATGCAAAAGAGAACATAGTACTTTTTGGAAAAACAACACTTGAAGGATATCAAAATGTTGCAATTACTTTAAAAGACAGCTTTGAGTCTAATATTAAAAAGAGTATTATGTTTGAGGAATTTGAGACTAATATAAAAATCATAAAAAGAGATAAAGATACAAATATACCTATAAATGGAGTTAAATATAAAATAGAAGATGAAAATGGAACTTTTTTGGGAGAATATATAACTAATGAAAACGGAGAAATAAATTTAAAATTATTTAATACAAATGATTTAAAAATAAAAGTTAAAGAAATAGAGTCATTAAATAATTACAAAATTGATACAAATGTATATGAATATTTAGTAAAACCTAATAGTAGTTTAAATATTGAACTTTATAATGAAAAGAAAAAAGGATATATAGAAATTATAAAAAAGACTAAAAGTTATAATAAATGGACAAAATTACCAGAAAACTATCCTTTAGAAGATGTTTGTTTTAATATATTAGATGAAGAATTTAATGTGGTAGATTCTTTAAAAACTAATGAATATGGTTATGCTATCTCTAAGAAATTACCAATAGGAAAATATTATATAAAAGAAACAAAAACAAATGATTATTATGAAATTAAAAGCGAACTAATCGAGATTGAAATTTTAAGTGATGAGGATAAAGTTAATGTACAAATTTTAAATGATAATGTATTCATTGAAGAAAAATTACCAGTTACAGGTAGATAATTATTAATAAATTTTGTATAAAAATGTTGTTTTTACTGTACATATATTATATAATTTACTCCGGAGGATGATTATTATGCCTAAAACGTGGTATAAAGTTGTAATAGCTATAGTAATAATATTATTACTACTAGTTGTTATAGGATTTGGTGTGTTAGTTTTTGCAGAATATTTTCCAGAAGATGAGGAAAATTTAAATATAGAAGGTGAAAGTTCAAAAGAGCTTAAAATAGATAATACGGCTACAATTATTACATACAATTTAGGATATTTATCTTTAGACAATACACAGGACTTTTTTATGGATGGCGGAGAAAGTGTTAGACCTAAAAATGCAACGACTGTTACTAAAAATTTAGCGGCTGTTAAGAGTTTTATTGAAAATCAAGATGCTGATATATATTTGTTTCAAGAAGTAGATACTAATGCTAAAAGATCATATGAAATTAATGAATACGAGCAGTTAAAAGAAAATTTTGATGGAACATCTACTTTTGCATATATGTTTAAGTCATTATATATTCCTTATCCAATCTTTAATACAGTTGGTCATGTGGAAAGTGGAGTAATGACTTTAAATAAATATGATGTTCAATCAGCAACTCGTATAGCTTTACTAAGTGCATATAGTTGGCCTAAAAGAGCTGTTATGTATAAGAATTGTTTATTAGAGCAAAGAGTAAAAATTGAAAACTCAGAGAAAGAGCTGGTAATATATAATGTTCATTTAGATGCATATGGAAAAGAAAACGGAAAAGCAGATCAGTTAAATATACTAATTTCAAATATGCAAGAAGAGTATGAAAAAGGAAATTATGTTATTGCGGGAGGAGATTTTAATCAAACATTTCCAGGAGTCGATACAGAAAAATTTCCTATTGTAAGTACAGAAAATTTTGTACCTACACAAATGTCTGAGGACTCTTTACCAGATGGATTTAAATTTGTAACAGATCTTGAAAAGCCGTCATCTAGGCTTTTAAATGAAGTTTATAGCGGAAGCTATGACAATACACAGTTGTATATTATAGATGGATATATAGTTAGTCCAAATGTTGATGTGAGAAGTGTTGAAACAATAGAAAATAATTTCTCATATAGTGACCATCATCCAGTTAAGTTAAAAGTTAAATTGAAATAGTGAGGATATAATTATGGAAATAAAAGAAAATATATTTTATGTTGGTGTTTTAGATGAAAAACTTAGAGTCTTTGATGTAATAATGGAGACAAAGTACGGAACATCTTATAATTCTTATTTGATTAAAGGAAAAGATAAGATAGCTTTAATAGATACAGTAAAAACTGATTTTTTTGATGAATATAAATCAAATATAGAAAAATATGTAGATATTACAAAAATAGATTATTTAATTGTAAACCATACTGAGCCAGATCATTCTGGATCAATAGGAAAACTACTTGAAATTAATCCAAATATAGAAGTTTGTGGAACAAAAATGGCTATTGATTTTGTTCGTAATATAATTAATTTTGATTTTAAATCAAATGTTCTTACTGCAAATGATAGCATTGATTTAGGAGGAAAAGAACTTAAATTTTTTGCTTTTCCAATGCTACATTGGCCAGATTCTATGTACACATATTTAAAAGAAGATAAAATGTTATTTACATGTGATTCATTTGGTGCTCATTATGCTAGTAAAAAGTTATATAATGATTTAGAAGAACCCGAGGGAGTATTAACAAATAAAGTTATTTTAGAGCAATATAAGTATTATTTTGATGTTATATTAGGACCTTTTAAAAATCCATTTTTAATGAATGCATTAAATAAGATTAGTTTAATTCCTGTAGAGTATATATGTCCAGGACACGGATTAATAATTAGAAAAGATGTAGAGAAATATATAGAACTATATAAATCTTGGTGTAAAGTTCAGGAAGCAGAAAAAATAAAAATTACTGTTTGTTATGTTTCTTCATATGGTTATACAAAGAAGATTGCACAAGCTCTTGTTAAGGGTTTAAAGCAATGCGATGTTGAAGTTAAAGAGTACGATTTACAAAAAGATAGTTTAGAAGATGCAAAACTAGATATTCAAACATCAAATGGTATAATGCTAGGTTCACCTACTATATTATCTGACGCATTATCTCCAATATATGAAGTGATGTCAGTCTTGAATCCAATATTAAATAAGGGAATGTATGCTTTAGCTTTTGGTTCATATGCTTGGAGCGGTGAAGCCGCATTAAATATAGAAGCAAGATTTAAATCATTAAAATTTAACACTCCATTTGAAGCGATTAGAATAAAACTTAATCCGTCAGAGTATGATCTTAAGCAAATGGAAGAACTAGCTAAAAAGTTTGTTGATGAAATAAAAAATTAGTTTAAGTGCAGAATATAATCTGCACTTTTTTCTTGTAATATAGTTAGAAATATATTATAATTTTACAAGGTGAAAAAAATGTATATAGTTATAACTACAATTTTTCTAATATTTCTTTTGCTTATATTAATTTATACTAGTAATAATTGTCTGAAAGTTACAAGGTATACTGTTAATAACAAAAAGATACCTAAGAGCTTTAATAATTTTAAAATAGTACATATTAGTGATGTCCATAGTAAAATGTTTGGAAAAAACAATAGTAAATTTTTTGATAAAATATATAAATTAAATCCAGATATAATTGTTATGACTGGAGATATAATTGATGACTCTGAGAAAAACGTTGAAGAATTTGCAAGGTTATATAGTAAGCTTTATAAAAAATATCCTACATATTACTCTATAGGAAATCATGAAAGAAAACTTGGATATAAAAGATATAAAAAATATATAGATTTGTTAAAAAAGTATGGAGTAAATGTAATTATAAATGGCGGTGTATATTTAAAAAGAGGTAGTGATAAAATAAAAATTAATGCTTTGAAATTTAGAGAAAATATGCAGCCTAAATTTTTAACAGAAGAAAAAAAGAAAAAATATATTAACTATATGAGAAATAAACTAGGTGATATAAAAGAAAACGAGTTTAACATACTACTTGCACATGATCCTGAAAATTTTAAAATGTATGAGAAACTTAATGTGGATTTAATATTTTCAGGACATGTTCATGGAGGGTTAGTTAGATTTGGTAAAATTTGTTTACTATCACCTAGAAGAAAATTTTTTCCAAAATATTCTTATGGAAAAAGCATATTAAATAAAACAACATTAATTACTAGTTCTGGTCTAGGAAATGCAACTATTCCAGTTAGATTATTTAATAGACCAGAAATTGTAGAAGTTATACTTAAAAATTAGTATTATCTAGAAAAAAATTCTAGATAATACATTTTTTGACTAAAAAATATAATTTTTGTTGCATTTTTATGTAACGTGTGCTATAATTAAATTACGTGTTTTGAGGGAGGAAAAAATGGAAGAGTTGGATATAATCGAATTATTATATGCTCTAAAAAATAAAGTTAAATATATAGTAGTAGCCGTAGTACTATGTGCAATATTAGGCCTAGTATACTCTAAATTTTTAGTTACACCAATGTATAGATCTAGTACAACATTTGTATTATCTAAGTCAACAGACAGCACTACTCAAAATGATATAAATCAAACAAGTGAAGCTATAACACAAAACGATGTTACTTTAAACTCAAAGCTTGTTTCTACATATAGTGAGATAATAAAAAGCAAGAGTATTGCAAAAGAAGTAATTAGTTCACTAGGTTTAGATATGAGTGTTGAAGAATTTACATCTAATGTTTCTGTAACATCAAAGGATGATACAGAATTAATTGAAATTACTGTTTCAAATGAGGACTCTAAACTTAGTGCTGATATTGCAAATTCTCTTGCTGAGGTTTTTAGAGAAAGAGTAAATGAAATATATAAAATAGATAACTTATCAGTTATAGATATAGCTGAGCCAAGTAGTACGCCATATAATATAGGAACTGTAAAAAATATTTTATTATTTGCTTTAGTTGGTCTTGTATTATCTTGTGGAGTTATTTTTGCTATCGTTTATTTTGATGATACTGTAAAAGATGAAAAAGACATAGAGGCTTTACTTGGAATACCTGTTATTG
>CALXES010000023.1 GCA_944387385.1 uncultured Clostridia bacterium | reverse complement strand
TGCAGTGGGAATAGTATTTGTTATAAGAAGAAACAGAAAACAAGCTTAATAATTAAAGCTATTTTAAAAGAAGAGATTTTATGGAATCTCTTCTTTAATTTTTATATATTTTATCTGTTTATTTTGTAATTTTTTATTGAAAAAAGTTTTATTTTAATATAACATATAATTATAAGGGTTATAAAAAGGAGAGGAGATATATGAAAAAAATAAAGGTATTTTTATCAATGTTACTTGTATTTTCTTTTGTAATTATTTGTTCAAATAATGTAAAAGCTTATACAAATATTGATTCACAATATTTATTTAATCCAAGTACATTTGATAATTTAATACTAAATTATTCAACATTACCATCAATTAGCGTATCAGGTGGTGAAAGATATAGTATTAGTGACGGAGTATGTGGGTCAGGCAATCCAAATAGACGAATAAGTTTTCCAGATTCATATCGTGGAAAAACTTTAGATACTACAGTTACAGTAGATTTTAAAAATTGTGGTACTTTAAATGGAAATCCGATTGATATGAAATTAATATATTCTGATATAATTACAGATAATACAGATGCATATTTGTATTGGTCAGCTTTTGGAAGTACTATGTTATCAAGCAATGAGTGGTGGTATAATAATGTTGAGCATTTAAAGATAGATATTTATTTTTATTATTCTGGTTCAACTACACCAATTAATATAGATATAGGTTATTTATCTATATTTTCTGAGGATACAAATGAAGGAGCATCTTCCGCTATATCAAAAGAAGAATATATATATACAACAACTAATATGGCATTTGCACCAACTTTGACATCAAGCAGTGGAAGGACTTTTAATAATGTATATTATGGGACTGCAAGTGGATCTACAGAAGCAGGATCACTTAATTGTGTGGCTTTTAGATATGGTAATATAAATCATATGCAAGTTGAGCTTTATGGCTTAAATAATAAAGGTGGAATTGGTTATCATTTACAATATACACCATTAACTGCAACTCTACCTTCAGAACCTGTAAAAAATGTAAATAAAACAGAGTCAGAACTTGGAGACACTTTAGTTTATACAGTAAATCAAAAAATCTCTAAAAGGTATGATGATGAATTTCATTATTCATCTTTAGTTTTTAAAGATACAATAGATTCAAACTTAACATATAATTCTTTAAAGGTATATAATGAAAATGGAGCAGATATTACTGTTTCAGCCGGAACAGTTGGATATAATTCTCAGACAAGACAACTTACATATACTTTTAATAATAATTACTTAAATAACATGGCATATAATGGTCAAACATATAAGTTTGAAATAAGTACGAGAGTAAATAATAGTTCTACATCAGCTACTATAACAGATAAAGCAAGTACAACAATAAATAATTCAAGTACACTTGAATCGAATACAGTAAGTACTACTTTAAAATCAGAAGTTGTAGTACACTATGTAAATAAACAAGGCGTAAAGATAGCAGAAGATACAATAATTAGCGGAAATCTTTTAGATAGATATGAGACATCTGCAAAGGATGTATATGCATATGAACTTGTAAGTAATAGTGGCAATACATCAGGAACAATGCAGAAGAATACAACAGAGGTTACATATGTTTATGATTTAATAAGAGTAAATATTAATTTAACAAAAACACTAGAAGAAACTGATTCAACACAGCTACAAAATTTAGAAGGAGCAAGATTTAAATTAACTGTTAATAATTTTGCATCACAAGTTGATCTTGCAAATCCAAGTAGAGAGTATTTTTCTACATATACAGATAAAAATGGTAATTGTATAATTACAGGAGTTCCTTATGGAAATTATACAATTGTAGAGGAAGTTGTACCAGACTTAGCATATGCTGGAAACTTCTACTTAAATGGAGCATCAGATGTTATAAATAACTTTAGTATAGATATTAATAAAGATGAAAATTTAACATATAGTTTAGAAGATGTTGCAAAGAAAATGCAAATAACAGTATATAAGGAAGATTTAGAAACAGGAACTACAACACAAGGAGATGCACATTTAGAAGGAGCAGAATATACAATCTATAGAGATAAAGATTGTACAGATAAAATAGAGACAATAACAATTCAAAAAAATGAAGATGGAACATATAGTGCAAAAAGTGGCTGGTACTTGAGCGGAACATACTATGTAAAAGAAACAAAAGCACCAGAAGGATATTTGATAGATGAAAAAGTATATACAGTATCACAAGATCCAGCAGCACAAACAGAAGAATATAGTTATCATAGTGTTACATCAAAAGATGAAGTAATAAGAAATAGCATAGAGATAGTAAAGAATTTAGAAGAAACAGATTCAACAGAAAAACAAAGCTTAGCAGGAGCAGTATTTAGTGCAACATTAAATAGTGATACAAGTAAAGTATATTATTCAGAACCAACAGATGAGAGTGGATATTGCATAATAGAGGATCTACCATATGGAACATATACATTAAGAGAGTCTACTGTACCAGATACAGCATATAATGGAGAGTTTTACATAGATGGATCTGATGAGAGAAAAACAACATTTGAACAGTTTATAGAAGTAGATGATTCAGTAAGTGAACCATATAGATATGAAGATATAACAGATGTTGCAAAGAAAATGCAAATAACAGTATATAAGGAAGATTTAGAAACAGGAACTACAACACAAGGAGATGCACATTTAGAAGGAGCAGAATATACAATCTATAGAGATAAAGATTGTACAGATAAAATAGAGACAATAACAATTCAAAAAAATGAAGATGGAACATATAGTGCAAAAAGTGGCTGGTACTTGAGCGGAACATACTATGTAAAAGAAACAAAAGCACCAGAAGGATATTTGATAGATGAAAAAGTATATACAGTATCACAAGATCCAGCAGCACAAACAGAAGAATATAGTTATCATAGTGTTACATCAAAAGATGAAGTAATAAGAAATAGCATAGAGATAGTAAAGAATTTAGAAGAAACAGATTCAACAGAAAAACAAAGCTTAGCAGGAGCAGTATTTAGTGCAACATTAAATAGTGATACAAGTAAAGTATATTATTCAGAACCAACAGATGAGAGTGGATATTGCATAATAGAGGATCTACCATATGGAACATATACATTAAGAGAGTCTACTGTACCAGATACAGCATATAATGGAGAGTTTTACATAGATGGATCTGATGAGAGAAAAACAACATTTGAACAGTTTATAGAAGTAGATGATTCAGTAAGTGAACCATATAGATATGAAGATATAACAGATGTTGCAAAGAAAATGCAGATAACTATATATAAGGAAGATTTAGAAACAGGAACTACAACACAAGGAGATGCACATTTAGAAGGAGCAGAATATACACTATATAGAGATGAAAATTGTACAGATGCAATAGAGACAGTAACAATTCAAAAAAATGAAGATGGAACATATAGTGCAAAAAGTGGCTGGTATTTAGTTGGTAAATATTATTTAAAAGAAACAAAAGCGCCAGAAGGATATTTAATAGATGAAGAGGTTTATTCAGTAGAGGTTGTTCCTTCAGAGCAAACAGAAGAATATAGCTATCACAGTATAACATCAAAAGATGAAGTTATGAAAGGAGCTATTAATGTAATAAAATATAATAACAATAGTTCTTCAACAGATAAATCACCAGCAGAAGGTGCAGTATTAAGACTTACTTTAAATTCAAAACCAGATAAATATTATGAGGCAACAGTAGATAAAAATGGATATTTAGAGTTTATAGACAGTGATTATACTGATCAATATCCATATACGATACCATATGGAAAATATACAATTTCTGAAGTAAAAGCTAGCAATTCTGGTGAGCATATATTTATTAATAAGCAACAGACAGAGATAGCTTATGATGAACAAGAACAAAAGTATATTTTAAGTGATGAATATATCAGAATGAAACTTACTATTGAAATAAGAGACAGTGAGACATCAAAATTAGTGCCTGGTGGAGCAACATTTAAAATTTGGGATGTAGATAATCAAAAATGGTATGAGGAAATGAAATTCCCATCAGGAGAATATATTTCCGAATTTACTACAGATGATAATGGACAATTAACATTTAATAGGCACTTAGAAGCAGGAAATTACGTAATATATGAAGTTAAAGCACCAGAGGGATATTACTTAGAAGATGACTTAAGAGAAGGATCAAAAGGGTATGAGTTTACAGTTGGAGTTGCAGAAAATGGAGATGTAAAAGTATATCATGACGGACAAGAACAAGTTTTAGAATATGAAGAAGTTATATATGACAATGTACCAACAAAGATGTATTCATATACAGCAACACTAAAAAATATTCCACAAAAAGCTGTAATAAATATAGAAAAACTTGCAGAGCAATTTGTTGGAGTAGATGTATCAGATAGTGAATACGGAAGATTAAATACACCAAGATTTGAGTTAAAGGGACTACAGGGTGTAGAATTTAGATTAGTTGCGGCAGAAGATATTATAACACCAGAAGGAACAGTAAGATATACTAAAGGACAAGTAGTATCAAACGATGTAACATCAGTTGATGGTATTGCAAGTACTTCTCAAGTATATTTAGGAAAATATATATTAGAAGAAGTAAGTACTCCAAATGGATATATAATTTCTTCACAGCCAATAAATTTAGATATCGAATATACAGATCAGTATGAAAAAGTTCAACATTTAGATGAACAAGTTAAAAATGAAAAACAAAATGTAACTTTAAATTTTGAAAAAGTATTTGAGGAGCTAGAAAACTCTAAATTTAAAATTGAAAATCAAGAAGCTATATTTGGTATTTATACAAAAAATACTTTGAAAAACTATAAAGGAGAAAATACATTAGGACAAGATGAACTTATAGATATAATGGTAATGGATGAAAATAACAGATTAAGTAATAATATAGATCTACCAGAAGGTGAGTACTATGTTAAAGAATTATATGTATCAAATCCATATGAGTTATCTAAAGAAAAATACGAATTTATTGTAGAGTATACAGATAGTCAAAATAAAGACATAGAACTAACAGTAAATGGTGGAAAAATAACAAATGTAGCTGATATAGCAGAATTTGAATTAATAGTATATCCTGATATTATTTGGGATGAATTGAATATTGCAAATGAGTTTGATAGAGACGCACTTGAAGATCTAGCAGAAGTTTATGGTGTTGCAGGTAAAACTTATGGAGTATATTCAGACATAGAATGCAAAAAACCAGTTATGACTATTGATAATAAAGAAGCTACTTTTGTAACCGATGAAGATGGTATAATAAATGTACCAGACATGCCAACAGGAACATATTACTTAAAAGAGATTATTGCTCCTTATGGATATGAGTTATCTGATGAAGTAATAAAAGTAGAGATAAGTGCAGATGATGATTTTGTATTATTAAAAGCAAAAGAACCATTAAAGAAAGCAAATTTACTACAAAAAACAGATTCATTTACAAAAGATGTATTAGAGAAAGTAAAATTTGAGATAACAGATGAAGAGGATGAATTAATATATACTGGAGTTACAAATAAAGATGGTATAATAGAAATTCCAATCATATATTTTGAAAATGGAGAAGACTATTATTATAAAGAAATTAGTGCACCAGATATATATGATATTGATATGGAAAAACATAAATTTACAGCAAAGTATGATGAAGAAACATGTGAATGGACATTGGATATTATACCTGTTGGAAATGAAAGAAAAACAATTGATGAAGTAATTGTAAGAAAGACAGATGCAAATACAGGTGATTCATTAGAAGGATGTGTGTTTACTATTGTATTACTTGATGAAAATGGAGAAGAATATGTAAATGAAAATGGAGAAAAAATATACTTAGTAAAAGATGCAGTAACAAATGAAAATGGAGAATATGTAATAAAGAATGTACCATATGGAACATATAAATTTGTGGAAGTAACACCACCAGAGGGATATGAATTAGATGAAGATATGACAGGATATGTGTTTACTATAGATGAAAACTCACCAGATACAGTAATATTTGAAGTAACAAACACAGGAGATATAGCAGTAATAGCTATAGCAAGTGTAGCAGTAATATGTGCAATTGGAATAGTATTTGTAATAGTTAGAAATAAAAAGAATTCAAAATAGAGTTTAAAATCTCTTAGAATGTATTATACATTCTAAGAGATTTTTTTTGTGAAAAAAATTTCACAAATTTTTATAAATTTAATTAAAAAAACTATTGACTTTATCATAAATTCGGTGTATAACATAAATGTATTTAGCACTCGAACTTTTTAAGTGCTAAAGATGGTGATAGATATGAATTTAGATGAAAGAAAGAAAAAAATACTTTCTTCTGTAGTAGAAGATTATATTGAATCTGCAGAACCGGTAGGATCTAAAACTTTGGTAGAAAAATATCATTTAGATTATAGTAGTGCTACTATAAGAAATGATATGAAAATACTTGAAGAAGAGGGGTACTTAGAACAGCCACATGTATCTGCTGGAAGAATACCATCTACTAAGGGATATAGATACTATGTAGATAATTTAATGAAAGAAAGAAAGTTATCTATGGTAGAAATTGATTATATAAATAGTACAATAAATGGTTTTGGAGACGTAGATGATATATTTGAACAAGTTGCAGATGTAGTATCAAAAGTTCTATCAACACCAACTGTTATTACAAGAAATAATACTGATACTATTGAACATATAAAAGTTGTGAAGATTTCAGATAAATTGTTGCTTATTGTTTTAATGTCTAAAAACGGTACAGTTAAGGACTGCATAGCAAAACTTACAGATGTTGTAGAAGATAATGTTATAGATCAAATGACTAATATATTAAATCAAAATTTGACAGGAACTCCGCTTAAAGAGTTACATTTAGTATTAAATAATGTAATAAAGAAAGATTTAAAAGCTTTTTCTGGAGTTATGGAAGAGATTGTAAATAGTATAAAGTATGAGATGTCAAAAGACTTAAAGAAATTAAATAGTGGTGTTGAGCAGATTTTAGAAAAGCCAGAGTTTTCAGATGTTCAAACAATAAAAAATTTTGTTAATATGATTTCAACTAAAGAAATAATTGATTCTGCACTAGAAAAAAGCAATAATAATAAATTAAGTATTGTAATAGGTTCAGAAAATAAAGAAGTTCTACTTAATGATTACACTGTGATTTCTTTAGATATAGAAAAAGATAATAAATATTTAGGAAAATTATCTGTTATTGGGCCTAAAAGAATGAATTATGCAAAAACAATATCTACTTTAAAGTATATAAATGAAAAATTTAATAATACTTTAAAGCTAAATAAAGATAGTAAAGCAAAGGGGGATTATAGTGAAAAAAGAAGAGACTAGTAATATTGAAGAAAGCGAGAAAAAAACTCAAGAAGTAGAGCAAGAAGAAACTAATGACAATAAACAGCTTGAAGATTTAAAAGCACAACTAAAAGAGGAAAAGGAAAAATCAGATGAATATTACGAACATTTAAAACGTAATATGGCTGAATTTGATAACTTTAAAAAGAGAATGGCTAAAGAAAAAGACATGATGTATAATACAATATCTGCTAATATTATATCTGAGCTTTTACCAGTTTTAGATAATTTTGAAAAAGCTTTACAAGCAGATACTGCAGATGATTCATATAAAGATGGAATGTCAATGATTTACACTCAACTTATAGAGACATTATCTAAATTGGGTGTTGAAGAAATAGAAGCTCTAAATACTACTTTTGATCCAAATTTTCATGAGGCAGTAATGCATATTGAAGATGAAAATTATGGTGAAAAAGAAATAACAGAAGTATTTAGAAAAGGATATAAAATAGGCGATAAAATAATTCGTCATGCTATGGTAAAAGTAGCAAATTAAATTTAGTTAATTACTTAAACAAGTATTTTACTAGTTGTTTAAGTATATAATATAAGTAACTTTGTATTTTTAGGAGGTAATTTAATATGTCAAAAGTTATAGGTATAGACTTAGGTACTACAAACTCATGTGTCGCTGTAATTGAAAACGGCGAACCAACAGTAATTCCAAATGCAGAAGGAGCAAGAACAACTCCATCAATAGTTGCATTTGCAAAAAATGGTGAAAGACTAGTAGGTCAAGTAGCAAAAAGACAAGCGGTTACAAACCACGACAGAACTGTTATATCTATTAAAAGAGATATGGGTTCTGATAGAAGAATAAAAATAGATAATAAGGAATATACTCCACAAGAGATATCTGCTATGATTTTACAAAAATTAAAAGAAGATGCAGAAAATTATCTTGGAGAAAAAGTAACTCAAGCAGTTATTACAGTTCCTGCATACTTTACAGATTCTCAAAGACAGGCAACAAAAGATGCTGGTAGAATAGCAGGTCTTGAAGTCTTAAGAATTGTTAACGAGCCAACAGCAGCATCACTTGCTCATGGATTCGATAAAGATACAGAACAAAAAATAATGGTTTATGATTTAGGTGGTGGTACATTTGATGTATCAATACTAGATATTGCTGATGGTGTATTTGAAGTTATGGCTACAGCTGGTAATAACAGACTTGGTGGAGATGACTTTGACCAAAGAATTATAGATTATTTAGTAGGTGAATTTAAGAAAGATAATGGAATAGATTTATCAACAGATAGTATGGCTATGCAAAGATTAAAAGAAGCAGCAGAAAAAGCTAAAATTGAGCTTTCTGGTGTAATGCAAGCACAAATAAATCTTCCATTTATAACAGCTGATTCAACTGGACCAAAACATATGGACATTACACTTACAAGATCTAAATTTGAAGAATTAATATCTGATTTAGTTGATTCAACAATTGGACCAGTAAATCAAGCATTAAAAGATTCAGGACTTACTTTTGATAAAATAGATAAAATCTTACTTGTTGGTGGATCTACTCGTGTACCACTAGTTCAAGAAACAGTTAAAAAGATTACAGGAAAAGAACCATATAAAGGAATAAATCCAGATGAATGTGTTGCAATTGGTGCAGCAATTCAAGGTGGAGTACTTACAGGAGAAGTTAAAGATCTTGTATTACTTGATGTAACACCACTTTCTCTTGGTATTGAGACATATGGTGGAGTATTTACTAAATTAATTGAGAGAAATACAACAATACCAACTAAGAAATCTCAAATATTCTCTACAGCAGCAGATGGTCAAACATCAGTTGAAGTACATGTTTTACAAGGTGAAAGAGAAATGGCATCATATAATAAAACTCTTGGAAGATTTAGCTTAACTGGAATTCCAGCAGCACCTAGAGGAGTACCTCAAATTGAGGTTACATTTGATATTGATGCAAATGGTATAGTACATGTATCTGCAAAAGATATGGCAACAAACAATGAGCAAAAGATTGCAATAACAGCAAGTACAAACTTAACAGAAGATGAAATTCAAAATGCTGTTAAAGAAGCTGAAGCTCATGCTGCAGAAGATAAGAAGAAAAAAGAAGAAGTTGAAGTTAGAAATAATGCAGATTCTCTAGTATATAATACAGAAAAGACTCTAAAAGAGTTAGATGGAAAAGTATCTGAGGAAGAAAAATCTAAAGTTGAATCAGAGCTTGCAAACTTAAAGAAAACTCTTGAAGGAACAGATACAGCTGCAATTAAATCTGCAACAGATAAATTAACACAAGTATTTTATGATTTAACTTCAAAATTATATTCACAAGCTAGTCAACAATCTAATACAGCAACTGGAGATACAACAGAAAATGCTGGAACTCAAGATAATGTTGTACATGATGCAGACTACAAAGTAGAAGATGATAATAAATAATTATTAAATAGATAAGGGTGGTAATACTACCACCCTGTATTTTTAGCAATACATATAGTATTGTATATTGTAATAGGGGGAAAGTTTTGTGGCAGAATCTAAAGATTATTATAGCATTTTAGGTGTTTCAAAAGATGCGACTGCAGATGATCTAAAGAAAGCTTATAGAAGACTTGCAAAAAAATATCATCCTGATGCCCAGCATACAGAAGAAGATAAAAAAAATGCAGAGGCTAAGTTTAAAGAGATAAATGAAGCATATTCTGTTTTATCTGATGAAAATAAGAGAGCTCAATATGATAGGTTTGGCTCTAACTTTGAGCAAGCAGGAGGCTTCGGCGGTGGTTATGGAAATTACGGTGGGGCATATGGCTTTAGTGGCTTTGATGGCTTTGGCGGAATTGATATAGATCTTGAAGATATTTTAGGTAGTGTATTTGGAGGAGGATTTTCTTCATCTAAAAAATCACAAGGGCCTTCTAGAGGTGCCGATATAAAAACAACATTGTCTATTAAATTTGAAGAAGCTGCTTTTGGCGTAAAAAAGGAAATTAATGTAACTAGAAATGAAAAATGCGATTCTTGTAATGGAAGTGGAGCAAAGCCTGGAAGCAAAATAATAACTTGTGATAAATGTGGTGGTAGAGGAAAAATACAAGTGACTCAAAACACTATTATGGGAGCTTTTTCTACAGTAAAAACATGTGATAAATGTAATGGAAGTGGTAAAGTAATTGAAACACCATGTGAAAAATGTAGTGGAAAAGGAATAGTTAGAAAATCTAGAAAAATTGAGATAAATGTTCCAGCAGGTATAGATGATGGTCAAGCAATTTCTCTAAGAGGAGAAGGTGATGCTGGCAAAAAAGGTGGACCAAACGGAGATTTATATGTTGTAATGAAAGTAGCACCACATAAATACTTTAAAAGAAATGGATTTGATATATCAGCTAATGTAAGGGTACCTTTTGCTAAAATGGCTTTAGGAGGAGATATTAAGATACCTACTCTTGAAGGTGAAATGGAATTTAATATACCTGAAGGAACAACTAGTGGTACTAAATTTAGAGTAAAAGATCAGGGTATTCCTGTACTTAATGGTAGAGGAAGAGGTATATTAGAATTTACAGTAGATGTAGATGTACCAAAAAAACTTAATGATGAACAAAGAGAACTACTTACAAAATTTGCTAAAACTTTTGGTGATGAGGTAAATCAAAAGAAAAAAGGAATTTTTGGAAGATAGAATATGATAAATTAGGGTCTGTATTTTTTAATACAGACTTTTTTCTTGACTTTTTGAAGTTACCATAATATAATTAATAAACATTATAAAAATTAACTTAAAATTAATTATATTTTAAGGGGGTATATATATGAAAGATTATTTAAAAAGGATATTTATTGTATTACTAATTCTAGCAGGGATTACTTTTGTTATATTTTATTTTTCAAAAAATAATGATAAAAAAGTAAATGCAGAAAATACTGTTGTAGAGAATAATTTTATAAACAAAGATGAAGAAATAAGTAAAAAAGAAGAAGTTTTTGCAATTTGTACTGCTAATGTTAATTTTAGAGAAAAACCAGATATAAGCTCAAATATAATTATGATTATACCAAAAAATAATATGTTTAGTGTTTTAGAACATGATGATAATTGGTATAAAATTTATTATAATCAAAAAGAAGGATATGTGAGTGCAGATTATGTAAGGGAGCTTACTTATGAGGAAAAGATGCAGTTTACAATAGAAGAAAGTTATAATAATGACTTTGCTAAAGTAAATGTTAATGATAGTCTAAATATACGAGATTGTGCAAATAAAGAGGCAAATATTTTAACAAATGTTAAATCTAATAGCGTTTTAAAGCTTTTAGCTAAGATGCAAAATGGATGGTATAAAGTTGAAGGAAATGGAGTAATTGGATATGTTAGTGGTGATTATATAAAATTACTAAGTAAAGAAGAATATAATTCTTACTCATCAAGTAATAATAATTTACTTGATGCATCTGAGAATATAATTGCAAAATATACTTCAACTAGCACGTATAATAAAAATAGTAGATTTAATATGCATTTGGCTGCAGATTATATTAATAATACTGTTGTAGCTCCAGGAGAGACTTATTCACATTTAAGTGTCGTACATCCAGAAGGTGAAGATAATAAATATGTGGATTCTACAATATTTGTAAGTGGAGGAAAAACAGCACAGGCTTCAGGAGGGGGGATTTGTCAGACTTCTAGTACTCTTTATGCAGCTATTGTATCAGCCGAGGAAAAAGGAGTGAAAACTGGTCTTAACGTTACAGCACAAGCTCCGCATTCTGGTAAAGTGAATTATGTTCCAAGAAAATATGAAGCTACAGTAAGCTCAGGTGTACAAGATTTCTGCTTTAGAAACTGTAATTCATATAGCATAAGAATATCTGCTGTTTATGATTATAATACTTTGACTATAATTATATATAAGATATAAACCAACTAAATAGTTGGTTTATTTTTATAACTTTTTTGTTGCAAAAACATTTCTTGTATGTTACAATATGGTTGCTTAGCTTTATATATGAAAAGCTATTTAGGAGAGATGTTTTTTATGAAAAAATATTTAAGAAATACAAGGAAAATTAAGCTAAAATTAACAAGTATAGTATTACTTTTTATGTTACTAATGCTTGAATTTAGTCCGTTTGCAGTAAAAGCTACTGCTCAGCAATTACAATTCTATTCACCTGGAGTTGTTTCAGTTGGATATGATTCATATAATGGAAAAAATGTGTGGTATAGTAGAGCAACACTTGGTGGTGAAGTTGCATATTGTATAGATTATACATGTGCTGCTCCTAGTGGAACTATGACTTTTAGAGATTATCTATCTGATCAAGGAATGGCAATACTAATACATGGATATCCAAATTGTACACCAGCATCGATTGGAGTAAATAATGAAGAGGAAGCATATATGGCCACACAAATGGCTTTATGGGAAGTTTTAAACAGAACTGGAGAATCTCATAAATCAGGGCTTATATTTAGAGTTGAAAACGTTACACCAAAAGCTGGAATGGAAGGGTTCTACCAAAGAACAGTTGCAGCTGCTAAAAAATTAGTTGCAATGGCAGAAGCTAATCCTTATACATTTGTACCAACTCTTATAATAGATAATAAAAATGTTTCTGCAACATATAGCGGAAATGATGTTTATATTGGACCATATACAGTTAAAGTTGAAGGAGTTAATGCATCTGATATAAAAGGAATTAGTTCAAGTCTAAGTGGTGCACCATCTTCAGCTAAAATTACTGATGCTACAGGAAATATAAAGACTTCGTTATCAAATGGTGATTCTGTATATGTAAAGATGAATAAAGATGAAGAGACTAAGACTTTTAATATTAATTTTTCAGCAGATGTAAATAGAAAAGTTGGAGCAATTTATCAAAAACCAGGACAAACAGTTCAAGATTATGTAAGAATTGATACTGTTCCTAATAATATTAATACTTCATTAACAATAGAGTGGGAAAAAGTTAACACATATGGAATTATTGAACTTGTAAAATCAGATCAAGATAATGAACCAGTAGTTGGAGCAAAATTTAGACTTCAAAAAGAGGATGGTACAGTAATAGGTGATCTAGAAACAGGAACTGATGGTAAAATTACATTTTATAAGGTGCCAGAAGGAAATTATATTCTTACTGAAATTTCAGCACCAGAAGGATATGTAATAAAGGAAAAATCTAAAAATGTTACTGTAGTAGGTGGACAAACAACACATGTTGAATTTACTAATGAAAGAATAACAGGTAAATTATTAATAACTAAGATTGATGATGCAAATAAGCCTTTGGAAAATGTAAAGTTTAATATATATGATTCAGAAGGATATTTAGTGACATCAGTTGTAACAGATTCACAAGGTAAAGCTACTGTAAATATAGATTATGGGACATATTATTTTCAAGAAGTTGAAGTACCGTATGGCTATGAAATAGATGATACAATGTATAAATTTTCAGTAACAGAAGAAAATAGAATTTTTTATAAAACTGTTACAAATGAAAGATATAAAGGTTCATTACTAGTGGTAAAAACAGATGAAGATAATACTCCAATAGAAGGTGTAAAGTTTAATATATTAGATTCAAATAAAAATGTTATAACAACAATTACTACAAATGAAAAAGGACTTGCTGGAGTAAAAAATCTACCTCTTGGAACATATTATTATCAAGAAATATCAGCTCCAAGTGATGTTGTTATAGATAGCAATATATATGAATTTAAATTAGAATCAAATAATCAAATAGTTAGAAAAGACATAGTAAACGAGAGAATTAATGGTAAAATAAAAATAACTAAAGTTGATGAAGAAGAAAAAGTAATAGCAGGTGTTAAATTTAATATATTAGATTCAAATAAAAATATAGTAGATACAATAGTGACAGATAAAGATGGAATTGCTATCTCAAAAGATTTGCCAAAGGGTAAATATTATTATAAAGAGATAGAAGTGCCAAATGGATATATTTTAGATAGTACAGAATATGAGTTTAATATAGAAAATAATAATCAAATTGTAAGTAAAAAAGTTATAAATGAATTAGCAAAAGGGTCATTAAAAATTATAAAATATGATTCAAATGGAAAATATTTATCAGATGTAAAGTTTAACATATTAGATTCTAATAATAATATAGTTGATACAATTATAACTGGAACAGATGGAGTCGCAGTATCAAAAGAATTACCTCTTGGAGCATATTATTATCAAGAGATAGAGGTACCAGATAATATTGTATTAGATGAAGAAATACATCCATTTATTTTAACAGAAAATAATCAAGTTATTACTAAAAAAATAGTAAATGATTATATAAGTGGTAGATTAAGTATCGTAAAAGTCGATGAAGAAAATAAACCACTAGCAAATGTTAAATTTAATATACTTGATTCTAATAAGAATGTAGTAGATACTATAGTAACAGATAATGCTGGTGTTGCTGTATCTAAAGACTTAGTGAAGGGGACATATTATTATCAGGAAGTTTCAGCTCCAGAAGGAATTGTAGTAGATAATAATGTATATGAATTTAAAATAGAGTATGATAATCAAAATGTAGTAAAAAATATTATAAATAGATATGCTAAAGGAAATATAGTAATTACAAAATATGATAGTGCAGGTAGATTACTTTCTGGAGTTAAATTTGAAATATTAAATGAAGCAAAAGAAGTTGTAGACACAATAATAACAGATGAAAATGGAGTTGCTACTTCTAAGAAATTATTACTTGGAAAATATTTTTATAGAGAAGTATCTGCCCCAGATAATGTAATTGTTGATACAAAAGAGCACGAATTTACTTTATCTGAGGACAATCAAGTTATATCAAAGACAATAATAAATGAGTTAAAAGAAGCAAAATTAAAGATAGTAAAAGTAGATGAAAATAATAAGCCACTTGAAGGAGTTACATTTAATATCTATGACAAAGATAAGAATTTAATAGAT
>CALXES010000022.1 GCA_944387385.1 uncultured Clostridia bacterium | reverse complement strand
AAAGGGTATTATAAATTTGTAAATTTACCAAGGGAAAATTATTATATAATGGTATCAATACCAAGTAGTAAATATGAGTTAACAGAAAAAGAAGTAGGAACAAATAATGAAATAAATAGTAAATTTGATGTAGAAGAAAGAGAAACAGATGAAATAACAAAGTTAAACACAATAGACTTACCAGAGCTAACAGTATCAAATGTAAATGCAGGATTTGTAAAGAAAGAAACAAAAGTAGTAGTAAATTATAAAGAAATAGGTACAAATAACAAGTTATATGATGAAGTAACAATAAACGGAAGAATAGATGATGAATATACTACAGAAAATAAATTAGATGAGATAAATGAAAATAATGGAAATAAATATGAATATGTAAGAGTAGAAGGGACTACAACAGGAACAATGACAGAAGATACAATATATGTAACATATTGGTATCAGAAAAAAGCAACAAAAGTAAAAGTATTACATGTCTTAGAAGGAACAGATGTAAGTAATCCAGAAAATGTAACAGACGTACTATATCCAACAGAAGAGATAACTGGAAGAGTAGACGATAGCTACAGTACTCAAAACAGATTAAGTGAGATAAATGAAAACTCACAGATAGAATATGAGTTAGTAACAGATAATGTATTAAATAAGACAGGACAAATGACAGTAGATACAATATATGTAGTATATGAATATAGAACAATACCAGCAACAATAAAAATAGAGCATAAAGATATAGATACAGATGAAGAATTAATGGAAACAGTAACAGAAGATGGAATGGTAGGAGAAGAATATACAACAACAAATAAATTGGATGAAATAAATGCTATATATGAAAATAAATATGAGCTAGTAAGTGAACCAGAAAATAAAGATGGCAAGTATAAAAGAGAAGAACAAACAATAACATATTATTACCAAAAGAAAATAGGAGAAGTAGAAGTAAATTATTTAGAAGTAGGAACAGAAAAGGTACTAGCAAGTCAAGAAATATTAAAAGATAAAGTAGATAAAGAGTATACAACAGAAAATAAGTTAGATGAAATAAATGCAAACAATGATAATAAATACGAGTTTGTAAAAACAACAGGAGATCCAACAGAAGGAATATACAAAATAGAAAAACAGATAGTAAATTATTATTATCAAAAGAAAGCAGCAAAAGTAAAAGTTCTACATGTCTTAGAAGGAACAGATGTAAGTAATCCAGAGAACATAACAGATGTACTATATCCAACAGAAGAGCTAACAGGAAGAGTAGACGATAATTATACAACACAAAATAGACTAGAAGAAATAAATAAAAATTCAAAAGTACAATATGATTTAGTAACAGATGAAGTAGAAGGAAAAACTGGACAAATGACAATAGATACAATATATGTAGTATATGAGTATAGAAAAGCACCAGCAACAATAAAAATAGAGCATAAAGATATAGATACGAATGAAGAATTAATGGAAACAGTAACAGAAGATGGAATAGTAGGAGAAGAATATACAACAACAAATAAATTGGATGAAATAAATGCTATATATGAAAATAAATATGAGCTAGTAAGTGAACCAGAAAATAAAGAAGGAGAATATAAAAGGGAAGAACAGATAATAACATATTACTATAGAAAAAAACCAGCAAATGTAATTGTAAAATATGTAGATGTAGATACAGAAGAAGAGTTAATAGAAGGAGAAGAGATAGTAGGTAGAGTAGATGATGAATATAAAACAATAGATAAAATAAAAGAGATAAATGAAAATAGGGAAAATAAATATGTACTAGTAAAGACAACAGAAAATACAGAAGGAAAAATGGGATTAGAAACAATAGAAGTAATATATTATTATAAAAAAGTAGAAGCACAAGTAATAGTAATACATAAAGATGAAGAAACAGGAGAAGAGATAGCAGACAGAGACTACATAGGAGGATATGTAGGAGATGGATATACAACAAGTGAAAAAGAAATAGATGGATATGAAATAGTAATAGAAAAGATTCCATTAAATAAAGAAGGAGAAATGGAAGAAGAAATAATAGAAGTAATATACTATTATAAAAAGATACCGAAAGTAGAAAATATAGATACAGGAGATATAGCAGTATATGCAGTAGCAAGTGTGTCAGTAGTATGTATAGCAGGAATAGTATGTGTTGTATTAAAAAGTAAAAAGAAATAAAATAAAGAAACATCTTAAATTAATTTTTTAAGATGTTTTTTTTATTTTTAGAAAGCTTTATGTGTATTGAATTATTAGTATTATATGATATAATTAATATGAATTAATATATAATGGAGGAAAGATATGTTTTTTAATAAATTAAAAGAAAACTTAAAGAAGACAAAAGATGCTTTAAATGTAAAAATGAGTAATATTTTTGCAGATAAAAAAGATATAGATGAAGTTATAGATGAAATAGAAGAAACATTAATTTTATCTGATGTTGGATATGAAACAAGTACAAAAATATGTACAAAACTTAGAGAAGATCTAAAAAAACAAGTGGAAAAAGATGAAAATGCAATAAAGACATTATTAAGAAAAGAAATGACAGATATTCTATTATCTGATGAAATAAATAAAATAGATAGTATAGAGCTAGATAAAAGGCAAGTAATTCTTGTTGTTGGAGTAAATGGTGTTGGAAAAACAACTTCAATAGGAAAGCTTACAAAGTTATATACTAAAGCAGGTAAAAAGGTGTTACTTGCAGCTGCAGATACTTTTAGAGCTGGTGCTATAGAACAATTAGAAGTGTGGGCAGACAGAAATAACGTAGATATATGTACTGGAAAAGAAATGCAGGATCCTTCATCAGTAATATTTGATGCAACTAAAAAATTTAATGATGGTAATTATGATGTGTTAATTTGTGATACTGCCGGAAGACTTCATAACAAGAAAAACTTAATGGATGAACTAGAAAAGATGAAGAAAATAATAGACAAAAATATTTCAGAAGATATACATAAAGAAACAATCATGGTACTTGATGCAACTACTGGACAAAATGGAGCAATCCAAGCAAAATTATTTTTAGAAAAAACAGATGTTAGTGGTATTTTTCTTACTAAGCTAGATTCTACATCAAAAGGTGGAGTAGTATTTAGTATAGTTGATGAATTAAAAATACCAGTAAAATATATCGGCGTAGGTGAAACAATAGATGATATAGAAAAATTCGATGCAAAATCTTTTGTTGAAGCCATAATATAGGAATAGGAGGAAGTAATGAGTATATATAACGAATTAGAAAAAATATTAGATAAGTCTAATATAAAATATAACGAACCTATGAAAAATCATACTACAACAAAAGTCGGAGGACCTTGTGATTGTTTAGTAGAACCAACAAATATTGAAGAAATACAAAATGTTTTAAAATTTGCTAAAAATAACAAAATAAATTATTATGTTATTGGAAATGGTAGTAACTTACTTGTTAAAGATGAGGGCGTAAAAGCATTAATAATAAAGATAACAAATAAGTTTTCAGATGTTCAAGTAAATGATAAGTATATAAAAGCAGAAGCTGGGTGTTCTGTTCCAAAGCTATCACAGATTGCAAGACAAAATTCACTTACAGGACTTGAGTTTGCTTGTGGAATTCCTGGAAGTATAGGTGGAGGAATTAGAATGAATGCTGGAGCATATGGTGGAGAAATGGTAAACATAGTAGATAAAGTAGGATATTTAGACGAAAATGCAAATTTAGTTGAGATATCTGGTAGTGATGCAAATTTTTCTTATCGTCATAGTATGTTTGTTGAGCATCCAGAATATGTAGTTGTTTATGCTATATTTAAATTAGAAAATGGAAATATTGAAGAGATTACTTCTAAAATGGAAGCTAATATGAATTCAAGAAAAGAAAAACAGCCTATAGAGTATCCTAATTTTGGAAGTGTGTTTAAAAGACCTGAAGGATACTTTGTTGGAAAGCTTGTAGATGACTGTGGTCTTAAAGGGTATAGTATTGGTGGAGCACAAATATCTACAAAACATTCAGGATTTATTATTAATACAGGAAATGCTACATGTAAAGATGTACTAGATTTAATTAATTATGTTAAAGATAGAGTATTTGAAAAATTTGGTGTAAAATTAGAAGAAGAGGTTGTTATTTTAGGAGGAAATTAAAATGAGAGATTTAATAGAATGGTTAAAGCCAGGTTCAAGAGTAAAAAGATATATTTTTGCACTACTTGTGTCAGTACTTTTGCTTATACTTTGTGGAATTAGTTTAGGTAAGATAAGCGATTTAACACCGACTATGCTTATTGCATATGTTCTGCTTATTACTCTATCTATTTTTGGTATAATTTTTTCATTTATATTAGCCCAAAGAAATATATTGATTGTATCACTTAAAAATATATCTAGAAGAAATAAAAATGTTCGTATAAGACAACTATTATATGGAGATCCAAGACTTAAAAAGGGACCAAGAGTTGTTGTAATAGGTGGAGGTTCAGGACTTCCTAATTTGTTAAAAGGACTTAAAGAGTATACTTCAAATATAACAGCGGTTGTTAACGTATCAGCAGATGATTATACGTTAACTTCTGCAATGTCAAAAGAAGAAAGAGTAACACCTGGAGATATAAGAAAATGTGTCTCTGCACTTTCTACATTTGAATCAGATTTCTCTAAGCTTTTAACATATAAAACTGAAAATGGTGAAGGAACATCAATAGGAAATTTAGTTATTAATGCTTTAACAGATATAACAGGAAGTTTTCCAAAAGCGATAGACAAGCTATCAGATATATTCCAAGTTCAAGGAGATATTTATCCAGTAACAACAGACGATTTGATTTTATGTGCTGGTCTTGAAAATGGAGAAGTTGTTGTTGGTAAAGAAAATATAAGTGAGAGAGTTAGAGAAACAAGGACTGCAATAAAACAAATATTTTTGAAAGATGGAAGTTTAAAAGTTGTACCAGAAGTTATTGATGCTATAAAAAAAGCAAATATAATTGTACTTGGACCTGGATCACTTTATACTTCAATTTGTTCTAACTTGCTTTTTGACGAGGTATCTAAAGCTATTGTAAAGTCAAAGGCTAAGAAGGTTTACGTTGCAAACATTATGAATCAACCAGGGCAAACAGAAGGATATACACTTGCAAGATATATTAATGAAATAGAAAGATATTTAGGAAAACATGTATTAGATTATGCTATAGTAAATAATGGCGAGATAACACCAGAAATGATTAAAGATTTTAACCAAGAGGACTCTACTGCTGTAAAAATTGATTTAGAAAACATACAAAATAGAGCAATATGTGTAATACAAGAAGATTTTGTATTAACAGCTAAGAATGCATTAATTCATGATGCAGATAGACTTGCAGAAATAATAATGACTTTATCTTTAACAAAGTCAATAGGAGATTTAAATATTGTTTCTATGAAAAGAAAACATATGAAAAAAGAGCAGATGCTAACTAATAAAAGAGTAATAAAGACTAAAATACAAGAGATAAAAAGAAAAAGAGCTCAGAAGAAAGCTGAAAAAATAAAAGGAGAGACTCCAAAAAAGAAAGATAAAAAAGAAAAGAAAATTAAAACAAGTGAGAAGTCTCAAGCTACAATTAACAAGATAAAAGAGGAGATTTCAAAGGAGTAATAGTTAATGTTTAAGTACAAAAGAGAAATTAATAATTATGATAAAGCAAGGCAACTAGAATATTCAATCTCAGATAATTCAAAGGTTTGTTTTTGTACAACAGGTACGCTACAAACACGAAAACCATATCATGGTATGTATATAAAAGACTCAAAAGTTTTAATGGAAAATATTGTTGAGACTTTTACAGTAGATAATAGTACATATAAAATTGTTGAGATTGATACAAAATCAAAAGAACTTTTAACAAGAGATTATTTAACAAATATTGATTTAGAAAAAAACTTATTTGAGTATAATTTTTCAGATATAAGCTTTTCTAAGAGATTTGCTTTTGATGAAAAAGAGGGAATTTTGTGTATAGAATATACAATAAAAAATAATACAAGAAGTAATATTAAATTTAAAGCAATTCCATTAATTACATATAGAGATTTTTTTAATATGAAAAATACAAGTATGCTAAAGTTTAATCAAAGGGATACAGAAGATGGAACATTTATTGCACTTAGCGTTTTAAATCAAGAGAACCTAGTATTAAAATCAGATAAGATGTACTGGACTAATGATAATAATGTATTAAGAGATGTAAAGCATGAAATGATCAGTGAAGATATAAAAAAAGAAGTATATTATGAAGATTTAATAATATGTGGGGACTTTTCTTCTGATATCAAAGGATTATCTGAAACAAAGTTATATTTGTATATTTCGTACAAGGACTTTAATATTGAAAATATAAATCCACTTTCTATATTAAATAATATTGAAAGTAGAAATAAAAATATTACTTTTGATTTAGATGAAAATTATGTAGAACTTATGGATATGTCAAAATCAATACTTAATACACATTTTGAAGGACTTATGATATCATCGCTTCCATATAAAAAACAATATAATGACGAATATATAAGTAAAATACCCGAACTTACTTCAAAACAAATTGACGAGGATATAGAAGAGCTTATAAATATAACAAGATCTGTTGAGGGACAGTATCTATTCTATAAAAAGATTAAAGAGGCAAAAAGAACCGTACTTACGGTATATAAGATTATTAAAGAAATGTCTAAAATAGATCTTTCAGAAAAGCAAATAGAAAGACTTAATGTATTAAAATTATGGTACATAGAGTCAGTAAATAGAGTATTACAAAAAGAAGGTAGAATTGAGCTATATATGGATTCTATAAAAGAAATTTTATATTATTTTATAGAGCCAGAAAATAGAGCAACATGTTTTAAAACGATTGAAATAGCAGCTTTAATGCTAAATGCTATAAAAGTTTATCTAAACATATTGACTTGGATAGGTGATTCAGATAAGCAAATGGAAATACAAGAAAAATATTTTTCAGATTTAATAAGGCGTGATTTTTGGATTAGTGAAAAAAATATTATGAAAAGAGATTTAAGAGATGAAGAACATTTTGCAAATGTAGAGATGCTTTATACTTTAAGTTTATCTTTTCCAGGTGTAAATGATGAAATACCAAATAAATTACTAGATACTGTATTTAAAGAACTATACACTCCTTATGGATTAAGAACTGTATCAAAATATTGTCCAGAGTACAATGGACTAATTTATCCTAAATATATGTCTCATTTTATAAAAGCAAATTTAAGACTTACTGGTATAACTAGAGCGTCTCAAAAGATAGCATTTAATTTGGTTAAGGAACTTTTACAAGATGTAGGAAAATATATAAATGGTGGAACTAAAAAAATATATAGCGATAAAGGTATTTCTATAGATTCAATGAGCTATGATGTTCTTACAAATGCAGAAATGGTAAGATTATATCATATGTTTATGTAGTATGGGAAGAAAATTATGGTTATATTATTTAATTCCTTATGTTATAGCTTTATTTACTGTGATAATTTTTGGATATTTAAAAAATATAATAATATGTCTCAAGATAAAAAAGAGATAATAGATAAATCCAAAAATAAGGTAAAAAAAGTATCAATTGTATTTAATTTCATTATTTTTATAGTCATGTTTATATCACTTGTATTTTTAATTGAAGCTATTGTTGATGCATATGAAGAGACAAATAATATAAGAAACTTTACATTAAATTCCGTATTGGCAATACAAGTTGATGAAAATGGTAATCTTGTAACAAGTTTACCTACAATGGGCAGTGATACGCCGTTATATTCTACACCATCAATTACTTTACTTTTAACAATTGGTATTATTATTATAAAAAATATTGTTACAAACATATTAATGCTTAATAATTTAGATGAAAAGCAAGAAAAAATTGTAAAAGAACATAATAAAGGAAATGTAGCATATTTAGTTATACTGTTTATAGTAATTTTTATATTAACTAGATTTATAATGCTTGCATTTATGAGAATAGGTTAAAAATAAGTTATATGTGTTTTTATATAAGGGGGGAGAGAATATGGATTTAATATTATTGTTATTTGTTTTTCCTATAGTATCAGTTGTTGTAATTATTATAACAATTGTTAATCATGTCTTATTAAAAAAAGAAAATAAAGATATAATTGAAAAAGCAAAAAAATTAGATTTTGTAAAACGTATAAATAAATACGTTAAAATATTATTGATAATATTTTTAGTATTTTTATTACTTATAGTTGCCTATATTACAATAAATGAATATTATTCTAGATATACTAGTAGTTTAAATGAAAATGATATATTAGTTAATGATGTACTTATGGTACCATATATTAATGATAATAGTTATATATACAAAAGGCTAATTACAGCAGTTCAATTCTTTATATTAATATATGTACCTACTAGAGTAGTTGAAAATATAATATTGATTAGAAAGTTATCTAGTAATAAAAATTTAAATGAGAATGAAAAAGGTATTATAAAAAAGTATTATATATATAAAATGATAATTAATATTTGTTTGGGATTTATTATTTTTGGTGCTGTATCTATGATTAGGTTTATTTTATCATGGGCTGGTTGATAAAAGTTTAGAAAATATATTCTTATAAAAGAAAGGAGTGTATGATATATATTTTTTGTATATATCATAAACGTATTATGGTAATACTTGGTATTGACCCAGGATTTGGAAGAATAGGTTATGGAATAATAAATTTTAGTAATAATCAATATAAAATAGTGGAATATGGATGTATTACTACACCCGAAAATAGTTATTTTCCTAAAAGACTTAATAAAATAGAAGAGGATTTAGAAACAATTCTTCTAAGGCATAAAAATATTGATGTAGCATCTATTGAAGACTTATATTTTAATACTAATACTACTACAGCTATTAAAGTTGCTCAAGCAAGAGGTGTTATATTAAATACACTTACTAAGCATGATATAGATATATATGAGTATACTCCTATACAAGCAAAACAGGCAATTGCTGGATATGGAAGAGCAAGTAAGCATCAAGTTATGGAAATGTTAAAGAAGTATTTAAAAATGGAAAATATGCCTAAACTTGATGATACAGCAGATGCTTTAGCTTTAGCAATATGTCATGTACAATATAATAGATATACAGAATTTACCGGTACAGATAAAAGCAAAAAAGGACATATGACTAAGCTTCAAGAAGTATATGAGCAAGCAGCAAAAGAGGATAAAGAAAATCAAAAAAGAAGAAATGAGATGATTAAAAAAGCACTCGAAAAAGAGAATACTAAAAGAATAACAAAAATAAACTAATTTGCATAAAATACACTAACTAGAAAATAGGAGGTGTATTTTTTTGCAAATAGGACTTACATTAAGTGGGGGCGGAGTAAAAGGAGCAGCACATATTGGAGTGTTAATGGCGTTAGAAGAAGAAAATATAAAAGTTTCAGCAATTTCTGGAACAAGTAGTGGAAGCATAGTTGCAACGTTATATTCTTGTGGATATACACCTAGAGAAATATATTATATTTTTAAAAAATATTGTAATTGCATTACAGATTATAATCATTTAATACCTTTTAAAATGCTTGGAACTATATTTACTGGTAAAATCAGTTTAAGATCACTTGCAAAAGGTAGAAATATTGAGTATATTGTTAATTATTTTACTTCTAAAAAGGGGATTGTAGATATTACAGAATGTTTAATACCTATTGCAATACCAGCTGTAGATATAGTTAATGGAGAGATTGTATATTATTTATCTAAAAGGATAGATGTAACAAATAGAGAAAATACTACATATTTTGAAGATAATCCAGAATATATATTAGGTGGAAAATTATCTAATATAATTAGAGCAAGTACTGCATTTCCAGGTGTGTTTGAACCTAAAAGGATTGGAAGACATCTTCTTGTTGATGGAGGATTAAAGGTTAATAGTCCAGTTAGTATTGTGAAAAAATTAAATTGCTCTTTAGAAAGACAAATGGTTATCTACTTTGAAAAAGTAGATAATAATAGGATACCTAAAAATATTGTTGAAACTAGTGTAAAAGCTCTAGATATAATGTCACATGGAATAAACAGTGATGAGATAAATAAAGCGGATTATAAAATAGATATTGAAAGTAGTAATGTATCTCTATTAGATATGTCAAAAATAGATTATATGGCTAATTTAGGTTATAAAATGACAAAAAAATATATAAAAGAAAATATAAAATAAAATTATAAGTCACTTTAGTAGTGACTTATTTTTGACAAAAAAGCAAATTGTTTGCGTTTTTTCTAAAAAACTATTGCCAAAAAGTTAAAAACAATATATAATTACAACTACATATTTATAAAAGGAGGATAGAAATGAGTAAAATATTAACAGACATTTCAAGAACTTTTAGCGAATTTTTGTTGTTACCAAATTTAACAACAGAAAAATGTGTTCCTGAAAATGTATCATTAAAAACACCAATAGTAAAATTTAAGAAAGATGAAGAGCCAAAGATATGTGCTAACATTCCTATGGTTTCCGCAATCATGCAATCTGTTTCTGGAGAAGAAATGGGGATTGCGCTTGCAAGGGAAGGAGGAATTGCGTTTATCTTTGGCTCTCAATCTATTGAATCACAAGCCAAAATGGTAGAGAATGTAAAAAAGAGTAAAGCAGGATTTGTAATAAGTGATTCAAATGTTACACCAGATGCAACATTAAGAGATGTAGTTGAGCTAGTTGAAAAAACAGGACATTCTACAGTAATGATAACAGAAGATGGAACTTCAAATGGAAAGTTTTTAGGGCTTGTAACAGATAAGGATTATAGACTTTCTAGAGATAATTTAAATGAAAAAATAGAAAAATTTATGAATAAAAAAGAAAATTTAGTATATGCACAGGAGGGAATAACACTTAAAGAAGCAAATGATAAAATATGGGATGAAAAAATAAGCTGTTTACCAATATTAGATAAAAATGGTAACTTGAAATTTCTTGTATTTAGAAAAGATTATGAAGATAGAAAAAATAATTCCAATTCTTTATTAGATGAAGAAAAAAGATATATAGTTGGAGCAGGAATAAATACGCGAGATTATGAAAAAAGAATACCAGCTTTAGTTAATGCAGGTGTAGATATTTTATGTATAGATTCATCTGATGGATATTCTGTATGGCAAAAGAAGACAATTGATTTTGTTAGACAAAAATATGGAGAAAATGTAAAAATTGGAGCAGGTAATGTAGTTGATGCACAAGGATTTAGATATTTAGCTGAAGCTGGTGCGGATTTTGTTAAAGTTGGTGTAGGCGGAGGATCTATTTGTATTACGCGTGAAACAAAAGGAATTGGTAGAGGTCAAGCTAGTGCGTTAATAGATGTTATAGCTGAAAGAGATAAATACTATGAAGAAACAGGAATATATATACCAGTTTGTTCAGATGGTGGTATAGTACATGATTATCATATAACACTTGCACTTGCTCTTGGAGCAGATTTTGTAATGATGGGTAGATATTTTGCAAGATTTGATGAGAGTCCAACAAGAGTTGTTAAGAAAAATGGTAGTTTTTACAAAGAATATTGGGGTGAAGGCTCAAATAGAGCAAGAAATTGGCAAAGATATGATATGGGCGGAAACAAGACTAAACTTGCCTTCGAAGAAGGAGTTGACTCATATATTCCTTATGCAGGAAAACTTAAAGATAATTTAAGTATAACTCTTGAAAAAATAAAGTCTACAATGTGTAATTGTGGGTCAATTACAATTGAAGAATTGCATAAGAACGCTAGACTTACTATAGTATCAGCAGTCAGTATTCGTGAAGGCGGAGCACATGATGTAATAACTAAAGATATAGAATAGGAGTAAAAAATGGAAAAGGAAGAAATTTTAATAATAGATTTTGGAGGACAGTATAATCAACTTATAGCAAGGAGAGTACGTGAACAAAATGTTTTTTGTGAAGTTGTACCACATACTATTTCTATAGAGAAAATAAAGGAAAAAAATCCTAGAGGAATAATTTTTACTGGTGGTCCTTCGAGTATATATTCAGATAATGCACCAAAATGTGATGAAAAAGTATTTGAGCTTGGTATACCAATACTTGGGATATGTTATGGTATGCAGTATATGGCTTATACTTTAAAAGGGGATGTAAAAAGAGCAGATAAAAGAGAATATGGCCAAATGAGAGTAAACCTTGAAAATAAATCTAAGTTATTTTCCGGACTTAAAAAGGAAAATATTTGTTTAATGAGTCATACGGATTATGTAGATAAACTTCCACAAGGGTTTGATAAGATAGCACATACAAATACTTGTAAAATAGCTGGAATGGAAGATAAAAAGAGAAAATTTTATGGAGTACAGTTTCATCCAGAAGTAAATCATACAGAAAATGGATATAAAATAATTAAAAATTTTGTTATAGAAATTTGCGGATGTAAAGCTGAATGGAAAATGGATTTATTTGCTAAAAAAACAATTGAATCATTAAAGAGAAAAATAGGAGATAAAAAAGCTTTGTGTGCTTTATCTGGTGGAGTTGATTCATCAGTAGCAGCAGTTTTATTATCTAAAGCTATAGGAAAAAATTTGACTTGTATATTTGTAGATCATGGTCTTCTTAGAAAAAATGAAGTAGAAGAAGTAGAAAATATATTTACAAATAAATTTGATGTAAACTTTGTTAAAGTTGATGCAAAAGACAGATTTTTAAATAAGCTTAAAGGTGTAACTTCTCCAGAGAAAAAAAGAAAGATTATTGGAGAAGAGTTTATTAGAGTTTTCGAAGAAGAAGCAAAAAAAATTGGTACAGTTGATTATTTAGTTCAAGGAACAATTTATCCAGACGTAATCGAGAGTGGACTTGGAAAAAGCTCTGTAATTAAAAGTCATCATAATGTTGGTGGACTTCCAGATTATGTAGATTTTAAAGAAATAGTAGAACCTTTAAGAGATTTATTCAAAGATGAAGTAAGAAAGGTCGGAAAAGAAGTTGGTCTTCCAGACTATCTAGTAAATAGGCAACCATTTCCAGGGCCTGGTCTTGCTATTAGAATAATTGGTGATATAACAGATGAAAAATTAAATATATTAAAAGAAGCAGATTATATTTTTAGAGAAGAAATTGCTAAAAATAATATGGAAAAAGAGCTTAGTCAATATTTTGCAGTTCTTACAGATACACGTTCTGTAGGCGTTATGGGTGACGAGAGAACTTATGATTATTTGATTGCACTAAGAGCAGTAGTAACTGATGACTTTATGACAGCTAAATTTGCTAAAATCCCATATGAGATTTTAGAGATTATATCTCAAAGAATTGTAAACGAGGTAGAACACGTAAATAGAATTGTATATGATATTACTTCTAAACCTCCTGCAACAATAGAGTGGGAATAAAAACAGATGCTTATAAGCATCTGTTTTTTTGTTAATTATATTGTAATAGTAGTGTATTTTATTTTTAGTATTATTGTAATTGTTTTGTAAAAAAATATTGGTAAAAATGTAATTAATTTTAAATATACTTAAAAAATAAACTTGTATAATGTATAATTATTTTAGATAGATATATTTAAGAAAAGAGGAGAAATATATGAAATTAAATAGGTTAAAAAAAGTAACATTTACTGCTTTAACTATTTTTTTGTTTGTTATGATATTTACAAACTTAAATTTAGTAATTGCATATAGTTTTGAAGATGATTACAAAAAAACATCTGAATTAAATAGTCAAGATGTTGAGGATAAATATCAAAAAAATTACCAAGAAGAGACACATAGTGATGGAAGTTATATTTTAAAAAGTGCAGAGTGGGTAGATAAAGAAAATGGAGAAGCTTTAATTACAATAAAAGCTTCACAGGTTGCAAAAGATAAAACAACAGCTTTATATGTTGCAACTATGTGTTATGCTCATGGATTGACAGAAGATATATTAGTAGAAAATATAATAACTTTAATTAAATATTATGATTATGTAGATTTCATAGGTATAAATAATTCATATGAAAGTGGTATTACTGCTACAAAAAGATTTACATCAGATTCTACAGAAACTGAAATAAGAGATTACGTAAAACAAATAAGATCAGCTGGATATGGGTATCCTCATTATATAAATAGTGTTCCAGTTGCTATTCAAAAATATTTATTTGGAGGCAAGGGAGATAGCTATATTAGTGAGGAAAATATGATAAATGATCCAATAGCTATATATGTTTCTTGTGATTCTATGTATCTTCGTAATACATCTGCATCTGATATTTGGGGAAAAGACTATGCAACAGAAAAATATTTTAATTTTATGGCTGAAAAATATAATGATAGATATTTTTCAATGTCTCAATCATCACAACAAGATACAAGTCCAAAGATGATTATTAGATATTGTGGTTCATCTACTTTTGATGAAAATTTGATGAATATTTTAATTGGAGTATTAAATCCACAAAATTATGGAGAAGCTAACTCTTTGTTAAGTCAATCAAGTCTTGATAAATGGAAAGAAACAACGGGTGCAGAAACATCTATTGAAGTACCATTTGCAGATAAAAAATATGCAGCTCAATATAGCTACAGTAAAAATTTTGAAGAATCAGGCGTAAAAATCATTACAAATTGTACAGTTATAGATACAGTTGTTGATGAATATAATATTTTTAATGTTGAAGCTACTACAAACGAAGGAGATGTTTTGCCTGTAGAATTAAACGGACAAAAAGTTACAATTACTGATTCTAGTTATACATCTGGAAAAGAAATTACTGTAAAAATACATGTAAGGTTAAAACCAGATGTGATTAAAAATTTTGAAGACTTTACTAATACAAATGTTGGGAGTGCATCTGTAACTAGTGATTTTAATAATGAAGTACTTACTGTAGAATCACCAAAATTAGTTCCAGTGACAAGTAATTATACAGTAAATTATATAGACAGATATACAGGACAAAGTATTAAAACATCAAAGGTGGAAAAAAATATAGCAATTAACACACAAATAAACACTTCTAATGAAGTAGTAGATATTTCAGGATATACATACTATAATGCAGATAAAAATAGTATTACTGTATCTAAGAACGAAAGTGAGAACGTTATTAATTTATATTATTCAAAAAATACCAATTTAGTAGTAAATTATATAGATAAAAATAGTAATCAATTGTTAAATTCATATACAGAAGATGGATATTATGGAAAGGATTATACTACTTCTGCTAAAGAGTTTGAAAAATATGTGCTTGTTGAAGAACCTAAAAATAAAAATGGTAAAATGGAATATGATGGAACTGTTGTAAATTACTATTATATGTATACATCTAATTTAAATATTAAATATATAGACGAAAATACAGGACTTGAGATAGCAACTTCAGTTTCAACAACATTAAAAGAAAATGATAAATATAACACCACTCCTATAGATATATCAGATTATCAATTAGTTACAATACCATCAAATGCTAGTGGTGTAATGGGAAGAGAAGATGTAGAAGTTGTTTATGGATATAAAAAAATATCAGCAGGAGTCTTAACAAGACATATAGATACCGTCACAAAGCAAGAAATAGCACCAAGTACACTACAATCAGGATTAGAAAATGATGATTATACAACATCATCAGTAAATATAGATGGATATGTATTAGAAGTAACTCCAAGTAATGCGACAGGAAAAATGACAGTAGATCAAATAACAGTTACATATGAATATAGAAAAAAATCAAGTGTAACAGTAAAATATGTAGATATGAAAACAAACGAATCATTAGTAGAAGAAGATATAGTAATAAAAGGATTACAAGGAGATAATTACGATACAGAACAAAAGGAATTTGAAGGATATAAGTATGTGAGAGTAGATGGAGAAGTTACAGGACAAATGGGGACAGAACCAACTACAGTAACATATTATTATATAAAACAATCAAAAGTAGTAACAAAATATATAGATAAAAATACAGGAAAAGAAATAGAAGGAGTAGAAAGAGAAGAAAGAGTATATAGTGAGGGAGATAGATATACAACAGTAAGAAAGACAATAGAAGGATATACATATGTAGAAGATAGCCAAAACATAACAGGAGAAGTAGGAAG
>CALXES010000021.1 GCA_944387385.1 uncultured Clostridia bacterium | reverse complement strand
GAAAATGCCCAAGTATCTAATGATGGTTTAACTCTTAGTGGATATTATCAAATGGGAACAGAAAATATAACAATACCTGGAAAGCAAAGCTTAGTCTTTGTTGCAAAAATTCTTGGAGCAAAAAATGGAATAGAATTTCAACCAACAATAAAATTATGGTTAAATGGAAACACTGAAGACAGCTATCAAAATATTGTATTGGAAAAAGTGATTACCAGTGCAGCTCCCAAATATAATGTTAGGATCTCACAAAATGGTAATTGTCAAAATAAAATAACAGTAGACTATGGTGAAGGTGATAAAACTGGTAGAATGTATGGATATGGTATATTACTTCAACTATATAATGATAGTGTAGATAAGGGGTTAAAAGGTATAGAATATCCACAAGGAGAAATTACTTTTGATATAGACATGAAACTTGAAAGAACTATGTTTGGAAGTAGTAAAAGGGAGGATATTACTAAAGAGTGTACTCCTGTATTGTGGAATTATAAAGTAAATAAAATAACAAGTGATGGTAATATTCCAGATAGAACAATGTATTTTGGAAATAATTATAATAGATATATGAGTGGTATGCCGCTTGGGATTGTACATAAAGAAAGAAGATATAGTGTATTGAATTCAGGAGATTATTCTATTGTTCAAAATGGTAGTAAGCTAAGTGTAACAATAAAAAATTATAAATTTGATGGAACTTTTCCAATTTGGAATTATGGATATGGCGCTTTAGGAACATCAATTGTATATAAGGATAATGTAGGCTGTTTTAGTGTAGGGTATTTTCAAATTTTTGTTCCAGATAATGAAGCTAGTACAATAGAAGATAGAAATTATTATTTGACATTAAATGATAATAATTTTAGGGCAACATCTATTTCTGGAGTAGTAACAAACAGTCAAATGCTTTCTACAGATGATGCTTCCACTGTACAGCATGTTATATATAAAGCTGGTACATATAGCCATTCTCTGTTTATATATAAATATAAAGGCGGTATACTTGGAACTTTAGCAAATAGTAGAGGTGATGGATATGCATCTTTAGGTCAAAAAGTAGATGTTATGGTTAAGTTTTCTTTAGGTGTTACAAATGATTTTGATTTATATAGTGCAACTAAGTTTATAAAATTTGATGGAGATGCAGTTGAGCCAATAGAATATGAAGATGGCACAAGATATAGAAAATCTGCTTTTAATGGTTCAATGGGGTTTAAAGTATATTACGTTACAAAGCCTGATGGTAAAAATTGGACTAATTATGATGAGATGAAAAACGCTAATATAGAAGATATGAATGTTTACGATAATATAGAGGATATACCAGATGGATTTATTTGTATCGGTGAATATTTAGAGTCTACAACAGGTGTTTTAAGTAGAACGTCTGGAGATAATAATTGTGTTTATATTCCTGTAAAAATAAAAGATACTGCTATAATTGGTCAGACATATCCATATATTCAGAGATCAAAATATTACGCAGATTATTTAGATAGAGAAATATATAATATACATAATAAAGATGTTGAGTATCCAAAAGCTACTTGGGATTCTGGAAATCAAAGTTATATAAAAACTGAATATGATGAAAATGGAAAAATTATTTCAGGAACTCATAGTGGAGGAAGTGTTTTAGGAAATACCATTTTAATTATAGCTGGAGATTTATCTGTACAAAAGGTTGCTATAGATGAAAATGGAAATGAAAAGGTAAATTATGATATATCAAAAAATGAATATGACGTTACATATAAAGTTACACCTATTTTAAATAAACCTTCTAGTGTTTCAGCAGAAATTAAGAATGTAACGGTAACCGTTAAAGACGTTTTGCCATCGAATATAACATATGTTCCTAATAGTAGTAATTACGGAGAACCTCAAATTATAAAAAACAGCAACAGTACTACTCTAATTTGGGAAATTACTGGTTGTGAGGTTGGAAAAGAGATAGAACCTATTATATATAAAGCTCATATTGATGAATCATGTTCAAATGGAACACAAATTTCAAACGAAGTATTAGTTTCAGCCGATCCAGATAAAGTTGGTAATATTGGAGAAGAATATAGAAAAACCACTTATACTATAAATATTATAAACTTATCATCACATAGATTATATAAGTCAATAGAAACACCAGTAATAGAGAAAAATGGAGAAATACATTATAGAGTATCATATAAAAATAATACAGATGGAACAATACCAGAATTTCAAATGTTAGATATACTACCATATAATGGAGATAGTAGAGGAACAGAATATACAGGAAGTTATACGCTAGATAGACTTGTAGTAACACAGACAAATGGAAATGGAGAAGAAGTATCAAATGACAATCTAAAAATATTATATACATCAGATGAGAGCGTAAGAGGAAAAATATCGTCAAAAGATGAAAATTTAGGTGAAGGATGGACAGAAGCAAAAGCGGAGACAATAAAACAAAAAGTAGTAGCGTATGTAATAAAAGGAGAAATAGGAGCACAGTCAAGTGTAACAGTAGACATCTATGTAAAAACAAATGGAAATAAAGGATTAGATAAATATGTAAATAGTGCAACAGCACAAGTATATAAAGATACAGAAGAGATGATAACAAGTAATGCAATAAGTCAGGTAGTAGAAAGAAAGATAGAAGGAGTAGCATGGGAAGATAAAAATTCAAATGGAGTAATAGATGAGGGAGAAGAATTACTAAAGAATGTAGAAGTAACATTAACAAATGATCAAGGAGAACAAGTAACAGACGTAAATGGAAATGTAGTAAGTTCGGTAAGAACAGATGAGAAAGGGTATTATAAATTTGTAAATTTACCAAGGGAAAATTATTATATAATGGTATCAATACCAAGTAGTAAATATGAATTAACAGAAAAAGAAGTAGGAACAAATAGTGAGATAAATAGTAAATTTGATGTAGAAGAAAGAGAAACAGATGAGATAACAAAATTAAATTCAATAGATTTACCAGAATTAACAGTATCAAATGTAAATGCAGGATTTGTAAAGAAAGAAACAAAAGTTGTAGTAAATTATAAAGAAGAAGGTACAGATATACTTTTAAGTGATGAAGTGACAATAAATGGTAGAATAGATGATGAGTATAGTACAGAAAATAAACTAGATGAAATAAATTCAAACAATGATAATAAGTATGAGTATGTAAGAGTAGAAGGAACTACAACAGGAACAATGACAGAAGATACAATATATGTAACATATTGGTATCAGAAAAAAGCAACAAATGTAAAAGTATTACATGTCTTAGAAGGAACAGATGTAAGTAATCCAGAGAGTGTAACAGATGTACTATATCCAACAGAAGAGATAACAGGAAGAGTAGACGATAATTATACAACACAAAATAGACTAGAGGAAATAAATGAAAACTCACAGATAGAGTATGAGTTAGTAGAAGATAATGTAGCAAATAAGACAGGACAGATGACAGTAGATACAATATATGTAGTATATGAGTATAGAACAATACCAGCAACAATAAAAATAGAGCATAAAGATATAGATACAGATGAAGAATTAATGGATACAGTAACAGAAAATGGACTTGTAGGAGAAGGTTATACAACAGAAAATAGGTTAGATGAGATAAATGAAAAGTATGACAATAAATATGAGCTAGTAAGTGAGCCAGGAAATAAAGATGGCAAGTATAAAAAAGAAGAGCAAATAATAACATATTATTACCAAAAGAAAATGGGAGAAGTAGAAGTAAATTATTTAGAAGTAGGAACAGAAAAAGTACTAGCTAGTCAAGAGATATTAAAAGATAAGGTAGATAAAGAGTATACAACAGTAAATAAGTTAGATGAAATAAATGCAGCAAATGAAGATAAATATGAATTTGTAAAAACAACAGGAGATGCAACAGAGGGAGTATATAAGGTAGAAAAACAAGTAGTAAACTATTATTATCAGAAAAAGGCAGCAAATGTAAAAGTATTACATGTACTAGAAGGAACAGATGTAAGTGATCCAGAGAGTGTAACAGATGTACTATATCCAACAGAAGAGCTAACAGGAAGAGTAGATGATAGCTATAGTACTCAAAACAGATTAAGTGAGATAAATTCAAACTCACAGATAGAGTATGAGCTAGTAGAAGATAATGTAGCAAATAAGACAGGACAGATGACGCTAGATACAATATATGTAGTATATGAGTATAGAACAATACCAGCAACAATAAAAATAGAGCATAAAGATATAGATACAGATGAAGAATTAATGGATACAGTAACAGAAAATGGACTTGTAGGAGAAGGTTATACAACAGAAAATAGGTTAGATGAGATAAATGAAAAGTATGACAATAAATATGAGCTAGTAAGCGAGCCAGGAAATAAAGATGGCGAGTATAAAAGAGAAGAACAGGTAATAACATACTATTATAGGAAAAAACCAGCAAAAGTAGTAGTAAAATATGTAGATGTTGACACAGAAGAGGAACTAATAGAAGGAGAAGAAATAGTAGGAAAAATAGATGATGAATATACAACAATAGATAAAATAGACAAGATAAATGAAAATAGAGATAATAAATATGTACTAGTAAAGACAACAGAGAACACAAGTGGAAAGATGGAGGAAGAGACAATCGAGGTAATATATTACTATAAGAAAGTAGAAGCTCAGGTAATAGTAAAGCATATAGATGAAGATACAGGAGAAGAGATAGCAGAAAGGGAATACATAGGAGGATATGTAGGAGACAGATATACAACAAGTGATAAAGAAATAGAAGGATATGAGCTAGTAATAGAAAGAATACCAACAAATAAAGAAGGAAACATGGAAGAGGAGATAATAGAAGTAATCTATTATTACAGAAAAATACAAGAAGTGGTAAATATAGATACAGGAGATATAGCAGTAATGGTGGTAGCAGGAGTAGCAGTAGTATGTGTAGCAGGAATAGTATATGTAATAATAAAAAATAGAAAGAAAAAATAAATAATATAAATTAAAGGACTCAAATTAATTTGAGTCCCTTTTAATATACTTTTTTACTATAAATAAATATATCAATCCGGTTAGTGATAATGCAAATATTAAAACTGTATATGATATTATTATGTCAGATGTTACTGGTGGCTCTGAAAGAAGTATTTTGGTACTAACATCAGATACTTGTTCATAGTCTAAGTAGGTAACATTTGTAGTTTTTGTAACATTGAATTCTTTATCTAAAATTTGATTGTCAATATTATCTTTTAAAGTTAAAGTATATTGTAGTGTTGCTGTTTGATCAGATTTTATTTCTGGAATATTCCATATTAAAGAATTATTATTTTCAATTTCATTTGTGACAGTACCAAATTCTATATTAGATGAGATAGATATATTAAAATTATTAATAGTTTCATCAGTAAAATTATCGATTATCTTAATATCTTTAAGAGTTTTTTCTGTAGGCTTTAAATCGTTAAATATATCGTTTGTTATTGTACTTTCAATATCTTTATCTTGTATGTAATAAAATTTATTAACTGTTGTAGAATTAAATATTTCATCAATTAACTCATTAAAAGTTTTATTTTGCCCCATTGGTATAAATGTTCCATCATCAATTCCTGTAAGCATTGCTATAGTAGTTATATTGTCTTCAGTTAATTTTTTTAGTTCATTTTTAGTATTTTCTATTACAGAATCAGAATAATAAGTTAAATCAAAGTCTAAAGATACATTTGGTACACCATCTGTTAAAATTATCATGTATTTATTGTTATTATTATTACTAAATTGTTCTCTTGCAAGTGATAATCCTGCTTGTAAATTTGTTCTAGGTCCTGTTGATACTATATTTGATAAAGAGTTATTTAATTCATCTAAATTATTAGTTAGATTTGAAATAACTGTAGCGTCATTTATTGTACCTTCTTGCATTATATCCGGTGAAGTAGCAAAAGAAACAATTCCAATTTTTAGATTTGAATTAGTGCTTAGTAGTGAAGTGATAAGTTGTTTAGCAGAATTTATAACAGCTTCTTTTCTACTAGTGGTTTCGTTTATAAAGTTTTCCATACTGTTTGAAGTATCAAGAATAATCATTAACTCTCCAGATAGACTAGTTATAGGCTCATTATTTGTAACTTGTAATTGGAAGGTTAAAGTTTTGTTAGATAGATCTTTAGATATAAGCTTTTTTTCAAAACTTGAGTTGTCATCAAGTTTTAAATTTAAAGTTGGTTCATCTTTGATATCTAAAACTATTGAAGATGAACTTGCAAATACTAGGTTTGAACAAATTAAGAATGCTAGTAGCAAATTTAATGTAATAATTAATTTATTTTTCATATATAATCAACTCCTTAAATTTAATTTTATTATAGTATAAATTAAAATTTTTTACTAGTCTTAAGTATAGTATTTGTAAATATAATATAATTAATTGTTTTTTCTTGTTAAATTATAAACATATGATATAATTGTACTAGTTAAAGGATGGATTTTATGAAAAGGTTAGAAGATTATATTGAAAGTATTTATGATTTCCCCAAAAAAGGGGTTATATTTAGAGATGTTACATCTTTACTTGCAGATAAAGATGGATTAAAGCTTGCAATTGACAAAATACAAAGTTTAATAGCAAGTGAAGAATTTGATGTTGTAGTGGCTCCAGAATCTAGAGGATTTTTGTTTGGAATGCCAATAGCGTATAATTTGAATAAATCATTCGTTCCTGTAAGAAAAAAAGGAAAACTCCCAAGAGAAACAATCTCACAAGATTATGATTTAGAATATGGTACAGCAACATTACAGATGCATAGTGATTCGATAAAACCAGGACAAAAAGTAATAATTATAGATGATCTTATTGCAACAGGAGGAACAATAGATGCAATAGTAAAAATGGTTAGTAAGCTAGGAGGAGATGTTGTTGGAATTTATGCATTAATTGAGCTTGTAGATTTAAAGGCAAGAGAAAAATTAAATGGTATTAATTTAAAATCATGTATAACATATAAAGGAGAGTAATTATGAAAAAAATAGGAATTATAGCTGCAATGAATGAGGAAATGCAAGAAATAAAAAATATTATGAGTAATATAGAAGAAAAAAATATATTTAATTTAAAAATTTTTCTTGGAATCATAGAAGATAAAGAGTGCGTTTTAGTAGAATGTGGAATAGGAAAAGTAAATGCAGCAAGAACAACGCAAATATTAATTGATAATTTTGAAATAGAATTTATTATAAATATAGGAACGGCGGCTTCTACAACAGATAAACTAAACATTACTGATGTAGTAATAGGTAAAAGCTTAGTTCAGCATGATTTTGACATAACTGCGTTTGGACATGAAAAAGGATATATAACGGGTGTTGGAAGGTATATAAATTCAGATAGAACTTTACTTAAAAGATGTGAAGAAGTAATGAATTTTATAGATACTGATAATAGTTACAATGTACATGTCGGAACTATTGCATCAGGCGATTTATTTTGTACAGATAAAAAGGTAGCAGATAATATTTATAAAGAGTTTGGAGCAATTTGTGTTGAGATGGAGAGTGCTGCTGTTGCTCAAATTTGTATGTTAGATAATATTCCTTTTATAATAATAAGAAGTATATCTGATACACCAAATGGAAATAATAATATAGATTTTGATGAGTATTTAAAAATAGCATCTAAAAGAGGAGCTCATTTTTTAAAAGAATTTGTTAAAAAGCAAGGCTAAATTTTTATAGCTTTGCTTTCTTTTATTGTAATTTTGTGTCGAAAGTGCTATAATATTCACTGCGTAAAAAAATGTAATAGTATTCATAAATTTATGAATATAACATCTTGGAATAATAATTTAGAAAGAAAGGAATGAGGACTGTGATACAAAATATTGTATTTATTGCTATCGGATTCTTGATGCTTATGTTAGGCGCACAGTGGCTCGTAGATGGTGCTAGTACTTTTGCACGAAAGTATCACATACCAGAGATTATAATTGGTTTAACAATTGTATCTATTGGAACATCTATGCCAGAGCTTATGGTAAGTTTAACTTCAGCAATTAGTGGACATGCTGATATATCTATAGGTAATGTAATAGGTAGTAATTTGTGTAATCTAATGTTAATACTTGGACTTACATCTTTGATAGTACCACTTGTTTTTTCAAAGACAACCAAAAAATATGACATTCCAATAATGATTGCTTCAACTATACTTGTATTTATTGTTGCAAATCTAGATGCAACTATTAGTAGATTTGATGGACTAATACTTTCTGCTGTATTTATATGCTTTATAGTATATACAATAAAGCTTGCCAAAAAATCTATGACAGATTTAAAAAATAGTGATACTAATGTTACTAAAAAAGATATTTTAATATCTTTTTTTAAAGTAGTATTAGGAATACTATTATTAAAATATGGTGCAGATATAAGTGTAGATAATGCAGTAAGTGTAGCAACAATACTTGGAGTCTCTGAAAAAGTAATTGGTGTTACAATTGTTGCAATAGGTACAAGCTTACCGGAGCTTATAACGTCTGTTGTAGCGGGAATTAAAGGAGAAATAGATATAGCTATAGGAAATATAGTTGGCTCTAATATATTTAATTTGCTATTTATATTAGGAGCATCTTCTATAATTAGTCCGATAGCATATAGCTTATCATATAATACTGAGTTCATATTATTAATTATAGTTAGTTTTCTATTACTTGTTTTTGCAAATTTTGGTAAAAAGAATACAATGACAAGATTTAATGGATTACTATATCTTTTAATTTATAGTGGATATATGGCATCACTAATACTATAGAGTTTCTTAAAAAAGAAACTCTATTTTTTTCTCTTTTATAATATTTTTTATTATGGTATAATATTAAATATTTAGGAGATGAAATAATGGAGAATATAGATTTATTTAATTCAAATACCACACCATATTTGGGAGTTATGCTTGCTATATTATCTTTAATACCAGTGATATGAAAATATAGAAAATTTAAAAAAAAATATAAAAAAAAAATAAATAAAAAAAAAATAAAAAAATTAGATATTATAAATAGTTTTATATACTTTTTGATTTTAGCACTTTTAACTATCAAATCTAATTTATTTGATATAAAAAATGCGAATATTTGGTTTGGAATAATGTGCTTTTTCTATATAATATACTATGAATTATATATTAGATATATTATAAGGGGAAGAGCACAAAAAGAATTATATAGTAGATTTTTATATATAAGAATTCCTATATTTCTTTCAATGAGCCTGTCTTTAGTTTTTGCAGGAATATGGTCAAAAGATTTAATATTAATTATTACATCTGTCATATTTTTAATTGTAAATTCATATACTGCACATTGTAGATATATAAAATATTTTACAGAGTATAGAGATCTTTATGATTTAAATAGACGACCAATAAATAAAAAATTTTTGAAAGACGGTATACAGCCAAGAAATTCAAAATTTGTTACAGTTGTAGTTTTTATATTTAATCCATCAAACAAAAAGTGGTTAATGCAAAAAAGAACAAAGGATAAAGGTGGAAAGTGGGCGACAACATCAGGGCATCCTATAAGTGGTCAAACAAGTATACAAGGAATGGTAAAAGAAATAAAAGAAGAGCTTGGAATTGAAGTTTTAGAAGATGAACTTAGACTTATTACTACAGTTGAAAGAAAGAAGAAATTTGCAAATAAGAATAATTTAGATAAAAAAATAGAATTAGAAAAAGAAAAAGAAAAAATAGAAGAAGTGGATGATGTAACTTGGATGACAAGTAAAGATATTGAAGCTTTTTATAAAGAAAATAAATTTAAAAAGACACATTATAACTACTATAAACAATTAATATTATCCATGAAAAAGGATACGTAAGACCGTATAAAAAATAAACTGAAAAAGTAATGCTTTTAGGTATGTCTAATAAATATGGAGACTATCAGATAAAATGACAAAGAATATAAGATATAAAATAAGAAAGATTATCTTATATTCTTTTTTTATGCTAATTTATATTAAGATATAATATTGAAATAATTGTGTCTGGTTGAAGTAATTTAGATTTATCAATTGCTACGATATTTTTAATGAGGTCATATTTTATAATATTATGAGAACTATTAGAAAAATATGGATAGAGCTATATATTAATTCAGATAATAGTAATATAAATTTAATAGAGCTTAAAAATGTAAAAAAGATATAAAATTAAGTTTAAAAAGCAGTTTGCTCAAATATACGTTTAAGTTTATGTCAGAAATATAATTATAAACCGATCTAAAAATGTAGATTTTTGAAATACTTTATGATATTATAATAAATATTAGGAGGAATACTATGGATAATAATGTAGATAACAAAAAATTAATTGAATTAATAGAAAAATTAAAAGAAGAAAAGTCAATGGAAGTACAAAATCAAGTGATTTCTGAAATATTAAAATCTAGATTTTTATGTCCTGTTATATTAGAGTCTGCACCAAAGGGTGGTGGAAAAATAGAAATAAATAGAGATACAAAAATACAATTTTCTATTATAAAGACAAAAGAAGATAAGACTTTTTTAATTGCATTTACAAGTGATGAAGAAGTAAATAAATGGCAAAAATCTAAAATACAACAATCAATAATATATACTTTTGAAGATTATGCTGCAATAGTTACAAATAATGAAAATATAAATGGATTTGTAATAGATCCTAAAGGATGTAATATCGCTATTACAAAAGAGATGATTAATGAGATAAAGAGCAATGTAACTCAAGAAACTGTATTAGAAAAAGATACTACAGTTGAACTTGGAATTCCAAAAGATTATCCAGAGGAATTAGTAAAGAAACTTAGTGATTTGTTTTTAAATATGCCTAAAGTAGAAAAAGCATATTTAATGTTAATGACTAAATCAGATAAATTAAGTTATTTAGTTATAGTTGATGCAAATGGAGAAGAAAAAGAATATTTTAATACTATTGCTACTGCTGCAATACCATTTTTAAAAGGCATGCCTTTAAATCTTTTACCAGCAAATACAGAGTTTGGTAAGAAGGCAATGGAAAAATTTACTCCATTTTATAATAAGTAAAATCAAAAGCTAATCTATTTTAGATTAGCTTTTTTATTTATTAAGTGTTATTTTATTACCTTTTCTTGTGATGATATTTTCTTCTTGAAGAGATTTTAATTCTCTCATCATTGCACTTCTGTCAATACTTAGATAGTCTGCAAGGTCTGTATATGAAATAGGTATATAAAAAGTTTTAATTGAAGAATTTTTTGAGAGAGAGGAAAAATATGATTTTAATTTCTCTCTAATACTTCTTTTAGTTAGCAGTTCTATTCTTATATTTTGATTAACTATTTTTTTTATAAATAAATTTAGTAGGTTTGTTTTTAAAGTCTCATGAAATTTACAGGTTCTACTACATTTTTTTGATATATCATCGAATATAAATGAAATAACTTCACAATCTTCCTTTGCAATAACAAATAGATCACTATTGGTTGTCATAGGAAAAAATATTTCGCCGAAGGTATCATTTTCTTTTAAGGTTTCTATAATTGTTTTGTTACCATTTATATCATATTTAATTAAATCAGCTTTACCATTTACAAGTATACATATTTGATTCCTATTTTTTATATAAGTAGTTATAGTGTTATTCTTTTTTATTTTTTTTGTTTGTATTTTAGTACAACTATTTTGTAATTGTTTTGTAAACTCTTTAATGTTAAAGTCGCAATACATCAGATTACCCCCAAATTTATTTTATTATACTATAAAATTTTGAAAAAATAAATACTACATTTTTGTAACGCAAATGATATAAATTGTGTAAAGCTTGATGTAACTAAGTTACAAGATATGACAAAAAAGTAAAAAAGAAAAATGTTGCAATTGCAACAGATTTTAAAATAAATGGGGGTATAATATTGTTGTGTAAAAAATCAAGAGGAGGAATTGTAAATGAAAGTAATAAAAAGAGATGGACGAGTTGTAGATTATGATAGGGAAAAAATTGCAATTGCTATTCAAAAGGCAAACGAAGAGGTAAATTTAGAACAAAGAGCTGATAGAAATAATATAAAACTAATTATGAAATCTGTAGAAGAATTGGATAAAAAGAGAATTTTAGTAGAAGATATACAAGATATTGTAGAGCAAAAACTAATTGAACTTGAAAAATATGAACTTGCTAAAAGATATGTAGACTATAGTTATGAAAAAACACTTACTTTAAAAAATATAGAAGATTCAACTTTTGATATTATCGGAAATGATGATAATGAATTTGCAAAAAATAAAGTTATGTTTGTAGAGAATATGTAAAGGAAGAGAAATATTATCTCTTCTTTTTTCTTGAACTATTAAATTAGATGCTATATAATTAAATTTGGAGAGTGATATAAATGAAAATATACCCAAAAACAAGTAGTAATTTTGAGGGATTAGATGAATTAATGCCATATGTAAATAAAGACAAAGGAATTGAGTTACAGTTTTTTAATGAAAATGGAAATATGGCAAGATTTGAATTTAAAGAAGTAGTAGAAAATCTAATGAAGAAAGTACCAGATTTAAAAGAAGTGACAATTCATCCGCCATTAGAGTTATATGAGATTGAATGTATAATTTCTAAGGATATAAATATAATCAAAGAACAACTAGATATTATGATTGAATTAACTCGAAAATATGATATAAAAATGAATATTGTTTATCATACTTTAATTAATTTTGAGGTGCATAAAGAGCTTACATTAAATAAAATAAGAGAATTATTAAAAATAATTGAAGGAGAAAAAGTTACAATACTCCTTGAGAATATTTTTATGTTTTTTGAAAAAAGGTGTACTGTATATGAAATTGCAGACTATTTTGATCATCCAAACTTAAGAGTTTGCTTTGATATATGTCATCTTCATTGTAGAGCTAATATTAATAAGCAAAATGTAGAAGAATATGCTAAAGCATATATAGATAAAGGGTTATGTGAAAGATACACTTATCAAGTACATTTCTCATATACAGTAAATGATGACGGCTATGTAGATAAGAAAACGCATGGAAGAGCTCATCCTAATATAGAAGAATTAAGAAAGGATTTGAGATTGTTAAAAGAATATGGAATGGATAAATGTAATTACATAACTGAAGTTTCTGAAGAAAACTATTTACTAAGAAAAGATCAAATTTCAGAGCTAAAAATGCTCGAGGAGGAGACTTAATGAAGAAAAATAGTACTATAATATTATTTTTAATATCAATAGTTATTATAATAGTTTTTGTTATAACAATATTTTTCTTAAGAAACACTAAAGATATTACTAGTAAAATAACAATGAAGAATTTGTATGAATTGGAAGATAAAATAGATAGTAAAGAGGATATTAGCATAGAATATTTTAAAGGTTTTGAATTAAAAGAAAAAATTGAAGAAAATAATATTATAACTTATATATATAATATGAATGAAAAATATGATGTAAGAGTAACTACATTAAATGATGTAGTTACTAATATAGTATTATATAATACAGTAACATCAACAAATGTTGATATAATGTATTATTCTTTAGAAAATTACTTAGTGACTGAATAAGGTGTATAAATATTAAAAAAATATCATTATAAAAAACATCTTAACATAGTTAAGTTGTTTTTTTAGTTTAAGAAAAAATTAATTGTGTACTAAAATATTTTGTCAGTTTGTGCTATTATGAATTTGAGGTGGAATGTATGAAGAAAAAACTATTTTTATTATGTTTTTTTATTCTTAGTATTATATCATTAGATAATGTTTATGGAGCGGTTGCAACGCCAGATACTAAAGTAGATGAAAGTAGGATAAGATGGTATAGTTGTACTGTTGTAGATTATGATACTGATGCATATAATGCTTATGAAAGAGGATATAGTTCATCAGATTTTAATAATTTGCCAGCAGATCAAAAGCAAAGAATAGATGAAAAGTTATTTTTATTTGGAAACTCTGGTGTAAAATTTGGTGGATATCAAAATGAAAGAATTGATGCAAATAATGTTAGAGTAACTTCTGGAGCAACACAAGGTATTGCTTCAAATAATATGCAAAATAATTCTTTAAAAGTAAATTATAGTAATAAGTTGCCTTTCTTCCCAACAGCAAGTGAAGCAAATGGACTTACAGGAAATGGAAAACCATATAAAGAGGTTTTAAGAGACTGGAAATTTCCATTTTACTTGGAAGGTGATGGTTGGTACGTATTAGACAGTAATAATTTTACTGTAAATAGGAATTATGCTGAAAAGAAATTTGACTTATATAATGGCTCACATTTAGGAATGGCAGGATTATTTTTATTTAATAATTTAACAGATTCATTAGTTGAAAATGGTGCACCAACAGTGTATACTTATGGTTTAAGAATAGATATACCATTTTATATGACTTCTGATGGAAAAGCTGTAAAAGCTGACGGTACAAAAGAAGATATGGTATTTAATTTTCGTGGTGATGATGATGTTTGGGTATATGTTGATGGAGAACTAAAATTAGATATTGGTGGAGGACATGGAGCTATAGCAGGATATATTAATTTTGCAAGAAATCAGTCTTATGTTCAAAATGTTTGGGATTTGAATAATATCACACAAGATAAAAAGAATGTATATAAAGAAAATATTTTTGGAGATAAATTATTAGAGGAAGGAAAACACACTTTAACTATCTTTTATTTTGAAAGATGTGAAGGAGCAAGTAATTTTTATGCTAGATTTAACTTACAAAGTGGTGCTACTATACAATATGTAGATAAATATTCAGGAGAAGTATTATCTACTGAATATAAAACTGGACCAATTGGAATGAGTTTTACAACATCATCTAAAAATATAGCAGGATATACACTAGTACAAAAACCAAGTACAGAGAGTTATACATTAACAGAAAATGAACAAACAATAACATATTATTATGCAAAAAATGCAAAGGTAACAGCAAGTTATATAAATGATATAACTGGAGAAAAACTTTCAACTGATGTTATAAATACGTATAAGCAGGGAGATAGTTATACAACAGAAGAAAAGAGTTTTGATGGCTATAAACTTGTTAGTAAATCAAGTAATGCATCAGGACAAGTAGGAAGAGATAATATAAATGTAGAATATAGATATAAAAAAGTTACAAGTGTAGAAGTAAAATATATAGATCAAGTAACAAGAAAAGAGATAGCAGATACAGTTACAAAAACAGGATTAGAAAAAGATCCATATGAAACAGAAGCTAAAAATGTAGAAGGATATGAATTAGTATTAACACCAAGTAATGCAAAAGGAGAAATGACAGTAGAGAAAATAACAGTTACATATGAGTATAGAAAATTATCAGATGTAACAGTAAAATATGTAAATGAAATTACAGGAAAAGAAATAGAAGGAGTAGATCAAGTAGTAACAACATATAAACAAGGAGAAAATTATACAACAGAGAAAAAGCAAATAGCAGGATATACATATACAAGAGACACACAAAACACATCAGGAACAGTAGAGGATAAAGACATAGAAGTAGTGTATTATTATAAAAAGATTTCATCAGGAGTAGAAGTAAAATATATAGATCAAGTAACAGGAAAAGAGATAGCAGATACAGTTACAAAAACAGGATTAGAAAAAGATCCATATGAAACAGAAGCTAAAAATGTAGAAGGATATGAATTAGTATTAACACCAAGTAATGCAAAAGGAGAAATGACAGTAGAGAAAATAACAGTTACATATGAGTATAGAAAATTATCAGATGTAACAGTAAAATATGTAGATGAAAACACAGGAAACGAAATAGAAGGAGCAGATCAAGTAGTAACAACATATAAGCAAGGAGAAAGTTATACAACAGAGAAGAAGCAAATAGCAGGATATACATATACAAGAGATACACAAAACACATCAGGAACAGTAGAGAATAAAGATATAGAAGTAGTGTATTATTATAAGAAAAATACATCAGTAACAGTAAGATATCTAGATGTAAAGACAAATGAACAATTAGAAGAAGATATAGTAATAAATGGACTAGAAGCAGATGAGTATGATACAGAGCAAAAGACTTTTGAAGGATATAAGTATGTAAGTGTAGATGGAAATACATCAGGAAAGATGGAAAGAGAGCCAATAACAATAACATATTATTATATAAAACAGTCAAATGTAGTAACAAAATATGTAGATAAAGTAACAGGAAAAGAGATAACAGATAAGATAGAGGTAACATATAGCGAGGGAGATAACTATACAACAGTAAGAAAGACAATAGAAGGATATACATATGTAGAAGATAGCCAAAACATAACAGGAGAAGTAGGAAG
>CALXES010000020.1 GCA_944387385.1 uncultured Clostridia bacterium | reverse complement strand
AACAATTCACCAGAGACAATAATCTTTGAAGTAACAAATACAGGAGACATAGCAGTAATAGCAATAGCAAGTGTAGCGGTAATATGTGCATTAGGAATAGTATTTGCTATAAGAAGAAATAAAAAACAAGTACAATAATAGAGAAATAGCACTTTAACTAAGTTTAAAGTGCTATTTTTATTTAGTAATTTATATAAAGTATTTTTATAGATTTTAGGTATTTACATTATTTTATATTTGTGTTATAATAAATTACATAAAAGTACAAAAAGAAAAATAAATAATAATTAGCAAAAACTATGACGAGGAAGAGTAATAGTAATTGAAATAAAAAGCGAGATAAGGATGGTGGAAGCTTATCTAAAGTATGTTATTATGAAAATCACCTCTGAGTTGCAGTCTGAAATAATAGTAAGATGAGCCGTTTTCCTTACGTAATAAAGGACACATATGCTTGTATGTTGTATATTAAGGTGGTTATTATTTTGTATATATTATATTGTGTTAATATAATCGTACATTCCTTATATACAGGTATGTGCGATTTTTATTTATATGTTTTTGTATAGGAAAGGAGTAGTATTTATGTATAAAAAAGTCGAATTAAATGAAGATGGATTTGTTGGAATGGAACGTAATGTTTTTAAGAGATGGCAAGAAAAAGACATTATAAATCAAAATTTTGATATGAACAAAGGAAAAAGATATTTTACTTTTTATGATGGACCTCCAACAGCTAATGGTATGCCTCATGCAGGACATATTATAACAAGGGTTATGAAAGATATAATCCCTAGATATAAAGTTATGCAAGGATATAGAGTTATAAGAAAAGCTGGATGGGATACACATGGCCTTCCTGTAGAGCTAGAAATAGAGAAAAAATTAGGTATTTCTGGAAAAGAACAAATTGAAGAATATGGTGTTGAAAATTTTGTTAAAGAATGTAAAGAAAGCGTTTTTAAATATGTTCATGTTTGGGAAGAAATGACCAATAAAGTTGGATATTGGGTAGACATGGAAAATCCATATATAACTTATGATAATAAGTATATTGAGTCTGTATGGTGGGCTTTAAAAGAACTTTGGAATAAAAATCTATTATTTGAGGGACACAAAGTAATGCCATATTGTCCAAGATGTGGAACAGCTTTATCATCACATGAAGTAGCACAAGGATATAAAGATGTAAAAGATTTAACTTGTGTTGCTAAATTTAAAGTTGTTAATGAAGATAAATATTTCTTGGCATGGACAACAACTCCATGGACTTTACCATCAAATTTAGCTTTGTGCGTAAATCAGTCATATAACTATTGTGATGTAAAAGTAAATGTTGGAACTGAAGAAGAGCCAAAATATGAAGTATATATTTTAGCAGAGGAATTAGTACCAGTAGTACTTAAAGATATGGATTACGAAGTGTTAGCTACATATAAAGGAAAAGATTTGTTGGGAATGAAGTATGAGCCTTTAATGCCTTTTGCTAAAGTAGAGGGAAAAGCTTTTGAAGTAATACATGGAGATTATGTAGTACTTACAGAAGGTACAGGTATTGTTCACATAGCACCAGCATATGGTGAAGATGATAGCTTAGTATGCAAAAAGAATGGTATTGCTTTTGTAAATTTAGTAGATAAATCAGGAAAATTTATGGATGAAGTAGAACCTTGGAAAGGTAGATTTGTTAGAGATTGTAATGAAGATATCTGTGATTGGTTAAAAAATGAAGGAAAACTATTTCATAAAGAAAAGCATCTACACTCTTATCCACATTGTTGGAGATGTGATACACCATTATTATACTATCCAAAAGAAAGCTGGTTTGTTGGAATGAGTTCATTAAGAGATGAACTTGTAGCAAATAATGATAAAGTTAATTGGTATCCAGAGACTATAAAACACGGTAGATTTGGTAATTTCTTAGAAAATGTTATTGATTGGGCAATTTCAAGAGATAGATATTGGGGAACTCCACTTCCAATTTGGACTTGTGAATGTGGACATCAAGAGTGCATTGGATCTATAGAAGAACTTAAAGAAAAAGGTATAAATGTACCAGATGATATTGAACTACATAAACCATATATAGATGATGTACATTTAAAATGTCCAAAATGTGGAAAAGAAATGTCAAGAGTAAAAGAAGTTATAGATTGTTGGTTTGATTCAGGATCAATGCCTTTTGCACAATGGCACTATCCATTTGAAAATAAGGAAATGTTTGAAAATAATTTTCCAGCACAATTTATTTCAGAAGCAATTGATCAAACAAGAGGTTGGTTTTATACTTTAACTGCTGTTGGTACAGCTTTATTTAATAGAACACCATTTGAAAATTGTATTGTTCTTGGTCATGTTTTAGATGGTAAAGGACAAAAAATGTCTAAGTCTAAAAAAAATGGCGTGGATCCATTAGTTTTATTAGATACTGTAGGAGCAGATGCTACACGTTGGTACTTTTATACAGGTAGTGCACCATGGCTATCTTCTAGATTATCAATAGAAAATGTTCAAGAAAGCCAAAGAGGATTTTTAAGTACTCTATGGAATGTTTATTCTTTCTATGTTCTATATGCAGAGATAGATAAATTTAATCCATTAGAATATAATGATTTTAAATCAGATAATGTTATGGATAGATGGATAATATCTAAACTAAATACTTTAGTAAAATCTGTAGCAGATAAACTAGATCATTATGATATAACTGGAGCTGGATATGATATTGATGCTTTTACAGATGAGTTATCTAATTGGTATGTTAGAAGAAATAGAGAGAGATTTTGGGCACAAGATTTATCAGAAGATAAAATAGGTGCGTATGTTACTTTATATAGAGTCTTAACAACTATGACAAAAGTTATAGCACCTTTTGTACCATTTATAGCAGATGAAATCTATACAAATTTAGTTTGCAGTTTAGATAAAGATGCAAAAGAAAGTGTTCATTTATGCTATTGGCCAGAAGTTAATGAGTCAGAAATTGATGCAAAATTAGAAAAAGAAATGGATTTAGCATACAAGATAGTAGAGCTTGGAAGAAGTGCTAGAAATTCAGAGAATATAAAAAATAGACAACCTTTATCTAAAATGTTAATTTCTGTTGATTCATTACCAGAATATTATGGTAACATTGTTAAAGAAGAGCTAAATGTAAAAAAAGTTGTTCTTGGGGCTGAAATGTCTGAGTATGTTAATTTTGAAATAAAACCAAATTTACCAGTTCTTGGTAAAGAGTATGGAAGATTAATTCCAAAGATAAGAGAAGAGATTTCAAAGAAAAATCAGATGGATCTTGCAAATAAAGTAAAAGCAGGTAAAGTAGAACAAATATTAATAGATGATGTTGAAATTGATTTAGATTCAAATAATTTGTTAATAACAATGAATGGTAAAGAAGGATTTGCTTTTGCAGGAGAAGGAGAAATAGGTGTAGTATTAGATACTCAAATAACAGATGACTTAAAAGAAGAAGGATATGTTAGAGAAATTTTATCTAAAGTTCAAAATATGAGAAAAGATAAAGGTTTTGAAGTATTAGATAGAATTGAATTATATGTTTCTGGAAATGATACAATAGAAGATGTAATAAAAAGGCATGAGGAAGAGATAAAGAAAGAAACATTAACATTAGAAGTAAAATATAATAAAGAAAGGGAAAATTACACAGATACAAATATTAATGGTGAACACATTAATATGGATGTTGAAGTTGTAAAATAAAATGAATAAATATGTAAAGTATAGCTTTTTGCTATACTTTTTTTTAGTTATATGATAAAATAAAATGTAATGTTAAAAGTATTATAAGGAGGATATTATGGATAAAAAGAGTAAGATAATTATGATTATTTGTATAATTATAATAGTTATTGGTATAGGAATAGCAACGTCTATTGCAATAATTAATAATAATAGAGATAAGGTGGATCTAAATATAAATGAAACAACAGAGGTAAAAAATGAAAATGAAGATAGAACACCAGAATATGATGAAAGTAAAGACATAAATGTAATGGATGATGAAGAATTAGATGAATTATTAAATTAAAATTTTGGAGGGTTTATTATGAAAAAATTTATTTCTATATTTGTTTTAATTCTAGTGGTAATAGGTTTAGTTTTAGGTCTTATTGTATCTGGTAATTCTATCGTAAATAAAGATAAAGAAATTGTAAAACTAACACAGGAAAATGAAGATTTAAAAAATAATATAAATACATTAAATAGTACAATTGACAGCTTAAATAATACAGAGAATAAGGGGCAAGATAATAATACTTCAACAATAACTTACTATAATTTTGATAGTACTAAAATAGTAAATAAAGAAGAAAATACTATGGTTACAAAAGATATTTCAGATAGTAATGAAGTAATTGAAGTTTTGGTAGATAGTAGCAATAATAATTTAAATATTAATTTAAATGCAGAATTAATAAGATTAATCTATGGAACATTAGTGTCAGAGTATAACCATACTATTACAGGATTTTTGCAAAAAATAGATGATGCACAAGTAGTTATTATTGGAAATGATTTTAAAGATTTAAGAATTGTTCTATTAATGGAAGACGGAACAATAAAATATATAAATATAGATAGTATTTTAGATGGAAGTTATACTGTTCAAACTTTTGATAAGGAAAAAGACTTTGTAAGAATTGTAAAAGTAAATATAGAAAATAGTCAAGATGGTGTTTTAAAAAGCGGAATAGTTGGTATAAAAAAAGATGGAACTAATATATTAATTGAATTTTAATTTTTAAGAGGGAAGAGATATATGGAAATAGAAGAATTGTTAAATTCAAAGGATTTACGATATATATTAAATGAAATAGAAGAAGGTAGAATAAATAAAGATAATGTTATAAATAATGAAAACTTTAAACAAAAAATATATGACGAGTTTAGTAAAAATGGAATATCATATGATATTATGAGAAGTTTAGTTAAAAGCTTTGGTGAGAAATCATGTATTGAAAACATAGATATTGATCAAATAATGACTTCTAATAAAGATAAACTTAATATATTTTTTACTACATTAATGGAAAATGGAAAAGATGATTTGATTAATGAAGTAATAAATAACGAAAAGTATGCTAAGTATTTTTTGGAAAACTTAGATAAAAACTATAGTGCAATAAGTTATTGTAGTTCTAAAAAAGTAATGGAGCTTATAGAAAAAGTAAATAAATCTGAAAAAGATCTTCCAAACATTGAATTTTTACCTAGAGGTTTAGATTCAGAAGATAAAAGAAAAATATTAGATGGAGAATATAGTAAAAAGCTATTTTTAGCAACAGTTTCAAGTGCATCTAATGAAGTGTTACAAGACTATATAAATAATAATCCCAAAGCACTTTATACATATAAAGATATGAATGTTTTACAGCTTGCAAATAGAGGAATATATTTTCCTCCAGAAATTGTAAAACAAGATGATTTTTTTAACAAGATAAAAAGTAACAATATGGTAGAATTCAGAAGAAACATTAATAATATATATAGGAATAGTTTCCATCCTTCAATAGAAAGAAAATTAAAAAAATATGAAAGTGACATATTAAGTGACTTTAATCCTAATACAGGAATTTTTAATTCATATGATTTAAATAATACGGATAAAATAAAAGAACTTTTGTCTAATAATGATAGCTTTTTGGTTGATTCAAAAGTAAGAATGCAACTTAATGATTATATTAGATTAAAAAATAGCATTGATGCAAGAAATTATTCGTATAATACTCAGTTAAAGGATAAATTAAATTTAAATATTACAGTAGATGATATAGATACGCTTGATATAGAAAATACAACAGATGATGCTAAAGTAAAAGATATTTTATATAGACTAAAAGAAGAAGTCTCAAAACAAAATAATAGCTTCTTAGAAGAGAAAAATAATATAAATCTTAATTTAAAAGAAATAAGTGATTCAAAATTTAGTGAAGTGTTTATAGATTATGCTTTTGAAGATACAAAGAAAAATGTAAGAATAAATACATCTGAAATGATTAGATATAATGGAAAATTGGCAGAAAATGAGAAAGTCTTAAGTAGTGAAAAAGTTGAATTATATTCAAAAATAAAAAATATAGACAATTTAACATCAGAAGAAAAACATAATTTATATTATGATTTAAAAGACAAAAATATGGTTAAAGAGCTATATAGTGATTTTTCTGCACTAAGAAAAAAATCATATGAAGATATAAATAAAGTTTTATATAAAGCTAACTTAAATTCAGAAGATATTTCATTACAAGATACTTCTAGTACAGGTTCAGAAGTATATAAGTTAAAAGGAAATCCATTTTATATGTTAGTAAGAGCTATGGATACTCCTATACATAAAGAGACTATGAATGAACAAAGTTGTTATAGCCTTATATCTGGTACGAATAGCAAAACATTTCATGATGGATATTCAAACTATTTATATGGTTATGATTCTCTAGATCCAGACATGGTAGAAAATGTTTTTGAGAGCGATTCTTATACTTTCTCATCAGAAAAGAATATAACCACAAGACCTAATAGATTAATGACTCCTCAAGAAATTACAGAATCTTCAGATTCTTATAGTGAAATAAATATAAAAAATAAGAAAAGTGATAGAAAAAATTCTAGAAAATATGATGAAATGAAGCCTTCATATATGGTAGCTATGGATAATATTACTAAGGAGCAAATTGAAGAAAGTAAGAGACTAAAAATACCAATTGTTGTAATAGAACGTGAGAGATATAAAACTAAAAAAATAGATGACATTGAGTATGAAGAGTATGATAATAATATAAATTAAAGCTATACAAAAATATGTATAGCTTATTACTTTTTTCACTAAACATATAATTATTCATAAAATAAAATAGGAGGTTTTGATATGAATAATTATATATATGTAGATAATAGTTCAACAACCAGATTAAATAGTCATGTGTTATCTAAAATGATGCCATATTTAACGAGTTATTATGGTAATGCTTCAACTACTTATGAGCTTGGTAAAATATCAAAGAAAGCTATTGAATTTTCAAGAGCAAATGTTGCTAAATTCTTAAATGTAACACCAGAGGAAATATATTTTACGGGCTCTGGAACAGAAGCGGATAATATAGCTATATATGGTATAGCAATGAAAAATAAACATAGAGGTAGACATATTATAACGTCAAAGTTTGAGCACCTAGCAGTATTAAATACTTGTAGAAAACTAGAAAATGAAGGCTTTGATGTTACTTATGTTGATATAGAAAAAAATGGAATAATTGATGTTAATAAAATTAAAGAGGCTATACGAGAAGATACAATTCTAATTAGTATTATGTATGTAAATAATGAAATAGGAACAATACAAGAAATAGATGAAATATCTAAAATTGCAAAAGAAAAAAATATATTTTTTCATACAGATGCGGTTCAAGCAATACCTCATATGAGAATAAATGCATCAAATTATGATGCTTTAAGTTTATCTGCACATAAATTTAATGGACCAAAAGGTATAGGGGTTTTATATTTAAAAAAAGGAATAGAAATAGAAAATTTAATATGTGGCGGACATCAAGAAAATAATTTAAGACCTGGTACAGAAAATGTAGTAGGTATTGTAGGTCTTGCTGAAGCAATGAAGCTAACATATGAAAATTTAGACTTAAATAATATTAAAGAAAGAAAACTTAGAGATTATTTATTAAGTTGTTTAAAAGAAATACCAGGCTTTATTTTAAATGGTGATTTAGATAAAAGAGTTAATAGTAATCTTAATTTTTATTTTGAAGATATAGACTCTGAGGAGTTAAAACTTTTTATGGAGATGAGTAATATATATGTTTCTACAGGTAGTGCTTGTAATTCACAAGTAAAAGATATATCTCATGTTTTAAAATCAATAGGTGTAGAAAAGTCATCAATAAGAATTAGTCTATCTCATGAAAATAATATGTATGAGATGAATAAGATTGTTTATGTCATAAAAGATAGTGTAAAAATACTAAGAAGACAAAGAGGATATTAAATTTTACTAAAATTTTAATAAATTTGTTATTATATTTATTTAAATAAATAAAAAAATGATATGTTTCAATATGATTGCTTTTGAATTAAAATAATATGTAAACATTTACGAGTTGAATTGCTTAAAAAACAATTAAAAAATTATAAACGTTATATAAATTAAAAATAAATGTAATATAAAAATAGTTAGATTTTTGGCTAATTAAGTAAACTATTTAGCATTCAATCTCTTTATTTTTGCTATTTTTTTCATTGTTTTTAGTGCAAAACTATTGATTTTTATTTTTATTTATAATAGAATAAATGTGAAGTGGTATGCAGTGGCAAACAGTGGAAAAGAGGTGTATCAAATGTTACTTGGTGAGTACAGACATAACGTGGATGTAAAAGGTAGAGTAAGTGTCCCTTCAAAGTTTAGAGGAGACTTAGGACAATCTTTTATAGTAACAAAAGGCTTAGATAATTGTCTATTCATGTATTCTAAATCTGAATGGGAAACATTTGAAAATAAACTTAAAGCTTTGCCTCTTACTAATAATGATGCTAGGAGTTTTATGAGATTTTTCTTTGCTGGAGCAACAGAATGCGAAGTAGATAAACAAGGAAGAATTAATATACCACAATTATTAAGAGAGTATGCAGGAATAAAAAAAGATGTAGTAATAGTTGGTGTTTGTACAAGGGCAGAAATATGGGATAGCTCTAAATGGGAAGAGTATACATCATCAGATTCTCTTAATGGAAATAAAATTGCATCTCAAATGTCTAACTTAGGCATTTAGATATAAAACATATGATAAATATAATTAATAAACAAAAGAAAAAACTATTAATAAACAAAAGATAAAAAATTAAGATATAGTATTAAAACGAGGTAAAAATGGAATTTAAACACAAATCAGTATTATTAGATGAATGTATAGAAAATTTGAATATTAAATCTGATGGAATATATGTTGATGGAACTTTAGGTGGAGGTGGGCACTCTTATCAAATACTAAAAAAGCTTAATGGAAGTGGAATGCTTATAGGTATAGATAGAGATTTAGATGCTATAACTGCTGCTAGTAAAAAGTTATCAGAATTTAATAATTTTAAAACAGTTCATGACAACCATGCAAATATAATAAATATTTTAAAAGAGTTAAATATATCGGGTGTAGATGGGATATTACTTGATTTAGGAGTGTCTTCATATCAGTTAGATGAAGCAGAAAGAGGATTTAGCTATATGAATGATGCAAAACTTGATATGAGAATGAATCGAGAAGATAAAATTTCAGCATATGAAGTTGTCAATAATTATTCAGAAGATGAATTATATAGAATTTTTGTAGATTTTGGTGAAGAAAAGTATTCACGATCAATTGCAAAAAAGATATGTAGAGAAAGGATAAACAAACCGATAGAGACAACCCTAGAGCTTGTGGATATTATAAAGTCTGCAATGCCTAGTAAAGCATTAAATGAAAAACAACATCCTGCCAAAAGAGTTTTTCAGGCAATAAGAATAGAAGTAAATCAAGAACTTGAAAAATTAAAACAGGCTGTAGTAGATAGTATATTATCTTTAAATGATGGAGGAAGACTTGCTATAATTACATTTCATTCGCTTGAAGATAAAATTGTAAAACATACTTATGAACAGATGCAAGGAAGGTGTACTTGTCCTAAAGACTTTCCTGTATGTGTTTGTAACTATAAATCTTATGGAAAAATAGTTAATAAAAAACCTATTGTTTCAAAAGAAGAAGAAATAGTAGAAAATCCGAGAGCAAGAAGTGCAAAACTTCGTGTTTTTGAAAGAATAATAAAGTAAATATGTAGTTTTTGATGTAGTAAAATTGTAGTAATTATATGGTGTTTAAGAAAAGAGGTGAAAGTATAAATGCCAGCTAGAAAAGTTAGTAATATGTACTATAATGATGGATCTACAGCAAGAAAAATATTACCTAAAGAAGAACCAAAGCGAAGAGTAAATACTGCTGTTAGAAGGAATAGCTTAAATCAAAATAGTATAAAAAGACAGCAAGAGCAAAAAAAGAAAAATGCTCATATGGTTGCATTTATACTTTGCGGATTTACTATGGCTATTATAATTACTTACAGATTTAGTTTAATTAATGAGAAGAATCTTGAAGTTCAGAACTTAAAAAGTGAATTAGAGACAGTATCTTCTGAAGCTGCTACATCACAAATAGAAGTAGATCAAAATACAGATTTAAATGCTATAGAAGCATATGCAAAACAACAACTGGGAATGACAAAGGCAGATAGTAGTCAGACTGTCTATATAGATACATCAGAATCAGTTAATAAAATACAAGTAAATCAGGAATCTACTTTCTTAGATAAAATTATTAATTATATAAAAGATATATTTTTGTAAATTTATGAATATCCAAGACAAATTTTAAGTATTATGTAGTAGAGCTTGATTTGTCTTGGTTATTATTTTTATAGAAAAGAGGTGAATTTTGTGCCATATGTTAGTATTAGTACTAAAAAAAGAGTATTATTTATGTTAGTAGTTTGTACGATTTTAGTTGTAGTACTATTTTCAAGATTAATATATATACAAATTGTAAAAGCAGAATATTATTCTCAAAAGGCTTATTCTCAACAGACAAGAAGCAAAACGGTTGAAGCTAAAAGAGGAACAATATATGATACTACTGGTGAAAAAATACTTGCCCAAAGTATTTCTACTAATATTGTTACAGCAGTTCCAAATAGTGTAAATAAAGACAAAAAAGAAGAAATCGCACAAAATTTAGCTCAAATATTAGAACTGTCTAAAGATGAAGTACTAGAAAAATTAAATAAAAAGGTTTCTAGTGTAACGATAGCAACTAAAGTGGATCAAGAAAAGGCAGAAAAAATATTAGAATATATTAATGATAATGATATAACTGGATTAAGTGTAGATGAAGATATGCTTAGAGTATATCCATATGGAACACTTTTGTCTCATGTTCTTGGATTTGTTGGAACAGATAATCAGGGACTTGCTGGAATTGAGGCGTATTATGAAGAAGAGCTTGCAGGAAATCCAGGAAAGATTGTTGCAAGCTTTGATGGAGGAGGAAGAGAAACACCTTTTACTCAAGAGCAATATGTTGCAGCTGAAGATGGAAAGGATTTAGTCCTTACTATTGATGCAACAATTCAATCTATTGTAGAAAAATATTTGAGTAAAGCAGTAGAAGAAAATATTGCTGAATATGGAAGTATAGTAATAATGAGACCATCAACTGGAGAAGTATTAGCAATGGCAAATTATCCTACATTTGATCCTAATTCTCCATTTACACCAAATACTCAAGAACTAAAGGATGCTTGGGATGCAATGACTTCAACTGAAAAAAGTGATGCTCTTAATCAAATGTGGAGAAATAAGGCAATATCAGATACACAAGAACCTGGTTCTACATTTAAATTAATAACAGCTACTGCTGCTTTGGAAGAAAATATTGTAAATATAGATGATAAGATGTTTTATTGTGCAGGATATGTAACAGTTGGTTCTTGGGACATAAAATGTTGGAGATATTATAATCCACATGGTCAAGAATCTTTACGTGAAGGAATAATGAATTCATGTAATCCAGTATTTATGCAAGTTTCACAAAAAATGGGAATATCAGCATTTATGAAATATATTAAAGCTTTTAATTTGGATTCTAAAACTGGCATAGATTTACCTGGAGAAGCAACTGGAATTATGCATGATGAAAGTGCAATGACTGATGTTGATCTTGCTACTACTTCTTTTGGTCAGACTATACAAATTACAACATTGCAAACTGCCGTAAATTATTGTGCTGTTGCAAATGGTGGATATTTAGTTCAGCCATATATTGTACGCGAAATAAAAAGTGGAAGTGGAAATTATGATGAGCAAATTGAATCAAAAGTTTTAAAACAAATAATGTCAGAGACAACAGCTTCTGAAATTATGAGTGCACTTGTAGATACTGTTAATTTTGGTACTGCTAAATCTGCTAAGATATCAGATTATCAAATTGCTGGTAAAACAGCTACAGGTGAAAATGGAAGAGGAGATAATACAAAATATTTGGCTGGATTTGTTGGAATAGGTCCTGCAAGTAATCCTGAAGTGGTGGTTGTTATGAATTTATATAATCCAACAGGACCTTCTGGTCATGGTGGTGCAACTCTATGTGGACCAGTAGTAGGATCAATTATTGACGAAGTACTAAAATATCTAGATGTACAAACAGATTATACGGTATCAGATACAGAAAGTAATGAAATTGTGGTACCAGATATAACAGGTAAGAGTTATGCTGAAGCAAAACAAATTGCAGATGAAAGCGGATTTACAATTAATATTTCTTCTGAATTTTCTGATGATACAATAATAACTAAGCAAGTTCCAAAGTCTGGTGCATCTTTAGAGCTAGGTTCAAGTATAATGGCATATAAAGATGGAGATGAAAATCAGATAGTTGAAGTACCTGATGTAAGAAACCTTTCAACAGCAGAAGCAACAACTGCTTTTAGAAATGTGGGGCTAAATGTAAGAATAGAAGGAACTGGATATGTATTAACCCAAGATGTTACACCTTATGAGCAAATTGAAAAGGGTTCAATTGTAACAATTAAGTGTGTTGACGATTTAAGTGAGTTACCATAATATATTTGCATGTAAATGTTAATTGTGATATAATATTTATCTAGAATGGAGGCTAAATATGCTTTTACAATATTTATTAGAAAATTTAACAAATGTTGAAATTAGTGGTGATACAAGTAGAGAGATAAATAAGATAGAATATGATTCTAAAAAAATAGAAAAAGATGATATATTTGTTGCAATAAACGGTTTTAAAGATAACGGAACAAAATATATTGATGATGCTATTGAAAGAGGAGCATGTGCAATAGTTTGCCAAGATGAAGTAGAAAAAAAAGATGGTATTACATATATAAAAGTAGAGGATTCGAGAGTAGCACTTGCAATTATGGCGGCTACATATTATGGTAATCCAGCAAGAAAACTAAAAATAATAGGGGTAACGGGAACTAAAGGAAAAACAACAACTACATATATGATTAGAGATATAATGCTTGCTTCTGGTAAAAAAATTGGTATGATAGGAACAATTTGTAATACATATGGAGATGTTAAAGAAGAATCAATTAGAACATCACCTGAATCACTAGATCTTCAAGCTTTACTTGCAAGAATGGTTGAAGCTGGGATGGAATATGTTGTAATGGAAGTATCATCTCATGCATTAGCTTTAAATAGAGTATATGGAATTAAATTTATAGTTGGTGTTTTTACAAATTTATCTGAAGATCACTTAGATTTTCATAAAACAATGGAAAATTATTTAGAAGCAAAGGCAAAATTGTTCGATATGTCTGATTTTGCTATAGTAAATGGTGACGATATATATGCGCCAAGACTTTTAAAAATGATAAAATGTAAAAAAGCTACATATGGACTTGATAATGCAGTCGATTTGACAGCTACAGATATAAGAGTTAATCCATCTTATGTTGAATTTAAAATGTATGTAAATAAAATGTTAGAGACTATAAAAATAAATATACCTGGTAGATTTACAGTATATAATGCACTAGCAGCAATTGGTGTTTGTAGCTTATTTGGTGCTCAAATGGACGCTATTTGTGGAGCTCTTGGGGCGCTTAGAGTACCAGGAAGAAATGAAGTTATAGATTTAAATAAGACATTTACTGTAATTGTAGATTATGCACATACACCAGCAAGTTTAGAAGCGATACTTTCATCTGCTAAAAGATATACAAAAGGAAGAGTTATTTGTGTCTTTGGATGCGGTGGAAATAGAGATAAAGAAAAAAGAGCTATGATGGGAGAAATTGCTGGACGTCTTGCAGATTTTACTGTTATAACAACAGACAATCCAAGAGATGAAAATCCAAGCAAAATAATTGAAGACATTGAAACAGGACTTAAACAAACAAGAGGACTATATAAGTCTATAGAAAATAGACGTCAAGCAATAAAATTTGCAATGAGAATTGCTTGGAAAAGTGATGTAATAATTATAGCAGGAAAGGGACATGAAACTTATCAAGAAGTAGAAAATGGAAAAAAACTATATTTTGATGATAAAGAAATAGTAAAGAAATTGGCAGAAGAAATGCCAGATAAAAACATACAATAAGTAAGGAGACAAAAATGAATATACAAACGACATTATTATTAGTATCTTTTATTTTAACAGCTATTTTAGGAGCTATTGTTGTACCGATACTAAAAAAGAAAAAAATAGGGCAAGTAGTAAGAGAAGATGGACCAAAATCTCACTTGCAAAAAAATGGTACACCAATTATGGGAGGAATTGTAATTATTTTAGTAGTTACAGCAATTATGGCATTTTTTGTAAAGGATTATCCTATTTTGGTTCTTCCAATGATTGCTATATGTGGATATGGACTTATTGGTTTTTTAGATGATTTTAAAAAATTAATATTAAAAGATCCTGAAGGAATGTCACCTAAAATGAAGATGCTGGGGCTATTTATAGTTACAGCAATACTTATTGGATTATATTTATTTGTTTTTGATTTAGGTACATCTATTATAATACCAATATTTGATCAACCAATATCTCTTGGTATACCAATATTTATATTATTTGCTGCATTTATATTACTTGCTACAACAAATGCTGTTAATTTAACAGATGGACTGGATGGACTTGCAACAGGTGTTTCAGCAATTATAATGACATTTTTTACTCTTGTAGCACTAAGGCAACAAAACTATGAAATGGTTGTCTTTTCAGCAAGTACAGTAGGTGCTTGTATAGGATTTTTATTATTTAATATGCATCCTGCAAAAGTGTTTATGGGAGATACAGGTTCTCTTGCACTAGGAGGAGCTATTGCAATTACAGCATTAATATTAAAAATGCCATTATATTTAGCAGTGGTAGCTTTTGTATGTATAATAGATACAATTTCTGTTATATTACAAGTAATATATTTTAAAGCTACTAAAGGAAAAAGATTATTTAAAATGGCACCTTTTCATCATCACTTAGAACTAAGTGGATATAAAGAGACAACTGTTGTATTATTATTTTGGATTATAACAGTTATTTGCTGTGTAATTGCTTATTTTATTTAAAATATATAGGGGTTTTTAATGAAAAAAGAGATTGGTATTATGAAAATTAAAAGTGGAGGTATAGACTTTGGGTTATTTGTAATTACAATTACTCTATTATGCATAGGTCTTGTTATGGTTGCTTCTGCAAGCTCATATCATGCACTGATATATTATGGCGACAGTAATTACTTATTTATTAGACAATTATTTTTTGCTGTAGCAGGAGTAATAGCTATGATTATTATTTCAAAAATTGACTATAGAAAATATAAAAAGTGGAGTTATTTAGGATTTATTATTGCAGCAATACTATTATTTTTAGTTATTACTCCACTTGGTGTTACAAGAAATGGTGCACAAAGGTGGTTAGGAATAGGAGAGACTTTTCAATTTCAGCCATCTGAGATAATGAAACCAGTATTAGTAATGGCAATTGCAACTTATTTATCTAGAAACATAAAAAAACTTGGAGACCTTAGAGGATATATTGTACCGCTTATAATGTTATTAATAGTAGGTCTATTGATGTATTTTCAAAAGCATATGAGTGGTCTTCTTGTACTAGGAGTCGCAGCTATTTCTGTAATATTTGCAAGCGGAATCAAATTAAAAACTAGAACAATAGTTGCAGGAGTAGTTTTAGTTGGTCTTGCAGGTGCTGCTTTTATATTTGCAGATGAATTTAGGCTTCAAAGAATATTTTCTTTTTTAAATCCAGAACAAGATATTCAAGATGGAAACTGGCAAGCTGCTCAAAGTTTATATGCAATAGGTTCTGGAGGACTTTTTGGAAGAGGACTAGGTCAAAGTAGACAAAAGTATTTGTGGTTACCAGAAGCTCAAAATGATTTTATATTTTCAATTTTGGGTGAAGAATTAGGTTTTTTAGGTGCTGCTATTGTATTAGCTTTGTTTTTTGCTTTTATTTTTAAAGGATATAAAATTTCAATGACTTGCAAAGATTTTTATGGTTCTTTAATTGCTGCTGGATTAACAAGTATTTTTGCAATTCAAATAATTGTTAATATTGCAGTTGTAACATGTACAATGCCAGTTACCGGTATGCCATTACCATTTTTTAGTTATGGTGGTACATCATTGTTTATAAATTTATGTTCAATGGGAATATTATTAAATATATCAAAAAATTGTAATAAAGTAAAAGAAGATTAGAAAGGGGTTCTTTATGAGAGTAGTTTTTGCATGCGCAGGTACAGGTGGACATATAAATCCAGCTATAGCAATGGCAAATTTAATAGTAAAAAAAGAAAAAGACAGCCAGGTTTTATTTATTGGGACCGAAAATGGACTTGAAAATAAATTGGTCTCTAATTCTGGGTATGAAATAAAACATATAAGAACGGGTAAAATATTAAGAGAACTTACTCTAAAAAATATTTCTGCACTTTTTAATGCATATAAAGGAATAGGAGATTCAAAGAAAATTTTAAAGGAATTTAAACCAGATATTGTTATTGGTACTGGTGGATATATATGTGGACCTGTAATGAAAGCAGCAAAAAAATTAAAAATACCATATTATTTACATGAAAGCAATGCTTTTCCTGGAGTATCAGTAAAGCTTCTTGCAAAAGATGCTAAGTGTGTTATGATTGGGTTTGAAGATGCAAAAAATAGATTAAATTCTAAAGCAAATGTTATTTATACAGGAACTCCAGCAAAGTTTAGCGAAGAGGATATAATGAACTTAAATAAACAAGAATGTCTGAAAAAATTGGGATTAACAAATATAAATAAAAAGATTGTGCTAGTAACTTGTGGAAGTCAAGGAGCCAAAAGAATAAATGAAGTAGTACTTTCAATGATAAAAAAATATCAAGATAAAAATGTGTATTTTATACTAGTTACAGGAGATAAAAATTATAATGAAGTTGTAGAATTAAAAGAACAAGCAGAAAAAGAAATTGGAAAGAGCTTAGATGAATTTTTAAAACTAGAAAAATTTATTTTTAATATGGATGAAATGTATAAGGTTGCAGATTTTTGTATTACACGAGCAGGAGCGATGACTATAAGTGAGCTTGCTCTATCACATAAACCATCTATATTAATTCCTTTACCATTTGCTGCTGAAAATCATCAATTTTTTAATGCTAAAGTATTAGAAAGTGTGGGAGCTGCTAAGATAATTGAGCAAAAAGATTTAACAGAAGAAACTTTAAATAAAGCAGTATTAGAAATAATTTCAAATAATAATATAGAAATAATGGGAGAGAATGCAGCAAAAGTAATTGTAAAAGATGTTGAAGAAAAAATATATAATTGTATTAAATTAAAGTAGGTGATATTTGTGAAAAATAGTGGGACAAGTACAAATAAAAATAAAAAAGTAATTAAGAATAATAACGTAAAAAAAGTTAGTACTAGTCCTTCTAGAGCTAACGTAAAAAATAAAAAAAGTGCAAATTCTAAAAAAAGTACTAAAAATAATTTTAATACAAAAAAAAATAATGTAGCTAATGTTCAAAGTACACGTAGAAATAATCATAGTGTTAAAAATAATTTAAGGTTAAATAAAGTTTCTTCTGATGCTCAATATGTTCCTTTCTTTGATGATGAGATAGTTCCAAATAATATTAGAAAAGTTAAGCCTAATCAAGTGGATGATAATAGTAATAAAGATAAAAAAAATGTAAAAATAAAGCCTAGTACTATAATTAAATTTACATTTTTTATTGCATTTGTTATTATTATATTATATTTAATATTTAACTTAGATACGTTTAATCTTACGAGTATTGAAGTTAGTGGAAATGAAAAATATTCTGATGAGGAGATTGTAGCAAAATCTACATTGAATATAGGCGAAAATGTATTTAAGCAAATTTTTTCTGGAATAAATAGTAAAATTGATTTAGCTTATATTGCAAAATCTAGTTTAAAATATTCATTTCCTAGTACTATTGTAATAAATGTTGAAGAGAGGTATCCAGCATATATTGCGCTAGACAAAAATACAGGTAGTTATTATAAAGTTGACAATGAAGGATATTTACTTGAAAAATGCGATTTAACAGATAAAGAAGATGAACTTTTAGTTGAGGGCTTTGCTTTTGAATCAGAAGCAAAACTAGGAGAAAAAATTAATGAAGTTTATCTTAATAAGTTAGATGTATATAATACGATTAAGCAATTACTTGAAAAATATCAAATCAAAGGTAACATAACTAAAGTAAATTTTTCAAATTCCTTGACAACAATTACCTTAGATGATAAACTTAATGTGGTATTTGCAAATGACTCTAATTTAGATTATAAAGTTTCTTTTTTAAAGGGGATTTTGCAAAATAATGAACAAATTGTGGAAGGAACAATAGACATGAGTATAGAAGATCCAGTCTATTCTAAATATAATTAAGGAGTGAAATAATCTTGGAAGAAGATGTAAAAAAGAAGAAAAAAAATAGTAAATTTAAAGCTTTTATTCAAAAGAACTCTATTCCTGCTTATACTTCAATAGGTATTACATTGTTTTTACTTACAATTATGATAACAGCACAAGTAACTACAATGAGTAAATCTGAAGAAATATTAGAAGGAAAAAGAGAAAGCGAAATAGCAGATTCTCTTGTAAGTTTACAAAGAGATTATGATGAGCTTAAAGCTAAGTATGATGAGAGTCAAAAGATAGTTGATGAGTATAAAACCAATGCATCTACAAATGATAGCTTAATTGCATCTATGAGTAATCAAATTAATACTTTAGGCCTATTAGCTGGAACAACAGATGTTCAAGGTGAAGGGATAATAATAACATTATATGATGGAAATAGTTCAGATTCTCTTGTTCATGATAGTGATGTACTTACAGTAATAAATGAATTAAGGGTAGCAGGTGCAGAAGCAATTAGTGTAAATGGACAAAGAATAATTAATACTTCTGCAGTAAGATGTGTTGGCTCTGTTATACAGGTTAATTACCAAAAAGTAGCTGCACCATTTGAAATAAAGGCTATAGGAAATGCACAATATTTAGAAAGTGCAATGACTATAAAAAATGGAGTAGTAGATGTGTTAAATGGTTATGGACTAAAGGTTACAATATCAAGAGAAAGTAGCATTAGTATACCAAAATATGAAGGTAATTTATCATTTAATTTTGCAAAGCAAGGAGAGTAAAATATGTTTTTTGGAATTATAATATTAGCTTTATTTATTATTTTAGGTATATTGATTGGACAAAATATAAGTATACCATATTCTTCATATCAATATGTAGCAGTGGCAATACTTGCTTGTCTTGATTCTGTCTTTGGAGCGTTGGCAGCAAGTACTGGTAAAAATTTTAAAATGAAAATATTTTTATCTGGCTTTTTCTTTAATGCATTATTTGCAATATTTTTAGTTTATTTAGGTGAACTTTTAAATGTAGAGATTTATTTGGCAGCTATTATAGTATTTGGTGGAAGAATTTTAAATAATTTTTCAATTATACGTAGAGATGTTATGGATAAAGCTCATGCAAAAAGAAGATATTTTAGGAAAAAGAAATCATCTTCCAATACTACAATAAAGACAGATATTGAAGCAGAGGAAGAAAAAGAAGAAAATATTATATAGTTTTTTTGTAGGAGGAATTAAATGAAAGCAAAAGAAATTAGATATAATGCTAGAGAATCAATGAGAGGTAAATGGCCAAAATTTGTAGGAATGAATGTATTATTAGGACTTATTTCTGTAATTGCTATAATAATAGTTTTACTACCTATTATTATACAGTCTCTATCATTAGTTTCAGATGTTATATCTGGAAATTTAACATCTGCTAAGTATGAAGATATTACTATGAATATGTCAGTAGCTGTAATGGGAACATATGTGCTATTGCTTGTGATGTACGTATTTATTATTCCATTAAGCTATTCGTTTATAGAAAATGTTATAAAACTTAAAAGAGATTCATCAGTAAAGGCAACAATGTTTTTAAAAAATATATTTAAAAATTTTGGACGTTCGTGGAAAGTTGCTTTATGGACATTAGTAAAGATTTTACTTATGTATCTGATTTTTATAGCGATATTTATTATATATATTATATTAACAGCTATACTATCAGTAATAAATAGTAGTATATTATTAGGAATATTAGCAATTGTTTTCTTAGTAGCAGTGTTTATTTTTGAAATAATGTTTATAGCAAGACTATTATCTTTAGTTTTAGCTCAATATATTGCTATAGATAATCAAGATATGACAGCTAAAGATTGTGTGGAAAAATCTATAAGTCTTATGAGTGGATATAGATGGAAATATATATTTTTGAACCTATCATTTATTGGTTGGGCAATTTTGTCAATATTTACTTTAGGAATAGGATTTCTTTTCTTGACACCATATATGAATGTTTCATATGTATGTTTCTATGAAAATATTTTGAAAGAGAAAAAGGAAAATAATGTGGAAGTAGTTGAAGTTGTTTAAAATTAAAAGAAATATCTTAAGATATTTCTTTTTTTTAAGAAAAAAAGCAAATCGTTTGCGAAAACACTTGACATAAATACAAAGGCGTGGTATACTTTCATC
>CALXES010000019.1 GCA_944387385.1 uncultured Clostridia bacterium | reverse complement strand
CATTTTCTTGAAAACTCATGATCTGTTCCCTTACTTGATATTAATGTTGCTGTAAATTCTGCTCCTTCAAGTGGTGACTTTTCACTACTTGTTGTTTCTCCTATCCATTTATTTATTTCTATACTATTTCTTTCTGGTTCATTTTGTATTGTAATTGGTACAACTACAACTTCATCTCCTTGTACCTTATTGTCATAACTAACTTCATATACTTTATCTTTATATGATACGTCTTCTCCAGGAATTATTGTATCTGGATCTATTCCTTCTGGGAATGTTGTTTCTTTTAAGTAATATGTTCCTGTTCTCATTTTTTTAGATATTGCATATCCTGTATCATCTGTTGGTCCTATTACTACAACATCTCCATTTTTATCTACATATTCATTTTTTGCTTCAGCATCAGTATATACTGTAAAGTATGCGCCTGATACTTTTGCATCTGTTGCTTCTCCTTCATCTACAAGTATTTCTTTTGTTACAGATATTTGCATTTCTTTTGAAGGATCTACTTTAGTATACTCATATGTTTTTCCATTTTCTGTAAAGTTTACTTCAAATGGTTCAACTGTATATGCTTCATCTGGAGTTTGACATTCCTCTATTCTATATTTTCCATATGGAATATTATTTATATCACATACTCCATCTTCTCCTGATACATTTGAATAATATACTTGATTTGGATTACTTATTAGTGTTGCCTTAAATTGTGAGCCTGCTAAATTTATTTCAGCATCATAATCTGTTTCTCCTAATCTTTTTACTATATGTAAATTTGAATATATTGGACTCTCTGGTGTTTCATTATATTTTTCAGCAATTACTGGTGTATATTGACCTGCATAATCTACAGAAGTGTTGATTCTATCTGGATTAATATTAAATCCTTCTGAAGGCTCAACTTCTATATAATAATAATTACCTACTGGTAAATTTGTAATCACTTCTGTTTCACCATTTTCATCTGTAACTATAGTTTTAACTACTTGATTATTTCTATATATTAATTGATCACCTTCATATATATCTTCTGCTGCACATAAATTATATATAGCTCCTTCTAATGTTGCATCTCCTAAAGTTGCTCCTCTATGATCTGCGTCAAATTTTGTAAGTCTAACACTTCCTCTTGGATATGGATTTACTCTAGTATAAGTTATAGTAGAAGCTGCATTTACGGTAACTTGAACTGACCTTCCAATTTCATCATTAATAGTTTTATCCGGAGCATTGGTTTCAGTTACAGTATATGTTCCAATAGGAAGATTACTTAACGTATATGAACCGTCACTACCTGTTGTAATGTCATAATTTAGTCCATTTCCTGATACATTAAATGTTGCATTTGGTAAATTTTTACCATATGAATCCTTTTTTAATATTTTTAAGTTTCCCACATTTGTATAAACTTTAAAGCTATAACTTTCTGCAGGAATATTTGCACTTATAAATGCACTTATTGGCTGTGGTTCACCTGGTGATCTACTAGAATCTGCTTGTCCAAAAAATACTGTACCATTATTAGTTCCAACTTTTCTGCTAACAGTACAAGTTACTGGTGCAGAAGCTGAACCAATAGGTTTAGAAGAGGTAATTATAATTTTATTTTGTTGAACTGTAAATTTTAAATTACTGTTTGATGAAGTAACACTACTAGATATTACACCATCTATTTTATAATCAAAATCATCTTCTTCAATCTCGCAAACAAATAATCCTCTATTTGCATCCCACTTCATTTCATGAGATTTATTAAACTGAGTAGGATTTTCATTCTTCACAGCATTATATGCACTATATGCTTTCTGATAAACACTTTTAGCAAAATTTTCCGGATTACCACTTGAGTTATTTTTTCCTTTACAAAAAGACTCAATAATTTGATTCATTTTTGTCTGATTTGTAAAATAGCCTTCTGATGTAGCCCACATTATGACTTGTGTACCAAAATATTTATCTTGTGCTTGACTATCAATATTTCTTATATAATTAGCCATATATCCTTCTGCTTTTATATAATCATCTATAAATTCAGTAGCAGTATGTGTAAATCCAAATTTTAATACATATTCTATTTGTTCTAATCTTTCAGGACTTAGTACTTCTCCACTACCATTAATTAATTGTTTACCTGGATAAGGCTCCAACATATCACTTGAACTTGTTGCTCTACCATATCCTATACAGTAACCTAAATGATATTTCCCATCTTGCTCTACCCAAAACAAAAAGTTTTCTCCATGCTCTTTTCCTAAAGTACTTCCTCTAATCGAATCTGAATCTATGCTTGCATATTTAGTTAAATAAGCTGTTCCTTCACTATTTACATATGAGGCCATTTGAAGTCTCCCATTTGCCGCATATAATTCATGAAAGCTTACAGCGAAAAAGCAAAATAAAAATATAAATATTATTTTAATCTTTCTCATATAATTTTACACCTCTTATTCTTAAAATAATTTCATATATTTATATTTTATATAAATTAAATATTCAATTAAATATTTATTAAATATATCAAATCTTTTTTAGAAATTATTATCAAAAGTAAGTCTTTTAGATTTCTTTTAAAAAACAAATTGATGTCATCTTAATTAATATATTTAGTAAACTAAACTACTATTAACTTAGTAGATATTAGTTTAGTTTAAATATATAAATTACTATTATATTTATTGACTCAATGCACTTAGAAATTTTAACACTCTTTTTCATTTTTTTAATATTAGCCATGATAAAAATTTTTTTCATTTTTATACATATTTTTATTAAAATTCTTAACTATTATAACTTTATAGAAGTTTGTTGTTACAAAACTTAAAGCTAATATACTCCTTACATAGTATAAAGTTTATATTAAAAAATGGATTTAGAATACTAAATCCATTTTTTGTAAATAAACTTTATATTATAGTTTTATTTTTTTATAACATATACTATTCCAAATTGTACACATTACAACTACACTTGCTTAATTCTGTACATTGTCCACCTAAAGGACTCGAGTTATTTGTAGGATGACAAATCTCCCATCTATTATTTAACCAAATATATTTAATATTTTATTAATTTAATCTTTCTTCTATTAATTTTGCAAGCTCATGTGCTCTTTTATCTAGTACTTCTTGATTTTCTCCTTCTATCATAACTCTTACTAATGGCTCTGTACCAGATGGTCTAATTAACACTCTACCAGAGTCAGCAAATTCTTTTTCAATTTCTTCAATTTTAGATTTTATAACTTCATCTTCCATATAGCTATATTTTTTATCTCCAGATACCTTTGCATTAACAAGTACTTGTGGATAAATAGTTATAACTGATGCAAGTTCACTAGCTTTTTTCTTTGATTTTAATAATATTTCTGTAAGCATTAAAGATGTTAGTATACCATCGCCTGTTGGATTATAATCTAAGAAAATTATATGACCTGATTGTTCTCCACCAAGATTATATCCATTCTCTAACATATTTTCTAAAACATATCTATCTCCTACGTTTGTTTGTACAAACTCAAGTCCATTTTCCTTACAATATTTCTTAAGTCCTAAATTACTCATTACTGTTGCAACTATAGTATCTTTTTTTAGTTTTCCTTCTGCTTTTAAATATTTTGAAATAATTGCAAGTATAATATCACCATCAATGATATTTCCCTTTTCATCTACACAAAGACATCTATCTCCATCACCATCATAAGCAATACCTAGATTATATCCTTTTTCAACTACTTTTTTTGCTAAATTTTCAATATGTGTAGAACCACAATCCTTATTTATATTAATTCCATCAGGACTATTATTAATCACATCATAATTTATTCCTAATGCTTTAAAAACCTTCGGAGCAACTTTGCTTGTAGCTCCATTTGCAGTATCTATTAGTACTTTAAAGTTATCATCTAAATCGTCTAATATCTTATCTTCAAAAATCTTTCTAAAGAAAAATACATATTCTTCAAGTAAATCTTCTCTATTTTCACTAACTCCAATTTTATCGTTAATTGCTGTTAATTCTTCAAGTTTTCCTGACTCCATTACCTCTTCAATTTCTTCTTCTAAACTATCAGGAATCTTCATTCCTTTATTACTAAAATATTTTACGCCATTAAATTCAAAAGTATTGTGTGATGCTGAAATCACAACAGAAGCATCTGCTTTAAATTTACGTGTAAGATATGCAACTGCAGGAGTTGGCATAACCCCTAATGTTTTTACATTTGCTCCATAGCTTAAAAATCCAGCAATCATAGCACTCTCTATTAAAGTACCAGATATTCTTGTATCTCTTCCTATAAAAATTGTAGGTGTATGATCTGTATGCTTAGATAAAACATATGCTCCAGCTTTTGCAACTTTATAAACCAGCTCTGGTGTAAGCTCAGTATTTGCAATTCTTCTTATTCCATCTGTTCCAAAATATTTTCTCAAAATAACTACCTCCTATTAATTAATATTCTTAATCTAATTGCATTATTTCTTTTGCTCTTTTTACATCTGCTTCATTTGCTGTTCTATACCTAGCAAGAGGATATTCAAGATTTAAATTTTCCCATTTAAATCTTCCTAAATCATGATATTTAAGTAACTCAAATTTTTCTACACCATTTAAACATTTTAAATACTTTGAAAGCTCTTTTAAATCACTTTCATTATCTGTTATTTGTGGTATCAATACTTGTCTTATCCACATCTTTTTATTATTCTCACTTAAATACTGAGCAAATTCTAATTCTTTTTTATTTGATACTCCTGTTAAGTCTTTGCAAATTTCATCATTAATACATTTTATATCAAGTAAAAAGAGATCTGTCAAGTCTATTAATTTTTTTACCTTTTCTGTTAGTGCCACATTTCCAGATGTATCAATACATGTATGAATTTTCTCTTTTTTTAATTTTTCAAATAATTCAATTAAAAAATCTACCTGTAATAACGGCTCTCCACCACTTATTGTTACACCACCGTTAGGAGTTATATAGTTTTTATATCTTAATATTTTATCTAAAACATCTTCTGTTTCATATTCTACACCACCCTTTAAATCCCACGTATCTCTATTTTGGCAATATTTACACTTTAAATGACAACCTTGCATAAATATTATAAATCTTATGCCTGGTCCATCTACCGCTCCTAAAGATTCAAAAGAATGTATACGTCCTTTCATAGCTCCTCCTTTAAACAATAATATAACACTAGAGCTTGAAGTCCTAGTGTTATACTTAAATTATCCTTATATATTAAAACTTCTCATGTATTGTTCTATTAATTACATCTAATTGTTGTTCTCTAGTTAGTTTTACAAAGTTTACTGCATAACCTGATACACGAATTGTAAGTTGTGGATATTTTTCAGGATGCTCCATAGCATCTTCTAATAATGCTCTATCAAATACATTTACATTTATGTGGTGTCCTGTCTGCTTAAAATATCCATCAAGTAAGTTTACTAAGTTCTTAACTTGTGTTTCTGATTCATGACCTAATGTTCCTGGTGTTATTGAGAAAGTATATGATATTCCATCTTCTGAATACTCATATGGAAGTTTTGCAATTGAATTCATTACAGCAACTGCACCATTTACATCTCTTCCATGTATTGGATTTGCTCCAGGTCCAAATGGCTCTCCTGCTCTTCTTCCATCTGGTGTATTTCCTGTAGCTTTACCATAAACAACGTTTGATGTTATAGTAAGCACTGATAAAGTATGTTTTGAATTTCTATATGTAATATGTTTTTGTAATTTTCTCATAAAGGTCTTTACTAGTTCAACTGCTATATTATCTACTCTATCATCATCATTTCCATATTTAGGGAAATCTCCTTCAATTTCATAGTCCACTGCAAGACCAGTCTCATCTCTTATAACTTTAACTTTTGCATATTTAATTGCTGAAAGAGAATCTGCAACTACAGAAAGACCAGCAATACCACACGCCATTGTTCTTAGTATATTTCTATCATGTAGTGCCATTTCTAAAGCTTCATAAGAATATTTATCATGCATATAATGAATAGCATTTAATGCTTTAATATATATTTTAGCAACATAATCCATCATTTGATCAAATTTTTCAACAACTTCATCATAATCTAAATATTCTGAAGTTATTGGTTCATATTTTGGTGTTACTTGTTTTCCTGTTTTTTCGTCTCTACCACCATTTATTGCATAAAGTAATGTTTTTGCAAGATTTGCTCTTGCTCCAAAAAACTGCATTTGTTTTCCAATTTCCATTGCAGATACACAACAAGCAATTCCATAATCATCACCTAAAGTAATTCTCATTAAGTCATCATTTTCATATTGTATTGAAGAAGTTTTTATCGAAATCTTAGCTGCATAATCCTTAAATCCTTGTGGTAGATTTTTTGACCAAAGAACAGTTAAATTTGGTTCTGGTGCTGGTCCTAAATTAACTAGTGTATGTAATATTCTAAATGAATTTTTAGTAACAAGTGTTCTACCATCAATTCCCATACCACCAATACTTTCAGTTACCCATACTGGATCTCCACTAAATAATTCATTATATTCTGGTGTACGTAGGAATCTTATCATTCTAAGTTTCATTACAAAATGATCCATTAACTCTTGAGCTTCTTTTTCTGTTAATGTTCCATTTTCCAAGTCTCTTTGAATATATATATCTAAAAATGTAGATGTTCTACCTATACTCATTGCCGCACCATTTTGATCCTTAGTAGCTGCTAAATATGCAAAATATAACCACTGAATTGCCTCTTTAGCATTACTTGCTGGTATAGATATATCAAATCCATATTTTAAAGCCATAGCTTTAAGCTCATTTAAAGCTTTTATTTGATCATGTATTTCCTCACGTTCTCTAATTATCTCTTCTGTAAACTCATCTGTATTTAATACTTCTAAATCTATTTTCTTAGCTTCAATTAAAGCATCTACTCCATAAAGAGCTACTCTTCTATAATCTCCTATTATTCTGCCACGACCATATCCATCTGGAAGTCCAGTAATTAAATGTGAGCTTCTAGCTGCTCTTATATCTGGTGTATACACGCTAAATACGCCATCATTATGTGTTTTTCTTAAATTATTATATATATAATCTGTTTCTTTATCTACTTCATAGCCATATGCTTCACATGACTTTTCAACAATTCTAATTCCACCATTAGGCATAATTGCTCTTTTAAGTGGAGCATCAGTTTGAAGTCCAACAATTTGTTCTAAATCTTTATCTATATATCCTGCATCATATGCATTGATAGAAGATGGAGTTTTTGTATCAACATCAAGTACTCCTTTTTTTCTTTCTTCCTCATATAGTTTTAAAACTTCATCCCAAAGCTTTTTAGTTCTATCTGTTGTATCTTCTAGAAAAGATTCGTCTCCTTCATAAGGTGTGTAATTTCTTTGAATAAAACCTCTAACATCAATTTCTTTTGTCCATTCTCCAGATTTATCAAAGCCTTCCCATTGTTTAAATTCCATAAAAAAACCTCCTCAAAATTTCAACAATATTATTTATAAATTATCCATATAATATAATAGCATACCGATATTTTTTTTTCAACAAATTTCACATGATAATTTAAAAAAATTGTACTAATTTTCACTACTTATTTTGTGAAAAAACTTTTTAATTTAAACATAAAAAATGCAAGTATAAAAACTTGCATTTTACTCACCATATTTATATACATCAAGAATTAAAGCGGCATCATTTGCATTTATTACGCCATCTTCATTCATATCACCAATTTTCATATCACTTTCTGATACATTACCATATTTATATAAATCTAATGCTTTTGCTGCATCATTTGCATTTACTGCTCCATTTCTATCTAAATCTCCTTTTTTAAAGTCGGTACTTTGCTCTATTTTTTGATACATAAACGTTATATCTACAATATTAAATATTCCATCTTCATTTAAATCTCCTAATTTTAAGTAAATGTCATTCATATCAACTTGTCCTCCAAGTATTTTATATCCGAAATCTATATCATTCGTATCAAATCTTCCATCTTGGTTTAAATCACCTTTAATAAAATCTTCTTCTTTTATAGAGTCTAATATTAATCTTACATCTTTAATTGTAATTTGATTATCATTATCCAAATCACCTATTCCTAAATAAACATCTGTTAGCTCAACTTTGCCTAAGGAAATGTCTAAAGCAAGTTCACTATCTTTAATTGTAACTTTTCCATCTCTAGTTAAATCTCCCTTAGGAAAATTTGATGAATCTGTTACCATGCTTAATATAATAGATGCATCTCTTGAATTAACATCACCATCTCCATTCATATCAGCTAAATTATATACATAATCCTCCACTTCTACATTTCCAGTATATATTTGTAAAGTATATTGAGAATCTTCTTCTGTCAAACATCCATCTTGATTTACATCACCTTTTCTATAGCCATTTATAAACTCATCACTCAATGGTACTGCAAATACTGTTGATGCAAAAATACTAGCTGTTAAACCAATTCCTACTAAAGTTTTTAAAACATTTTTTCTTTTCATAAAAACCTCCTAAAAATTTTACTAATTTATATATATATTACATATATTATAAAATATCATATAAATATTTTTCTTTCAATAAATTTACGCAATTATTAAAAAGCTTAAATCTCTTAACTAAGTTACGTAATTAAAAAAAATTACTCGATGCTTTAGAAATAAATGCTTGTATAAGATATACTAAAATTAAGGATGCCAAGATTACACCAATAATACCTATTATCATCCCTATAAGTGATACTTTACTATTATACATTTTTCTTCCTTTATTTCCAAAAATAATTGCCATAATACCTGCTGGTAATGATGTATAATAATATACAGCTGAAAAAATAGATATAATCCCTAATGTAAATGCTACAACTGAATAAGGATTCTTTTTTTTAATTTTTGTATCCATAAATATCCTCCTATGTCCAAACTATAATTTCCATTATAGATGATATATATGTATTTGAACAAATAGCTAGTCCAACTATAGAAAAAAATGTAGCTAATTTTGAAATAAATGAACCGCTATCAATTATTCTTTTTATAGAATATATTAGACTAATTGTTCCCAAAATTATTGATAAATACCAAAATGAATAAGTAATAACAGATAATATGCTAAATAACAAAAATATTATGTCCCATATTCTTTTGGGTCTTATTCTTTTAACTACCATTATAAGCCCTATGTTAATTATACTAACTAGAAGAGGTAAAAAATTATTAATTATTATTGAAAATACTAATACTATAGTAGCTAATATTACTGGTAATTTAATATCCTTTATCATTTTGTACCTCCTTAAATATAGAAATTTTTCTATATGATTTAATATTTTCTGTAAACTCATCATCATATTTTTTATTATCTACATATTGAACATTTCCTTGCCTATCTATAACTAGTTTTACAGCATAAGTCTCAGATTCGGTATCATATGAATAAGAATGATAATCTCCATTTACTCCCTCTAAGCTAAATAATTTAGAAATTCTATTTTTTATTGACGCATATGTATAATTTTTGGGTTTGCTTATAACATATTGCAAATATATATTATAATCAGTAAAATATACATTGCTAGTATAAATTAAATATGATTTAATATTAAAATTTGATGCTTTTTCTTCTAAATCAAGCCAAGCTATAGCTGTAAAAAATCTACTAGTATCATTTTTAAAATAATATGTATTATTTAAGTCAATCTCTTTTTTTATCCCATCTTCAGTATATTGTAAAGCTAGCATGTCATTTGAGAGTTCATTTATTTTATCGCAAAATACATAATATAGTTTTCCATCAATAATTTTTAAATAAGCCTTTTCAGAGTCTGTTTCAATATTTTTTTCTTCTATAGGATTATATCTATCAGTAAGATCATATATAATTATTTTTGTTCCAACTACTTCCTCTTTTTGATGACTAAAAGATGGCATTAGGGAAGTTTTAATTTCATTTAGATTAACAACTAGTTTATCTTTATATAGTAAAAGTTCTTTTGGTGTATACCCATTATCAATGGTAATACTACTAATCAAATCTCCCGGTATAAGTCCGTCCGCCTCATAAATATTTATGTAATTATCAGAAAAATCATATATATACTTACCATCATACTTCTTTCGTTCAGGCTCATCAACAAACACTGATGGTGTATGGTCAATACTACTATTATTTGCCTCAGCTTTTTTTAAACTATAATAAGTTAACATTGGCTGCATTCCATCACTACTTTCTTCAAATTCTAAATAACCAGGATATTTATAAAGACCATCACGATTAAAAGGAAAACAAAAAGTATATAATATGTTATATAATAGATATTCCCCAGGATTATTATATATATCCTCAAGCTTTTCTTTTGTTCCAACAATTTGGGGAGTATTTGAATTAATATTACGCATTATTGTTCCTATAATACAAATAATAAAAACAAAAATAAGTCCAATAATAAATATACTAATTTTTGATTTAAAAAACTTCATATATAAACCTCCATACACTTTAAATTATATATTATATATATAAAATATTACAATAAAAAAAGTAACCTTTTGCAAGATTACATTAAATATTAAAGAAAAATTAATATTATTGTAAATTTTACTTAAAGGTTACTTTTAACTATTAATAATTTTCTGCTTTTATTTCAAAGAAAGCTTTTGGATGAGAACATACAGGACAAACTTCTGGAGCTTTTTCTCCAACATGTAAATGTCCACAATTTCTACATTTCCAAACTTTTACTTCTCCACAATCAAATACTTTTCCTTCTTCAACATTTGATAGAAGTTTTAAATATCTTTCTTCATGTTCTTTTTCTATTTTTCCTACTGCTTCAAATAGATATGCAATTCTGTCAAAACCTTCTTCTTTGGCTTCTTTTGCCATTTTATCATACATATCTGTCCACTCATAGTTTTCTCCTTCTGCAGCAGCTTTTAAATTTTCAGCTGTTGATGGTATATCTCCACCATTTAATAGTTTAAACCATAATTTAGCATGTTCTTTTTCATTATCTGCAGTCTCTTGGAAAATAGCAGCAATTTGCTCATATCCTTCCTTTTTAGCTTTAGAAGCAAAATATGTATATTTGTTTCTAGCTTGTGATTCACCTGCAAATGCAGTCATTAAATTTTGTTCTGTTTTTGAACCCTTTAATTCCATTTATTATTCCTCCATTCTTTAATAGGTGTCTCCCTATTTTCTATATTATTCTATCATAAATTACAATTAAAATCAACACTAAAAGGAAATATATATTTTAAGTATATAATTACTTTTTTATGTAGTTTATATTCTGATTTTATACATTATTTTAGCGTTTTTATCTGTTTTATGTTGATTTTTGTAACATTTTATGATATTATTATATGGGTAACAAAAATCGTTTACCCATTTTTAATTAAAAGGAGGAATATTTAATGAAAATTTTACAAGTAACAGGTTTTCCTAATAATGGTGCTGGTAGTGGTACTTTAATTACTACTCAAGCTGAAGATTTTGTAAAACATAATCATGAGGTATGCACTATATTATCAGAAAACAGAACAGATTTTCCACGTGTGCCAGGAGTTAAATATCACTTAATTCCATTTACTGCAGAAAGTGAAAGTCCTGAAAAAATTGATGGACAACTAAAATTTAACTTTCCAATGTTTACAACACACACACGTTCAACATCAACATTCTGGAACCTAAATCTTGATGAGATAAAGGCAATAGAAGCTAAGTACAAAGAAGCAATTCAAAGTGAAATAGATAGTTTTAAACCTGACGTAATTCACGGTCAACACAACTGGATACACAATGCTGTAGCAACAGAGTTTGGACTTCCTGTTGTAGTTACAATTCACGGTACAGATTTAATGGGATATAGAAGAAGCTTAGAAGAGTTACAAAAATTAAGAGCTACTCTAAATGCTGGTAATTTAACACCAGATGAGCTAAAAACTCTAAAAGCTGACGCAGATAAATACTTTTATTTTGTAGAACAAGCAAAAAAATCTGCACAAGGTTCACAAAGAGTAATAGTTATCTCAGAAGATCAAAAGCAACAATTCTGCGAATTATTTCCAGAAGCTGCTGATAAAGTTGTACTTGTAAAAAATGGATATAATCCAGATAAATTCCATGTAATGGAAAGTGTTGACAAAGATGCGCTATTTGATAGCTTAACTTCTGACAGAAGTGATGATGGAAAATTACCAAAAGACTATGATAAAATGGCTCTATTTGTTGGGAAGTTTGCCGATTTTAAAGGTATTGATGTACTAATTGATGCAACTAAGAAAAATGAAGAAGAAGCTGAAAAAAGAGGTGAAAACCTATTAACAGTTATTGTTGGTACAGGTGCTCTTGAACCAGATCTTAAAGCTCAAGCTGAAAATCTTGGCCTAAAAAATCTTCATTTTGTTGGATTACAAGGTCCTGACGTAATACGTCAATTGCAAAACTTAGCAGATTTATCTGTTGTTCCATCAAGAAATGAACCTTTTGGTTTAGTTGTAATTGAAGGAACTGCATGTGGACATCCTGTTGTTGCAACAAATAGTGGCGGTATACCTGATATCATGAACACAACTGGTAAAACAATCAAACAAAACTATGATCCTGCTGTTGATGGAAATGATCCAACAGTTCTTGCTCCAAATCCTGGAACAAAAGGAACTTACACAACAGACCTTGGAATGCTAGTACCAGTTGATGATAGTCAAGCTCTTTCTGACGCTATGATGCAAATTCTTGATGGAGATGTTACTTTTAATAACAAAGCTATTGCAGACTATACTCAAAGAACATACTCTCAAGAAGCAATTAATGGCGAAATTCTTAATATTTTCTCTCAAGCAATTGAGGAATGCTATGGAAAAAATGAAAGTGCAAAAAAGCTTCAACTAACAAAAAAACCATCTGGTCCTAGTCTAGATGATGACTTATAGTCAAAAAAAATACCAAACATAATAGTTTGGTATTTTTTATACTAGTTTTATTACTACAAACCCTAGAATATATCCTACAAGTAATAATACACCAGCAGATATCGCCATGTTTACTTTTCCATTTGTTGCTAAATCTAATATTTCTTCTACTTTTTTCATTTTTTACTACATCCCTTTCTACGTTTAATTCTACATTTATTACAATAACATTATAACATAGATTTAGCAAAATAATATTATTTTCACAAGCATTTCACAATTTTTATGTAAATTTCACATCTTTTATTCTTTAGATGCATCTAATGATTTAAAGAAATCTCTTTTATTAAATGAAGCTGTCATAAATCTCCAAGCAGCTTTTCTATTTGTAAGCCATTCTATTTTTGCATTATTTTTAGTATTATCAAGTATACCGTTTACCATATGATTTGCAATAACATCAGGATAATCACCTAAAATATTATATACTTTCTTTGTTTTTTCAGATAATACTATTTTTTCTTTGTCTCCAACAGCATTTACTAAAAAATCTGTTATCATTATACCTGGTGAAAACTTACCTACAATAATGCCTGTCTGTTTCACTTCATTTTCCTTTGCAAGTGCTTCTGTAAAATATGTTATACCTCTTTTAGCTGTACCATAAATTGAAAGACCAAGCATTGTTGCATCATTACTTCCATATCCTTCCACATTATATATTGCTCCACTCTTTTGTTTTTCCATTTCTTTCATTATAAGTCGTGAGCAATTTATTGTTCCTTTTAAATCTACGTTGATTATAAAATCAATTTCTTCTTCAGTTAATTCCCAAATTGCTTTTTCTGGTTGGTTAACTCCTGCATTATTTATCCAAATATCTATTTTAGAAAATTTTTCTATAGAAAACTTAATTAAATTTTCAATTTCATCAGTTTTAGTAACATTACAAATACAAGATTCAACTTTAGCTTGACAGTCTATTGTTCTTAAAGTATCTAAAGCTTTAGATAAGTTTTCTTCATTAACATCACTAATTACAACATTTACATTATTTTTTAAAAACACCCTTGCCATTTCATACCCTAGTCCTCTTGCACTCCCGGTAATTACTACTGTTTTCATAAAACATTCCCCCTACTACTTATTTAAACTAATTACAAATACTCTTATTTAATTTTATCAAAACTTAATAAATTCTTCAATTTTATTGAATATTTTAGAACTCTCTCAAAAATATACACTAAAAAAGAAATTTTTGCGAAATAATTTTGTCTAATTACATATTTTTTCAATTAAATTTTTATATTGTTCTTTACATTTTAATAAGCTATTTATATCTACATGTTCATTTATCTCATGAGCAGTCATGGGACCTGGTCCTAAAATTATTTTTTTACAATTATTTATAAAACTTGCTTCTGTCATAAATCCAGCAGTATAAGCTTTTTTTATATTGCTAATTTCATTATAAAATGTATTAACATCAATATCTACTATATAGTATCCGTCATATTTCTTGCATAATTCATCTAATTTTTCTTTTAACATAATTACATGCTTATTACTTATAGTTCTAAAATCAATATAGCTCATACATTCTGCTGCAACTGAATTTATTGCACTTCCTCCATTTAAAAGCCCAATATTCATAGTTGTATTTGAAATCTCATACTTATTATTCTTTATATTTCTTATTTTTTCATTATAAAAATCTTCAAGCTCACAAAGTAGTCTTATCATACTTGTATTTGCACTTATACCTTTATCTGGAGTACTAGAATGTACTTTTATTCCTTTTGTATATAATTTTATAGCAAATAATCCTTTACATCCTATCATTTCTTTATTTTCTGTTGGTTCTCCTACTAAAACATACTCAGGAAAAATTTCTTTTTTTTCAACTATTTCTTTTATTCCAGTAAATCCAATTTCTTCATCATAAGTTATATACACTCTTATACCATATTTTAAATTTTTTAAATCTATATCACTTATAGCACTTAAAAACGCTGCTATTCCACCTTTCATATCACAAGCTCCAAGTCCATATAAATTATTATCTTTTTTAGTAAGTATAAATGGATCACTATTCCAACCATCAATATATTCTACTGTATCACTATGTCCTATAAATCCAAATTTAATATTTTTTCCATATTCCATAATTAAATACTTATTTTTATATTTTGTATTAAATCCTAATTTTAATAAATAATTTTCAATATAATCTAATATTTTTTTATTTTCTTTATCTTTTATCGTATTAAATTTTACTAAATCTCTTAAAATATTTACTACATCCATTACTCATTCTCCTTAAAATTTATCCTAAAGCAGTATCTAACACCATCATAACAACAAATCCTAATGCTACACCAATTGTTCCTAAGTTTGTATGTTTACCCTGTTGTGATTCTGGTATTAATTCTTCAACAACGGCATAAATCATAGCCCCTGCAGCAAAAGATAATAAATATGGAAGAATTGGTACAACTAAATTTGTTAAAAGTATTGTAATTAATGCAGCTATAGGCTCAACTATACCAGATAAAACACCATAGAAAAATGCTTTTGGTTTACTAAATCCTTCAGCTTTAAGTGGCATTGATATAATAGCACCTTCCGGAAAATTTTGAATTGCTATTCCAATTGATAAAGCTAATGCTCCTGCAAAACTTAATCCTACATTATCCAATAAAACTCCGGCAAAAACAACACCTGCTGCCATACCTTCTGGAATATTGTGCAAAGTTACAGCTAGAAAAAACATTGTAGTCTTTTTTAAATTACTTTTTAAACCTTCTGGCTTAGTACTACTCACATGCAAATGAGGAATAATTATATCAAGTAATAATAAAAATAATATTCCTAGTAAAAAGCCTACACATGCAGGAATCCATTCAACAATTCCTTGTTCTTTTGCCATATTCATTGAAGGTAATAATAATGACCAAACCGAAGCTGCTATCATAACTCCTGCAGCAAACCCTAAAAGGAATTTTTGAATTTTATCATTAATTTTATTTTTCATAAAAAACACTAAAGATGAACCTAAAGTAGTACCTATAAATGGAATTAATATTCCCAATAAAACATTTTGCATTTATTTATCACTCTCCTTTTTTGCTAATTAAAATATTTAATTAAAAATTTTGTCCCTTTTCCAATTTCAGATTCAACACTAATATAACCATTGTTCTTTTCAATAATAGATTTAGAAAGAGCTAGTCCAATTCCAACACTATCACTTGAAGAATTTTTTCCTTTATAAAATCTCTCAAATATATGAGGTAAATCTTCTTTATATATTCCAACGCCATTATCTATTATTTCTATTTTACAAAACAACTTATTATTTGATACTATGATTTTAATTTGAGAATTCTCTTTTGAATGCTCAACACAGTTTTTTAATATATTAGTTATAGCTTCAACTTGCCATTTAAAATCACAATCTAGTTTTATATCTTTATCTATTTCTAGCATAATATTTACATTTTTCAAATCACATAAAGTTGATACATTCTTTACACTTTCTTTAATAATATCTATAACTTTTTCTGGTTTTATTATAAAACTAACACTATTTGCATCAAGCTTAGAAAGTTTTAATAAAGAATTTACCAAAAAATTCACATTAACTATTTCCCTTTTAATATCTTTTATAAATTCATTTCTTGTATTTTCGTCCATATTTGGATTATCTAATATATTATCTAACATTATAATTATAGATGTAAGAGGTGTCTTTATTTGATGCGATATATCTGATAAAGAGTCCTTTAAATCTCTCTTATCCTTTAGAGAATTCTCGGCTACTTCTTTTAACATAACTGTCGTCTTATATATCTCATTTTTAAGTATTGAAAGCTCATCTTCAGTGTTATCTTCAATATATAATTTATAGTTTCTATTATTTAACTCCTCAATATATCTAGTTATTTCATTTAGCTTTTTATCCTTTGAATGATTATATCTTAAAAATATAATAACTAATGTACAAAACATTATAGTAAGTATTATTATATTAATAAAAACAAAAGCTTTAAAATAATTATCATTTGCAAGAATAAGTGTATCTTCTTGTAAATCAATTCCATATTCTTTTAAAGATATATCACTAAAACTTTTTTCATTCAAAATTTCAATAAGCTCATTTTGTGTTACTTCTGGATATTTTTCTTTTACAGTAGATAATATACTAGATATTTTATAATTGTAATTGTTATTATAGCTATTGTATTGAATTAAGCTTATCACAAAAAAAGTTATGTCAAAAACAACAATACATATTAAACTTATAATTATTGTCTTTTTTAGTTCTATTTTATTTTTCATCTATTCTATACCCTATTCCTTTTATTGTAGTTATTATATCACAACCTAATTTTTCTCTTATTCTTTTTAAATATACAGTTACTGTATTATCATTTACATCATTACCTGTCCATTCCCAAATCTTTTCTAAAATATAGTTTCTAGTAACTGCTTTATTTAAGTTTATAAACAACAAATGTAGTATTTTTAGCTCTAAACTTGTAAATTGTATTTGATCGTTATTTTTGTAAACAACCATTTTATCTATATCGAACTCAATATCTTTTACTTTTATTACTAAGTTTTTCTTCTTTTTAAGTACTATCTTATTAATTCTTGCAATTAATTCTCTTACAGAAAAAGGCTTGGTAATATAATCTTCTGCTCCCATTTCTAGACCTCTTACTATATCATCTTCTTCATCTTTTGCAGTTAAAAATATAGTTGGTATATCCATATTAAATATTATACTTTTATATAAGTCAAATCCGTTTCCATCCGGAAGTGATATATCTAGTATTATAACATCTACTTTATTATCTTTTAAAAACTCTTTTGATTCTTTTACATTTGTTTTATGAACTATGTCAAAACTCTGCTGATTTAATGAATATATAAGTCCTTTTGCAAGCATTATATTATCTTCTACAAGCAATATTTTCATTTTTATTTCCTCCATATATATTATACAACAATAAAAGGGACTTTTCTAGTCCCTTTTATTAGTACAGTTATATGTTTTCTTTTCTTATTGTCTCTATAATGTTTTGTTTATTTATCTTAGAAATTGAATATCTCATAATAATAAACACTAAAATAAATACAAATACTATTGATATTATAATTGGTACAATCGGAATATATACTCCACTATCAAGTTTTATTGCAGTTGCTTTATACATTGCAAATGTTCCAATTAGCCCAAATATTATTCCATAAATAAGTGCTTTTGTAGAGTAAAATATAGTCTCTAAATTTATCATATTATTAAACTCTCTTCTTGTCATACCTATACTTTTTAACATTGCAAATTCTTTCTGTCTTAACTCCATATTAGAGGTTATAGTATTAAATATGTTTGTAACACCAATTAAAGTTATTACTGTAATAAATCCATATAAGAATATATTAATTACAAGTATCATAGATTTTTGCTCTTTTACACTCTCCTCAAAATTAGTATAAACAATTTGGTTATTAATATCTTCAAGCTGTTTTTCAAATTCTTCACTATCATTTGCATTTATACAAATTCTAGATAGACGAAATTCTAAATTATTAAACACACTAGCATCTACAATTAAAAATCCACCCTCATAATATGTACTCTCAAGTCCATATGGCTTTTTATCTGTAATAGCTCCAACTTTTATACTAATTGGTTCTTCATTATACTCACCATTAATAGTATCTGAAGCTTTATATTTATATCTTCTCATTGATTTTGTATTTTTATCATTTTCATCATAATATTCATATGTATCAACTAAAATTCCTGTATCTTTAACTTTTTCATAATCTACGTTTATACTTTCTACATATTCTTTAAAAGCATTTGTATCAAGTCCATATATTAATACGCTAATATATTTACCTTTTCCAGTTGGTATTACAGAATTAGTTTCTTCATCATATTCTGAATCATCAACTAGCTCTAATCCATCGTCTAAATTTATTTTATCTGTGTCAAATATCTTAAAGTTTCCGGTATCCCCATACAACAAGAAACTTTCATCAACAGTACTTAGACTTGTTATTTCTTTTACTTCATCTTCTGTTAAATTATCTATGTTATGATATAGTTCTATATTATGATTATAATCTGTAAAATACATTCCAGATAAATCAAAAGCATTTGTTAAGAAGCTATTCATTGTTATAAATACAAAAATACTTACTGCTAAAGATACAACAGTTGTTCTATATTTCTTTTTACTTCTTTTTAAATTTTTGTACGCAAGTACTCCTCCTGTTTTAAATACTTTTTGTATAATTTTTGGAGTTTTCAATTTTTTATTATTTATTTTTATATCTTGAGAATTTCTTAAGCTCTCTATTGGGCTTGCTTTACTTGCTTTTCTTGCTGATGAAATTGCAGATAAATATATTACAACAAAACCAAGTATGAATGCAATAACTATAGGTAAAACAGAAACGTAAAATATAAGTCCATCTAAATGTGCAAACATATTATCTCCAAGTATATAGTTTACTAAATTAATAAGCACAAACACTGCAAATATTCCTGAAAGTATTCCAAGTGGTATTCCTATAATTCCTAATACTAAAGCTTCTGTTATAACACTATGCTTTATTTGTTTTCTAGTTGCACCAATACTTGCAAGCATTCCATACATCTTTATTTTTTCTGTTGTTGCTATTGCAAAAGAATTTCTTATGCAAAAAATACTTGTTATAATTATTATTACAATAACTACTCCAGCTATAGCATAAAGAGTTGAAACAGTAGAGTCCGAAAACGCCATAGCTTCCCATCTAAGTAATTCAGTATTTATACTGAAATCGTCATACTTAAGCTCTGTATCACTTCCATTTTGCAAATTTTCATAGCTACTTGCTCCAAGAATATTTACTACAGTACTTTTATATTCATATGGATTTTTAAATGATATAAACAACTTCTCTTTACCTTGTGTGTCTTGCGTTGTTATTACTGTATATCCAGGATCTGAATATCCTTCAAAATCCATATTTGGTCTTTCAATAATTCCAACTATTGTATATGTTTTAGTAATAGTATCTACTATATGTTCGTCACTTTTTCCTTCATAATATGAATATATTTCTTCTTCTGTTTCTGCATTTATTGCTCCTCCAGATTCATCATATGGATTATATGGATTTGATGGATGCAGTTCAAAGCCGTCTATACTCTCTCTTTTTCCAACATCAATTGTTATTTTATCTCCTAGTTTAAGATCTACATTAGCATTATCTATGATATGTCTACTAATAATAATCTCACTACTATTTTTAGGAAATCTGCCTTCTATTAAGTTAAATTTTAATCTATTAAATACATCCTCTGACATTGATTCTACTTTATAATATGGTTTATATTCATTCTGTGAATTTTCCATAACTGCATATCCATTTTCATATATACTAAAATAGTCTTTTACATCCCTGTTATTTTTTATAGTTTCAATATCTTCATCTGTAACATTATTTATTTGAAGATGATAATATCCACTTTGATTTATTGTTTCTTCTATTAGAGTTCTTTGAAAACTACTTACTAAAGTTCCAACAGCACAAATTAATGCAACAGATAATATAATTCCAATTACTGTACTTATACTTCTTTTTTTATTAAGTTTTAAACTTTTTAAAGATAATTTGCTAAGAATTGTCATATCTATACCTCCTTAACAACTTTTCCATCTTCTATTTTTATAATTCTATCTGCCTCTTTAGCAATATCCATATTATGAGTAATCATAACTATTGTTTGATTATAATCTCTATTAGATTTTTTTAGCAGTTCAACAATTTCATCACTTGATTTAGAGTCTAGATTTCCAGTTGGTTCATCTGCAAGTATTATAGCTGGACTAGTAATCATTGCTCTACCTATTGATGTCCTTTGTTGTTGTCCTCCAGAAAGCTCGTTTGGTAAATGATTTCTTCTATCACTTAAACCTAATAGCTTTATTAAATCATCTAGCTTTTTCTTATTAACATCTCTATTATCTAAACTTAAAGGTAGAGTTATATTTTCCTCAACGTTAAGTATTGGAATTAAATTATAAAACTGATAAATAAGTCCTACCTGTCTTCTTCTAAATATTGCAAGCTCATCATCATTAAACTTATATATATCTTTTCCATCTATATATACAGTTCCACTAGTAGGTCTATCAACTCCACCAATTAAATGTAATAATGTAGATTTACCACTTCCTGAAGCACCAACAATAGCAACAAATTCTCCCTTATTTACGGTAAATGAAACATTATCTAATGCTGTAACTTTTGTTTCTCCTTTTCCATAAACTTTTGTTAAATTTTCTACTTTTAATATTTCCATAAAAAATTTCTCCTCTCTTTTTATATCTATATTATAGTACATATAAAATGACAAGTAAGTGACTAAAAAAAAAAATTAGGTTAAAAAGATA
>CALXES010000018.1 GCA_944387385.1 uncultured Clostridia bacterium | reverse complement strand
GAAGAAGGATACTGGGTAGCAGAGACAGGAGATCTACTAGTTGGAAAATACATGGTAAAAGAGAAAATAAATTATAGTGAAACAGCAGAAACAGGAGAGACATATGATTATTCATATGCAGAAGGATATTTAGTAGATCCAAATGAATATTACTTTGAACAAATACCAAGCGAGCAAACAGTAAAAAGAACATACCATATGGATGTATCAAAAGAAGAGGTAATAAGAGGAAGAGTAAGGGTAATGAAATATGATAATAACCCAGACTCAACAGAAGAATCACCAGCAGCAGGTGCAATATTAAGATTAACACTAGATAGTGATTCAAATACATATTATGATGCAACAGTAAATAAATATGGATATGCAGAGTTTATAGCAGAAGAATATAAAGAATATGAACCATATACAATACCATATGGAGAATATACAATAACAGAAATAAAAGAGAGTGATTCAGGAAAAGATGCGTTCTTCTATATACAAGATGAAAATATAGTAGTAAAAATGCAAGATGATGATGAAAAGAGAATAGAGTCAGATGAACCAGTACCAGCATGGCTAAGAATAGTAAAGAAAGACGAAGAGACAGGACAAAATATATTACTAGAAGGAGCAAAATTTAAAATATGGGATGTTAAAAATTCAAAATGGGTAAGGTTGATGGAGACACCATCAGGAGACTATATTGATGAATTTGAGACAAGCGCAGAAGGATACTTCTACACACCACAACAACTACAGCCAGGAGAGTATGTAGTATATGAAACACAAGCACCAGATGGATATTATTTAGATGATGATTTAAGAGTACCAGAAGATGAAAAAGATTTGGGAAATGCAGAGGTAAGTGGTCATAAAGTAGTGGTAAATAAAATAGCAACAGGTCTTGAAGGAGATGCAGAATTCCCAACAGGCGGAGTTGCAACAGGATCACTAGTAATAGAAGTACCAATATACGATCCAGTACTAAAAGTAAATTTACATTTAAATAAAAAAGGTGAAAAATTAGTAGAGGCAACAAGTGAAACAATTAGCTATGAAGTAAATGATAATGGAGAAGAAGCAACAGAAGAAAAATATACATCAGTATATAAAGAAGTAGGACTTGAAGGAGTAGGATATAAGATATATGCAGCAGAAGATATCTACACACCAGATGGAATATTTAGAGTTAAAAAAGGTGCAGAAGTTGCAGATATAACAACTAATTCAGAAGGAGAAGCAGTTGCAAAAGAATTGTATCCAGGAGAGTATAGAATAGTAGAGTATAAAACACCAGAAGGATATTTAGTAGATAAAGACATACCAAATGTAGTACTTGAAAATAAAGATCAATATGTACAAAATGCTACAGCAAAGAAAGAATTATCAGATGTAAGACAAAAACTTGGATTGACATTTGAGAAAGTATTTAGAGATATAAAATATTCAAATAGCGAAGAGTTTGAACAAAGGGCAATGTTTGGTATATATACAAATGAATCAGTAAAGAATTATTCTGGAAAAGAAGTAATACCAGCAAATAAGTTAGTAGATTTAGTATGGGTAGATGAAAATGGAGACGTAACAAGTAATATAGATTTACCAGAAGGAAATTACTATGTAAAAGAGTTATATGCATCATATCCATATGATATTAGTACAATAAAAACAAACTTTACATTAGAATATAATAATAATCCAGAACAAGAATTTGTGATAGTAGAAGGAACAGAATTTGAAAACGACTATCATAAAGCAACATTAAACTTAATAAAAATGTCAACATCAACATTAGGAGATGTAACATTAAAAGGAAATGTTATTACTACAGAAAACTTACAAAGTGAGATAGAGGAACTAGAAAACACATTTAAAACAATGACAAAAGAAGAAGTAGAAAATTATATATATGAACATAATCTGCTTGCTTTAGAAGGAGCAGAATATACAATATATACAGATGAAGCATGTACAAAACCATTGTATATAAAAAATGAAGAAACAGGTAAGTTTGAAGAAGCAGTAATGGTATCTGGAGAATATGGAATATTTACATTAGAAGATTTACCAATAAACGTTTATTGGGTAAAAGAGACAAAAGCTCCAATAGGTCATACAATATCTAATGATGTGGTTGAAATTAGTTTAGCATATAATATAACTGATGTTGATTTATATAGAATATTAGTAGACGATGGAGTAAATGGAGAGATAACAAAAACAGATATATTTACTGGAGAAGTAGTACCAAACTGTGTATTTGAAATAAGAGATGAAGATGATAATTTGTTAGTAAAATCAACAACAGATGAAAATGGAATAGCGGGATTTCCACTTGATATATTTGAAAATGGAAAGACATATACATATACAGAAATAGAAGCACCAGAAATATATAACTTAAACACTGAACCACATGAGTTTGTAGCATCATATGATGAAGAGACTTATGAATGGACAGGAGAAAAACTAGAAGTAGATAATACAAGAAAAACAAGAGAAGTAATAGTAAGAAAACTAGATGCAGAAACAGGCGAACCATTAAAAGGATGTGTATTTACAATAGCAATGATAGATCCAGAGACAGGAGAGCAAAAAGTAAATGCAAAAACAGGAGAGCCAATATATCTAGTAGAGAATGTAGAAACAGATGAAAATGGTGAATATATAATTCCTGAAGCACCAATGGGAACATATAAGTTCTTAGAGATAAAAGCACCAGAAGGATATGAGTTAGATGAAGATCTAACAGGACTAGTATTTACAATAGATAACAATTCACCAGAGACAATAATCTTTGAAGTAACAAATACAGGAGATATAGCAGTAATAGCTATAGCATCTGTAGCAGTAATATGTGCAGTAGGAATAGTATTTGTTATAAGAAAAAATAGAAAACAAGCTTAATAATTAAATAATTCCCTAGAATGAATTAGACATTCTAGGGAGTTTTTATTTCCATTCAATAATTCCAAGAATTATTATAATAATTGCTGACAGATAATTGGAGTACTTTTCTATTTTAGTATTGTTTACTTTTTTTCCAATTTTAGCTCCAATGTATAAAAATATACTACTAAATATAAAATTAAATATTGTAGCAAAAAAATAATTAATTCCAGTTATACTAGCACTTAAACCAGCTAAAGAATTATTTATAGATAATACGAGTATTTCATGAAAGCTAGCTGGATTTTTACACTTGTTTTTGCTTTTTAAATTATATTCTTTAAATAATAAGTAGCTTCCAATTATTATTAAAATAGTAGCTCCTAATCTGTTTGCGATTTTAACTGGAAACATAAAGCTTATATATTTTCCTATAATCATAGATATTAAAGTTATTATACTTGTAAAAAAAGAAATTTTTACTAATTTTTTGAAATTACTTTTTTTACTATTTAATTCAAGAGATATTCCAATTGGAATATTATCCAAATTAATAGAAACTGTATATAAGAGTAATGAAATAATGTTCATTTTATTTACTCCTTTCAAGCTATATATTATATTAAATGATTTAGTAAAAGGTTTTGACATAATAAAAAATGCAAATTTATATTAAAAAAATGTTACAAAAGAAGACAAAAATTAAAAAATGATATATAATATTTATGTATATAATTATAAAAAGGGAGAGAAAAGATATATGAAAAAAAGTAAAATTTCATTAGTATTAATGATTATGCTAGTTGTAGTAACAGTTTCAAATACTGTTCTTGCAGTAACTGGTTCAATTGTTGATACTAACCAAAAAGGTTCAATTACAATTAAAGCTTTAAGTCAAAAAAATGGTGTTACAGATGAGACTTCTCCTTTAGAGGGAGTTGAATATTCACTATATAAAGTTGACGAAGTATCAGGAGAGGCAGTAACTACTAAAGAGCAAGCTGAAGAGTATATAAAAGAGGTTTCACCAGTAGAGACCCTTACTACAAATGTTGAAGGAACAGTAGTATTTGATGAGTTAGAATTAGGAAGATATTACGCAAAAGTAACAGATGTACCAACAGGAATATCTGAAGTACCTGAATCATTTTTAGTTGATGTACCAATGACAAATGAAGAGGGTAATGGTTGGATTTATGATATAGAAGTATTTCCAAAAGTAAAAGTTGCATCAGGTGAAGCTGTTGTGACAAAGACAGATGGCGTAAATCCAATGCAAGGAGTAGAGTTTAAAGTTCAAATCAGCTTAGACGATGGAGCTTGGACAGATTATGTTGTAGATGGAGAAGTTCTTACTCTTACAACTAATCAAGAAGGTAAAATAGCACTTGAAAATTTACCAATATCATATGAAGGTAAAGATGCAAAATTTAGAGTTATAGAGACTGTTGTTGGTGATGAATATATAATGGATAATAAATATCCATCAGAAATTGAAGTGCAACCAGACGGTACAGTTGTTGTAACAGACACAAGAACAAATACATCTGCTCCAGCTGCAGAGGTAGGACAAATAACAATAGTTAATGAAAAACCAGAAGTTGTAAAACAAGTTTTAAACCAAGAAGGGGAATATGCAGATTTAACAAGTGTAAATTTAACAGATACAGTTACTTTTAAAATAACAGTAGATGTACCAACTGTTATTGAAGATTTAGAAACATTTAGTTTAACTGATGAGTTACCAGAAGGTTTATCTAATGTTGAAAATCTTCAAGTTAAAGCTTTAGTTGGAGATCAAAATACAGAAAAAGTATTAGTTGAAGACACAGATTATACAAAAACAGGAAATTTTGTATTAGATTTTAACACTTCAAAGATGAATGATTATACAACTTTAGTTATAACATACAACGCTAAACTTGATATGACAAGTGCAACAATAGGTGAAGCAGGAAATATAAATACAGCAACACTTGAATATACAAATAAAGTTGATACAGACGGAACTGAGAATGATACTAATACAACAACTGATACATCAAAAGTAGTAACAGGTGGTTTAAAAATTAAAAAAGTAAATTCAGAAGCTCAATTATTAGATGGTGCTAAATTTAAAATTGCAACAACTAGACAAAATGCACTAGATGGTATCTTTGTAAAAGGAACAGATGGACAAGATATTGAAGTTACAACTGTTAATGGTTATGCACAAATTAATGGATTAGCATACAATGATTATGAGACTTCAAGAGAATATTGGCTAGTTGAAACTCAAGCTCCAACTTATGAAGAAAATGGAGAACAAAAATCATATACATTATTAAGTGAACCAAAAGCTGTTAATGTTAGTGGAACTTCTCATACACTAGATATAGAAGTAGAAAATAAAAAGCCAATATCACTACCACTTACAGGTGGAATAGGAACTGTATTATTTGCAGTAGTTGGTGTTGGATTATTAGTTATAGCAAAATCTATTAAAAAAGAAGAAGTTAAAGACTAATAAAAATATTAGTTTATTAAGAGAATAATTAGTTAAATACTAGTTATTCTCTTTTTTTTGATATATAATCTATATAGGTGTTTTTATATGAGAGTAAAAGTATTAAAAGTTATATTATATATATGTGGTATTTTTTGTATAGTTTATCCTATATATTCTAAATTTTTATCATTTAAAAACCAAACAGAAATTATTTCTAATTATAACAAAGAAATAGAGACCATGGATAAAGAAATACTTGAAGATAAACTTAAAAAATCAGAAGAATTTAATGATGAAAATGCATCTCAAATAAAAGTAGTAGATCCAAATGAAATTAATGTAGACGATGCTTCAAGTTCATATAGTTTTTTAGAATTAGGAGAGATGGTAGGTACTATAAATATACCAAAAATAAATATAAATCTGCCTATTTATGAAGGAATTACATCAACAAATTTAACAAAAGGTGTAGCACATATGGAAGATACATCTCTTCCAAATGGAGATATAAATACGCATTCTATACTTGCTGGTCATACTGGAATATCTCAAGCAGAGATTTTTGATAATTTAAATGAACTAGACATTTATGATGAGTTTTATATTTCTTTTTATGGTAATATAACTAAGTATAGAGTAATTGAAAAAAGAGTTGTACTTCCAGATGATACAAGTATTTTAAAAATAGAGGAAAATAGATGTTTAGTAACACTTGTAACATGTACGCCTAAGACAGTAAATACACATAGATTACTAGTAACTGGTGAAAAGATAGAAGAAAAGGAAACTAAAGAAGATAAAGTAGAAGAAAATATTAATTTAGAGATAATAGATGAAAAATCAGATTTTGAGCTTTTTATTGATTTTATTAAAAAGAATAAAAGTATGATGTTATTTGTATTTATTGTAATTATTATTTTAATAATTATATCTATTATTCAAAAAATTACTAAAAGAAAGAAGGAAAACTAAATGAAGAAAAATTTATCTAAAATATTATTTATAATAGGATTTTTAATATTTATTTTTCCTTTTGTTTTAAGATTTATATCATATATTAATCAGACAAGTGTGGTATATAATTATAAATCAAATATAAGTAGTATGCCTATTGAAGAAAAAGAAAAAAAACAAGAAGAGTCGGATAGTTTTAACAAAGATTTGTCAGATACTGATCCAATTGTAAGTATTGAAGATATAGATAACTCGAATGAACCAAGCAGCTTTGATTTTTTAAATACAGGTACAGTAATAGGTACACTAAGTATTCCAAAAATCAATGTTGACTTACCAATATATGAAGGAATAGAAGGAGATAATCTTCAAAAAGGAGTAGCACTTTTAAAAGATACTTCATATCCTACTGCTAAAGAAAATACACATAGTGTTATTGCAGGGCATAGTGGACTTACAAGGGCTAAAATATTAGATGATTTAGATAAAATTATTATAGGAGATAATTTTTTTATAGAGTATTTAGGAAATACTAATTGTTATAAAGTTGTAGATATAAAAGTTGTTCTACCAAATGAGACAGATAGTTTAAAAATTCAAAATAATAAGACTTTAGTAACACTTGTAACATGTACTCCTAAAAATATAAATACTCATAGACTACTTGTAACAGGTGAGTTAACACAAATGCAAGACAAAGTAGAAATATCTACTTTAGATAAAATTAAGTCTTTTATATTAAAAAATATTATTTTCATAATAGCTATACTTTTTGTAATTATTATATTATTTGTATATATAATTAAAAGAATAAAAAGAATTAAAAATGAGAAAAATAATACGGATGGTGATAAAAATGAAAGATAGATATAATAAGCTAATAGATTTTTTTAAAGAAATTTCAAAAATACCAAGAAACTCAAAATGTGAGGAAAAGATTGCAGATTATTTATGTGATTTTGCAAAGAAGAGAAATTTGTGGTACAAAAAAGACAAAAATAATAACGTTATTATAAAAAGAAAAGCATCAATAGGATATGAAAATAAAAATACTATATTATTTCAAGCTCATACGGATATGGTATGTGTGAAGACAAAAGAATCTAAGCATGACTTTTCAAAAGATCCTATAGAAATAATACAAAATGAAAGAATACTAAAAGCAAAAGATACGTCTCTTGGAGCAGATGATGGTATTGGAGTTGCAATTTTAATGTTACTTTTAGATGAAAATGAAATTAAGCTACCAAATATTGAGTGCCTTTTTACAACAGAAGAAGAAATTGGAATGAATGGAGCTAGAAGCTTTAATTATTCAGATATAGATGCCAAATATTTAATAAATTTAGATGGAGAAGAAGAGAATACTGCAATTGTTGGATGTGCAGGTGGAGTTACTACTGAATACACTAAAGAGGTAAATATATCAGAATGCAAAGATAAAAAAGTATATACATTAGAAATTAATGGACTTTATGGTGGACATTCTGGTGTTGATATTGACAAGGGTAGAATGAATTCAAACTATTTAGCTGCTAATCTTTTAGATGATATAAAAGATATTGAAATAATTTCTTGGAAAGGTGGAACAAAAGATAATGCTATAGCAAATTCTACATCTGTCATTTTTGCTTCATCTAATGATAGTTTTAAGGATTTAATAGATAATAAAGTAGAATCTTTAGATGTAACAGAAGAAGATGCAGGACTTTTAGTTTTAATACATGAAAATAAAAAAAGTGCAAAATTTAATTCAATTTCAAATAAAGATAGTCTGAGCATTATTGAACTTATACTTAATCTTAAGCAAAATGTAATTGAGTGGAGTAAAGATGTTAAAGGGTTAGTAGAAACTTCTGGAAATATCGGTGTTGTGGATGTTTCTGATGGAAAAATAAAAATTATAGAATCTCTTAGATCTAGTGTAGATGAAAAAAGAGATATAATAAAAGAAGAAAATAATTTAGTTGCAAGCGGTCTTGGGTTTAATATAAAAGAGAGTGGACAGTATCCAGGTTGGAAATATAATCCAAATTCTATTTTAGAAAAGGTATATATAAACTCATATAAAAATAGTCACAATGGCAAAGAGCCTATAGTTTGTGCGATTCATGCAGGAGTAGAGTGTGGAATGATTTTTGAAAAGTTACCAAATTTAGATATGATATCATTAGGACCAGATGTAAAAGATGTTCACACAGTAAATGAAACATTATATTTAGATTCATGTAAAAGTTTGTTAAATACTCTTTTTGATATGATTATAAATTTAGATTAATAATAAAAACTTGATGAGAATCATCAAGTTTTTTATCTTTATTTTATTATAAAAATATAGTATAATATGTTCATGATTTAAGGAGAATTTTTATGATAATAGAAAAGTTAAAAAGAGAAGATTTACCAAAATATAAAAGTTTAATTGATGAGGCATTTGACGGAAGCGAAAATATAGATAAGTATTTAAAATATGATGAGAATAATAATTCTTATGAAATTATAGTGCTTAAAGAAAGGGAAGAAATTGTTGCAACAGTTACAATGTATAAATTAGAATTATTTACATTTTCTTTTCAGCCTACTATTGAGCTGTTTAATTTAGCAGTAAAAAAAGATTTTAGAAGAAGAAATTTAGGAAAAATTTTAATTGAATATGTTGTAGATTATGCTAGAGATAATGGATATAAGACAATACATTTAACTTGTTTAGAAAGTGAACAAGATGTACATTCTTTTTATGAGAGTGTAGGATTTAAAAAAGCACAAAGTAGAAAATATAATTTATATTTATAGGAGAGTTTATGTATAGATTAACAAACATAAAGATAAGAGGAAATTTTAGTGAGGAAGAAGTAATAAATCTTGCATTAAAAAGATATCATATAAATCAGAATAATGTTAAAAGAGCATATATATATAAAAGATCTATTGATGCAAGAAATAAAGCAGATATATTTTTTAACTATTCTGTTGAAGTAGATCTAATAAAAGAGCAAAAAATAAAAGGAGCAATACTTGTTAAAAAAGAAGAATATCCAAGTATTATAGTAAAAAGAGATAGTAAAGTTAGACCAGTTGTAGTTGGTAGTGGGCCAGCAGGTCTATTTGCAGCACTTACTTTAGTAGATAATGGAATTTTGCCAATTATTTTTGAGCAAGGAGCAAAAGTGGAAAAAAGAATAAAAGATGTTGAAGATTTTTCAAATGGCAAAAAACTTAATATAAAGTCTAATATTCAGTTTGGAGAAGGTGGAGCAGGTACTTTTTCTGATGGAAAGCTTACAACTGGAAATTCTTCAATTTATTCTAGAAAAGTATTAGAAGAATTTGTTCGATTTGGAGCACCTAAGGAAATATTATATACTGCAAAGCCTCATATTGGTACAGATAATCTGGTAAATATAGTTAAAAATATAAGAGAATATATAATTTCAAAAGGTGGAAAATTCTTTTTTGATACTAAAGTAACAGATTTTAAAATAGAAAAAAATAAAATTAAAGGTGTATTTTTTGATGAAAAAAATATAGATACTGATGCAGTAATACTTGCAATAGGACATAGTGCAAGGGATACTTTTAAGCAACTCTTAAAAAAACAAGTCAATATTGTCCCTAAAAATTTTGCTGTTGGTGCAAGGATAGAGCATTTGCAAAAAGACATTAATATATCACAATATGGACAAAATATAGATTTTAAATTGCCTCCTGCAGAGTATAAGCTTGTTTATCATTCGAAAAATGGAAGAACATGTTATAGTTTTTGCATGTGTCCTGGTGGACAAGTTATGGCGTCTTCTTCAGAAGAAAATACAGTTGTTACAAATGGTATGAGTAGATATAGTAGAGACGGAGAAAATGCAAATAGTGCTTTACTTGTAAATGTAAATGTTAGTGATATATGTGGAGATGATCCTTTAAAAGGAATGTATTTTCAAGAAAAACTTGAAAAGAAAGCTTTTGACATGGGGGGAAAAAATTATTTTGCACCTGTGCAAAGAGTTAAAGATTATTTTGATAATATTAAAACAGAAAAAATTGGACAGGTTAAACCAACGTATAAACCTGGTTATACATTTGCTAATTTAAATGAGCTTTTTCCAAGTTATATAAATGATACTTTAAAAGAAGCTCTTGTAGAATTTAATAAAAAAATAAAAGGATTTTCTTGTGATGATGCAATACTTACAGCAGTCGAAACCAGAACTTCATCACCAGTTCAAATAATTAGAGATAAAGATAGTTTAATGTCAAATATATATGGACTTTATCCTTGCGGTGAAGGAGCAGGATATGCTGGAGGAATAATGACTGCAGCAGTAGATGGAATAAAGGTAGCAATAAAAGTTTTAGAAAATAAATAAGGCAAAAAGAGGTGATGTGTCATATGAACTTTGGTAAAAGTAAGATAACAAAAATAATAGAAATTGTATTAGTTATTTTGGTTATGTTATGTCTTACTGTGTTATATAGCAAAATACTAGGAATTAATGAGATAAAAACACAAGAGAAAGTAAATGAAGAAAAAAGAAATCTTATTTTTAAAAATATTCAAACTGAGTATGCATATTTAGATAAATATACTATCTATGGTAACCATTTAAATCTTGGTGGATATGTAAAAAACGAATTTATTAATACTAATATAAGTAATATATATATTGTATTAAAAGATTTAGATGGCAATGATATTGAATATAGTTTAGAGTATAGCTTAGGTGAAGAAAAAATTAATTTTGAGCTTTCTAAGAATATTAATGAGGGAATTGATTTAGAAAAAATATCAGAAGGAAACTATTACATATTTTTAAAAGTAATTACAGAAAAAGAAGAAAATTATAATAGCTATTATTACACAATTAAAAATATAACAGACTATGGCGAAAATGAATATTATACCATGACGAAAAACAATGTAAATCTAAAGATAAATATAGTTTTTAATAATTTAAAAATAAATGAAAAACAAATAGAGTATATGCAAATTGTCGCTTTAAAGTCACAACTTCCAAATGATGTATATGATATTGTAATTGATCCTGGTCATGGAGGAAGAGATCCTGGTGCTGTATACGAGGATAATTATGAATCGGAATATACACTTAAATATTCATTAGAGCTAAAAAAAAGACTTGAAGCTTTAGGATATAAGGTAATGCTTACAAGAGAGGAAGACGAATATGTAGAGTCATATGATCTTGGTGGAAGGGCTGTACTTCCAAATCAAGTAAAAGCAAAATTATTTCTATCTATTCATTTAAATAGTACAATAGAAAAAAATCCACAAGGTGGAGTGGAGGTATATGCTTCAAATAATGAAAATCTAGATTTTGCAAAGTCTATTGCAGATAATATAGTAAATACAGTAGGTACAACATATTCTCCTAATAATAATTATAAAGTATTAGATGGTGTATATATAAGAACATATAATGATGAAGAAGTTAAAGAGGCAATAGAATATGCAAAAGATTTAGGATATGAACCATATGATACATTATCTACAAATACACCATATTTATTTATTATTAGAGAAACAGGTGGAATAATGACTAAAGCATATGTTGATGGAAGAAATAAAAATATAGGTAGTAATCCATATTATCTAAGTAATATGACAACAGAAGCTTATCTTTTAGAACTTGGATTTATTAATTCAAAAAGAGATATTAAACTTTTAAAAGAAAATAGACAAGAATATATAGATGCAATAGTTAATGCGGTAATTAGTCATTATATGTAGTTTTTTCTTATTGCAATATTTTATACCAAATGATATAATTGCATAGGAATTTAGTAGTAAGAGGTGGAATATACATGATAACAAAAGTATTAAAAAGAGATGGTAGAAAAGTAAATTTTAACATAGAAAGAATTGCAAAATCTATATATAAAGCTGCTAATTCAATAGGAGGACAAGATTATTCAAGATCTGAAGAACTTGCTGAGAAAGTATATGAAAAACTAGAAGAAATTCAGGAAGACAAACAAGTTTCGTCTGAGGATATACAAAAAGTAGTAGAACAAATTTTAGAAGAAGAAGATCATATATCTACATTAAGGGTATATAAAAAATTTAGAGAAGAAAGAAATAAAACAAGAGAGAGAAATTCAGATATAATAAAAATATATAAAGGACTTACTTTTGATGATGCAATAAATAATAATGTTAAAAGAGAAAATGCAAATATTAATGCAGATACTGCTATGGGTACAATGCTTAAATATGGTTCAGAAGGTGCAAAAAATTTTTATCATTTATGTGTATTAAAACCTGCACATTCAGAAGCACATAAAAATGGAGATATACATATACATGATTTAGATTTTTTAACACTTACTACTACATGCTGTCAAATAGATTTAATAAAACTTTTTAAAGATGGATTTTGTACAGGTGAAGGATTTTTAAGAGAGCCACAGAGTATAGGAAGCTATGCAGCTCTTGCGGCAATAGCAATACAATCAAATCAAAATGATCAGCATGGAGGACAGAGTATACCAAACTTTGAATATGCAATGGCAAAGGGTGTAAGAGTAACATATAAAAAAGAGTATCTAAAGAATTTAATTAAAGCATTAGAGCTTTTAACAGATATAGAAAATCCGCAAAATATTGGAGAAGAAATAGTTAAGTCTATTAAATATGACAAAGATATTGTAGCATCATATAAAGATTCAAACGGATACTTAAAAGTGGAAAAAAAATATTTAACAAGATATGGTATAGATAATGATACAATAGATAAAATTCAAAAATTTGCAGTAAAGTATACAGATAAAGAGGTAGAAAATGCTACTTATCAAGCAATGGAAAGCTTTATACATAATCTAAATACAATGCATTCTAGAGCAGGTGCGCAAGTTCCTTTTAGTAGTATAAATTATGGACTTGATACTTCACCTGAAGGAAGACTTGTTATGCAAAAAGTGTTACAAGCAACAGAAGATGGATTAGGAAATGGTGAAACACCAATATTTCCTATACAAATATTTAGAGTAAAAGAAGGTATTAATTATAATCCAGAAGATCCTAATTATGATTTATTTAAGTTAAGTTGTAAGGTATCTGCTAAAAGGTTATTTCCGAATTTTTCGTTTATTGATGCACCTTTTAATTTACAGTATTATAGAAAGGGAGACTATGATACAGAAGTTGCATATATGGGATGTAGAACAAGAGTAATGGGAAATGTATATGACAAAACTCGTGAGGTAACATGTGGAAGAGGAAATTTAAGCTTTACTTCAATTAATTTACCAAGACTTGGAATAGAGGCTAATGGTGATGTAGAAAAATTCTTTGAGATGCTAGATGAAAAAATAGATCTTGTAATTGATCAACTAAAAAGTAGATTTGAAATTCAGGCTAATAAAAGAGTATATAATTATCCATTTTTAATGGGGCAACATGTTTGGTTAGATTCGGATAGACTAAAAAATACAGATAAGGTGGGAGAAATTTTAAAGCACGGAACTCTTACTATGGGATTTATAGGTCTTGCAGAATGTTTAAAAGCCTTAATAGGCAAACATCATGGAGAAAGTGAAGAAGCCAGAGAACTAGGGCTTAAAATTGTAGGTCATATGAGAGAGAGAATGAATGAGCAATCTCAAAAAGATAAATTAAACTTTACTTTAATTGCTACACCAGCAGAAGGACTTGCTGGAAGATTTGTAAAAATAGATAAAAAAAGATATGGAATAATTGAAGGTGTAACAGATAGGGAATATTATACAAATTCATTTCATATTCCAGTATATTATAAAATAAGTGCGTTTAATAAAATTAAAATTGAAGCTCCATATCATGAACTTACAAATGGTGGACATATAAGTTATGTAGAACTTGATGGAGATCCAACTAAAAATCTTGAGGCTTTTGAGCAAATAATAAGATGTATGAAAGAATCAGGAATTGGATATGGTTCAATAAATCATCCTGTAGACAGAGATCCTGTTTGTGGATATACTGGTATAATTAAAGAGCTTTGTCCATGTTGCGGAAGAAGAGAATTTGAGGAAGCAAATCATGTTAGTGAAAGAATAAAAAGAAGTGAAAAATATCGTTAAAAATAAAAGCACTAAGTCTATACTAGATTTAGTGCTTTTGCTTCTTTCATATATTTTATATAAGCAACATCAGTTAAATTACCATCTAAGTAGTAGTGCTCTTTTTTTAGTTTCTTTAAAATATCTTTAAATATTTTTTTGCATATTGTCTCTGAACCACTGAAAATAAGAGAATCATTTAAAAAGAGCTCACAGTTTGTAGCTTTATCAAATATTGCTATATATAAGCTACAACTTTTTCCTCTAGAAAAAGAATATGCAATTTGACTATTTAGCTTTTGTATAACTGATTCTAATGTGTTAAGATAATTTGAATTTTCTTTTTTCATAATCATCACCATAATAGATATAATCAATCTATCCTCTCTTTTAAATTTATATTCTGTATTATACCATAAATTATTGAAGAAATCAAATAAAAATAAAATAAAAGAATACATAATAAACAACTTTAACAAAGTAAACTAATAATAAAATAAATAAACTAATTGATTTAGTAAATAAAAATTGATATAATTTAGGTATATTAAAGGAGGAAAATATATGATAATTAATACAAAAGGCGAAGCAATTTCACAAGAAGAAATAGATGAATATGTAAATTATGTTAAAGAAAAAAATCCTGGAAAGGAAATAGCCGAACTTAATTTAAACGTAAATGGAGATTTTGTAGACTTAAATTATACGCTGTCAAACGATGTTCCTTTTGAAAGAATTAGAAGAATAACTGGCTATCTTGTTGGAACTTTAGATAGATTTAATGATGGAAAAAGAGCTGAGGAAAAAGATAGAATAAAACATGATGTACTATTGTAATAAAAATAAATTAAAGATTGCGGGACTAATAGAAGAGTCAATTGTAGATGGACCTGGAATTAGATTTGTAATATTTACGCAGGGATGTCCTCATAATTGCAAAGGGTGTCATAATCCACAAACACATGATTTTAATTTTGGAGAATATATTGATATAGAGAATTTAGCCGAAAGAATAAATTCAAATCCATTACTTAAGGGCATTACATTAAGTGGAGGAGAACCTTTTATGCAATGTGAAGGATTAGTAGAATTAATATCTAAAATAAATAAGCATTTAGATGTTATAACTTATACAGGATTTACTTTTGAGGAAATTCTTGATATGGCAAATGAAGAAAATAAATTTATAGAACTGTTAAATAGTACGGATATACTAATTGATGGGAGATTTGAAGAAAATAAAAAAGATGAAAATATACTTTTTAGAGGTAGCTCAAATCAAAGGGCAATTAATGTAAAATTAAGTCTAGAAAATAAAAAAATAATTGAATATGAATTCTAAATAAAAGAATGATAATAATATAGAGTATGGGAGGAAAAATGGACGAGAATAAATTTGACTTTAGGTTTTTAAACAAAGTCATGTATATAGGTGCTTTTATACTAATTTGTTTCGCTCTTAAATTTTTTGGAGTATTGGATAAAGCTATTGAATTATTACTTGCATTAACTCCTTTTTATATAGGAGTAGTAATATGTTGGATATCAAAACCACTTGCAAATAGATTAAGAAAGATAGGACTTAGTAAAGGTCTTTCAGCGACTATTTCTTTAATTATAATATTTGCAATAATAATTTTAGCACTTGCGTATATTATACCTGTTCTTGTAACAGAGCTTACACAATTTATAAAAGAAGTACCGTCACTTTATGCTAGTGCAGCAAGTAAAATAAATGTGTTTTTGTACGAAAAATTTAATTTAGAATATAAAATACCATCTAGCCTTGGAGAGATAGATTTTCTATCTAGCGGGGTTGTTGAAAATGTTTTAAATTATTCTATTGATACAGCACAAAAGGCAGGAAGCTTTTTAATTAGTGTAATAACAGCAATTATGATATCCTTTTTTATGGTTAAAGATATGGATAGAACTAAAAATAGTTTTATCGTTTTAGCGTCCAAAAATGGAAAAAATTCAAATAGGTATAAAATGCTTGTTGAAATGGATGAGATATTAAATTCATATATAAGAGGATTATTACTTGATAGTATTATAGTTGGTATAATGACTACAATATTATGTTTGGTTTTACAATTAAAATATGCAGTTATTTTTGGAATTTTAATTACAATGTTAAATTTAATACCATATATTGGTGCTGCAATTTCATATTGTATTACATCTTTATATGCTTTTACTGTTGGTGGTCCAGTACTTGCAATAATTACTTTTGTAGCTTCTTTTATAATTCAGATGATAGATGCAAATATACTACAGCCTAATATAATAGGTAAATCTGTAAAGTTACACCCAGTAGTTGTTATATGTGGAATGCTAGTGTTTGAAAGATTATTTGGAATAATTGGAATGGTTATTGCAATGCCAGTTTTGGCACTTGTTAAAATATTTATTAAGTACAAATTTAACATTAATTTTGATACAGATGAAGATAATAAAAAAAGGATAAAATCTTTAAAATTAAAGAAAACAGTAAAAAAAGTTGAGGAATAATTTTTAATTATTCCTCTTTTCAATTAGTACTTCATGTAATTTTTGCATAAAAAACTGAGACTTAGAAGTATCAACTATAATATTTATTGCAAGCTCACTAAGAGATATCATATATATTTGTATGTTTTCATCACTTGCAATTTTAAATATTTTTGATATTGCTTCTTTATTACTTAGCATCATTGGTCCAACAATGCAAATCTTAGATACGTCATCTTTTTTAGTTATAAAATGTATATCAAAATCTTCTTTTATTTCATTTTGAACTAGACTTCCTTTTGAATCATTAAAAGTACATTTAGAATTTATTTCTAAATTATATTCTTTTGCCATATTTACTGATCTATTATGTAACACTTTTGCACCAGCAGATGAAGCTTCTAACATTTCATCATATGATATGTTATCTAATAATTTTGAATTGGGTATTATTTTTGGATCTGCTGAAAAAATTCCATCTATATCACTAAATATTTCACATTTTTTTGAACCCAAAGCACATGCTATTGCAACAGCACTTAAATCAGATCCTCCACGACCAAGAGTTGTTATATTTCCAAATTTATCTATTCCTTGAAATCCTGTTACAATTACTATTCTACTTTCTTGTATATATGACAATATATTTTCAGTTAATATATCTAGTATTTTAGCATTTCCAAAATTTGAGTCAGTTATAATTCCAGCTTGTGAGCCAGTCAAACATACACTATTATATCCTTTAGAATTAAGCATTATTGATAGGAGTGAAGCAGTTTGCATTTCACCAGTAGAAAGCAAAAAATCTAAGTCTTTTTTTGAAATACTTGTTTCATTACAGGCATATTCTTTAGCTTTAGATATTAAATTATTAGTTGTTTTTCCTTGAGCAGATACTATTACTACAATATCATTTCCATTATCTTTTTCCTCAATTATTTTTTCACATACAAGCTCTAACTTTTCTTTATCAGCTACAGAACTTCCACCGTATTTTTGTACAATTATACTCATATTTTCACCACCATACTGTATTTTATGCCAGAAAATTCAAATTGTTATTTTTATTAAGTTAAATTAACAAACATAAAAATACCACTTGACATAAAAAAACAAAAATGCTATAATTTAAGCGCAGGTAAAATTTTTTAAATGCAATCATCTAATGATTTGCATGCACTAAAGAATAGGAAGGGAGGCTTTTATGTTAAAGCGTTTAAAAAGTGTTTCTGCATAAAAATATTAAATTAAAAAGGAGGAAAAAGTAATGGGACCAAAACCTTACAAATTCATTTCACGATTGATTGTGGGTATCGCATTAATCGTACTAGCAGGTATTATTTTGTGGAATTTATTCAATACAATTATAATTCCAAGTCTACCTGTAAAAAGTGGAGCGGACTATGTCCAAGATATCAGTGGATCAATGTCAGATCCAGATAAAACATATGCAAGAAACGCAATTGAAGAAGCATCTAAAGAAACAAAAATTGCAATTGTTTTAGACTATCAGCTTACTTCATTTGAAATCACAGACAGCTATATTGATAAAACTGTTGGAACTATTGTAAATAATGTCTACAGAAATCAGCCATATGTTGTTTATACGTATTTTGCAGATAAGGACGTTTTATACATTTCAACAAATATCAATGACACTGCAAATGATGTGGTAAGCAAAGAGAAAGAGCAGATAGACACAGATGCTAAGGTAGTAAAAGAGATTTTGTATTATCAGCAAAATCTAACAAGACAACATGGATTAAAGAATTGGAACTTCAACCTTAATAGCGAGTATTTAAGAAATGCTTGTATTGGTGGAGTTGGTTCAATCATCTTGTTAATTCTTGGAATTGGTGTACTACCTACCGCAGAGGAAGGACTTAGAAATCCATTTAGGAGAAGAAAATCGAAGTCTAACCATTCATCGTAGATAATAATATGAACATCGTTAAAATTTTTTTAACGATGTTTTTTTATTGAAAAAAGTTTTATTATAGGATAATATAAGAATATATGAGAAAAATAAAAATAAAAGAGGTATGATTATGAGAAAAACTAAATATTTTTTGTTTATTATTTTAGTATTTGCCTTTTTATTTATATTTAATAAGGTAAATGCTATTGAAGAATTACCAGATAATGGTGCAAAAATTTCATCTTCACAAATAATACAAACAAAAACAGGAACAGGACCATTTGATGTAAATAATGATCCTGGAAACGATTCAAGCGAAAATAATAATATAGTACGTTCATTTGATCAAGTAACATGGACCATTGAAAATACAATGGTTTTAAATAATTCGGAAGCTACAGGATATACAGGAGGAAAAATATATTTTCAGGCAACTTTACCTAGTGAAATTTCAACCGATGAAATAAAATGGGACACAGAATCAATGGGATGGATAGAAGATGTTAATATATCATCTAATGGTAAAGTTTTAACTGGATATTATCAGATGAGTAGTGAGAATATTACAATACCAGGAAAACAAACGTTAGTATTTATAGTAAAGGTATTAGGAGCTAGAAATGGAAGTGTTATAAAGCCAGATATTAAAGTTTGGCTAAATGGAAATAGTGATGAGGAAAAAGTAACGACTTCTGAAATTGAAAACGTATATATTAGTTCTGCACCTAGTTATAATGTAAAATTAAGCAGAAATTCATACTGCTCAAAAAGACTAACTGTAGATTATGATTCACAAGAAGTAACAGGTAGAATATATGGATATTCTTTTATAGTACAATTATATAATGATAAGGAAAAGGGATTAAAAGGAATAGAGTTTCCAAAGGGAGATATTACTTTTGATTTAGATTTAAAATTTGAACGTTCAAATGTAAATGGAACAGGTCTTGAAGATATTACAAATAATTGTACGCCTTTACTTTGGAATTATAAAGTAAATAATAGTGGAGGAAAAGGTGTTATAGAAAATAGAGCTATGTCTTGGACTAATGCAGATGAAGGATATAATTTAAGAGGAGCACCATATGGAGTATTAAAAAGTGATAGAAATAATAGTATATATAATTCAGGAAATGTTATAATGCAACAAAATGGAAGTAAAATAACTGTAACATTAAAAGATTATAAATTTGATGGTATTTTTCCTCAATATAATGGTGAATACTCTAAAAATACTATTATTTATACAGATAATATAGGATGTTTTAGTTCTTGGTATTTTCAAATTTTAGTACCAGATAATGAGTATTCAATACAAGAAAATAGTAATTATTATTTAACTGTAAGTGATAGTAATATGAAAGCAAAATCACTCACAGATCAAAGCATGTCTAATCAAAAAGTTACCACAGATGATAAATTACAAGTTAATCATGTTCGTTTTTCTCCAGGAAAGTATGACCATTTTATAGATATTCAAGCTGTTGATGGAAATCCAATAATTGGATTAACTAATAGAGGAAGAGGAGGAGATACTGTATTAACTAACGGAAATAAGTTTAATGCTTGTTTAACCTTTTCAATTAATAATGGTGCGGATGAAGAAGCTTATATTTATAGTGCTAATGAAATTTTTAAATTTGATGGTTTAGGACTTGAGCCTTCTTCTGATCATATAGTGTATTCTTCTAGTTCGACATTAAAATTTAATGCATATTATTTAACTAAAAAAGATGGAACTAATTGGTCTTCTCAAGAGGAAATGAATAGTATGTGTAATATTGAAGAATTTAATATATATAAAAATAAATCAGATATACCAGAAGGATATATTTGTGTTGGACTTTTCTTTGAATCAAAAGAGGGAGGAAATGTAAAGCCTTTGTGGAGCACTATATATGTAGAAATGAAAGTAAAAAATAGCGCAATAATTAATCAAACGTATGGAATGACTCTTGCAAGTAAATGGTGGGCAAAAGAGAATCAATTAGATAGAGATATTTATACAATAGAAAATAAAGATATTAGTATAGATGATTATCCAACTCCTTCGTGGACAAAAGAAAATAAGCCATATATAAAAACAGAGTATGATGAAGATGGAAGTATAATTTCTGGTACTCATAACGGTAGCTATCAATATGGAAATACAATTTATGTTGTAGGAGCAAATCAAACAGTTCAAGTAACTACTATTGATGATGCTGGAAATGAAAAATTAAACTATGATTTTGGAAAAAATGAATATGACATTAATTTTAAAATTGAACCTATATTATCATCTGAAAGCGATAATATAAAAATGGATGGAATAACTGTAACAATAACAGACACATTACCTAAAGGACTTACATATATATCAGGAAGTTCAAATTATAATGAACCACAAATTATTATAAATGATGATGGCACTACTACTTTGATATGGAACATATATGATTGTGTTGTAGAAGAAAAAATAGAACCTATAACATTTTTAGCACATATAGATGAAGAAACAGCTAATGGAACACAATTTACAAATAAGGCGATAATATCTGCAGATAAAATTGGAAATGGTAAAGAGATATTTAGAACTGATTCTACTACAATTCAAATAATAAATTTATCATCACATAGATTATATAAAATAGTAGAGACACCAGTAATAGAGAAAAATGGAGAGATACATTATACGATTTCATATAAGAATAATACAGATGGAACAATACCGGATTTTCAAATGTTAGATATATTACCATATAATGGAGATGGAAGAGGAACAGAGTATACAGGAAGTTATACACTAGATAGATTAGTAGTAACACAGATAAATGGAGATGGAGAAGAAATATCAAATGAAAATTTAAAGATATTATATACAGAAGATGAAAGTGTAAGAGGAAGTATTTCTTCAAAAGATGAGAATTTAGGAGAAGGGTGGAAAGAAGCCAAAGCAGAGACAATAAAACAAAGTGTAGCAGCGTATGTAGTAAAAGGAGAAATAGGAGCGCAATCAAGTGTAACAGTAGATATATATATAAAGACAGAAAATAATAAAGGACTAGATAAATATGTAAATAGTGCAACAGCACAAGTATATAAAGATACAGAAGAAATGACAACAAGTAATGCAGTAAGTCAGGTAGTAGAAAGAAAGATAGAAGGAGTAGCCTGGGAAGATAAAAATTCAAATGGAGTAATAGATGAGGGAGAAGAATTACTAAAGAATGTAGAAGTAACATTAACAAA
>CALXES010000017.1 GCA_944387385.1 uncultured Clostridia bacterium | reverse complement strand
GAAGAAGGATACTGGGTAGCAGAGACAGGAGATCTACTAGTTGGAAAATACATGGTAAAAGAGAAAATAAATTATAGCGAAACAGCAGAAACAGGAGAGACATATGATTATTCGTTTGCAGAAGGATACTTAGTAGATCCAAATGAATATTACTTTGAACAAGTGCCAAGTGAGCAAACAGTAAAAAGAACATATCATATGGATGTATCAAAAGAAGAAGTAATAAGAGGAAGAGTAAGGGTAATGAAATATGAGAATAACCCAGACTCTACAGAGGAATCACCAGCAGCAGGAGCAATATTAAGATTAACATTAGATAGTGATTCAAATACATATTATGATGCGACTGTAGACAAGTATGGTTATGCAGAATTTATAGCAGACGAATATAAAGAATATGAGCCATATACAATACCATATGGAGAATATACAATAACAGAAATAAAGGAAAGCGATTCAGGAGAAAACGCATTTTTCTATATACAAGATGAAAATATAGTAGTAAAAATGCAAGATGATGATGAAAAGAGAATAGAATCAGATGAACCAGTTCCAGCATGGCTTAGAGTTGTAAAGAAAGATATGGAAACTGGACAAACAGTAGCTTTATCTGGAGCAAAATTTAAAATCTGGGATGTAGATAATTCAAAATGGGTAAGCTTAATGGAAACACCATCAGGAAACTATATTGATGAATTTGAGACAAGTGCAGAAGGATATTTCTATACACCACAAGAATTACAGCCAGGAGAATATGTAGTATATGAGACACAAGCACCAGAAGGATATTATTTAGAAGATAGTTTAAGAGTACCAGAGGATGAAAAAGATTTAGGAAATAGTGAAGTAAGTGGATATAAAGTAAAAGTAGATAAGATAGCAACAGGACTAGAAGAAGATGCAGAATATCCAGAAGGAGGAATTGTAACAGGATCACTTGTAATAGAGGTGCCAATGAAAGATACACCACTTACAGTAAACTTGGAGATATATAAAACAGGAGAGAAATTTGTTGAGACAACAAGTGAGAATGTAACATATCCAATAAGTGAATCAGAAAATGCAACAGAAGAGAAAATTACACCTATATATAAAGAAGTAGGAATTGAAGGAGCAAAATTTAAAGTATATGCTGTAGAAGACACATATACACCAGACGGAATATTAAGATATAAAAAAGGTCAAGTTGTAGCAGATATAACAACTAATTCAGAAGGTTATGCAACAGCTGAAAAATTATTTCCTGGAGAATATAGAATAGAAGAATATGAGACATCAGAAGGATTAGTAATAAATAGAGAAATTCAAAATGTAGTACTAGAAAATAAAGATCAATATACTGAAACAGTGACATTTAGTGATGAGATAAGCAATGATAGACAAAAACTACAATTAACTTTTGATAAAATATTTGAAGATGTAAATTATGCAAATGGAGAAGAATTAGAGCAAAAGGCATTATTTGGAGTATATACAAAACAGATAATAAATAATTATAAAGGAGAAGAAGTAATACCAAATAATGCACTAGTAGATTTAATATGGGCAGATGAAGAAGGAGATGTAACAAGTACAATAGATTTACCAGAAGGAACATACTATGTAAAAGAGTTATATGCATCATTCCCATATACAGTAAGTACAAAAACAGTAGACTTTACATTAGAATATAATACTAATTCAGATCAAGAGTTTGTAGTAGTAGAAGGACCAGAGTATAAAAACGATTATGAAAGTGCATCAATAACACTAGTAAAACTTTCTGCAACAACAATGGATAATATAATATTAAATGGAGATAAAATTGATACAACAACACTTGATGAAGAAGTACAAGCAATACTAGAACAAATAAAAGGAATGACAAAAGAAGAGATAAGAGAGTACTTTGAAGAAAATGAAGTAAAATTTGTATCAGGAGCAAAATATGGAGTATATACAGATGAAGAGTGTAAAAAAGCATTAAGAATAAAAAATGAAGAAACAGGAAAATACGAAGAAGCAGTAATAGTAACAGATGATACAGGACTAGTAGAACTTAATAATATTCCACTAGGAGAATATTATATAAAAGAAATAGAAGCACCAAAAGGATATGAGCTATCAGATGAGGTTGTAAAAGTAACACTAGATAATACAAATAAAGATACAATGGTATATCAAGCACTAATAGAGGGAGAAGTAATAGACCCATTAATAATAAAAACAGATATATTTACAGGAGAATTAGTACCAAATTGTGTATTTGAAATAAGAGATGAAAATGGAGAGTTATTATTAAAATCAATAACTAATGACGAAGGAAAAGGATATATACCAGTATCAATATTTGAAGATGGAAAGACATATACATATACAGAAGTTGAAGCACCAGACATATATGATTTAAATACAGAGCCACATGAATTTGTAGCAAAGTATGATGAAGAAGGAAACTGGGATGTAGAACTAATAGAGGTAAATAATGTAAGAAAAACAAGAGAAGTAATAGTAAGAAAACTAGATGCAGAGACAGGAGAACCATTACAAGGATGTATATTTACAATAGCAATGATAGATGAAGAAACAGGAGAGCAAAAAGTAAATGCAAAAACAGGAGAACCAATATATCTAGTAGAAAATGCAGAAACAGATGAAAATGGTGAATATGTAATAAAAGAAGCACCAATGGGAACATATAAGTTCTTAGAGATAAAAGCACCAGAAGGATACGAGTTAGATGAAGATCTAACAGGACTAGTATTTACAATAGATAACAATTCACCAGAGACAATAATCTTTGAAGTAACAAATACAGGAGACATAGCAGTAATAGCAATAGCAAGTGTAGCAGTAATATGTGCATTAGGAATAGTATTGAATATTAAGAAAAATAAAGCTAAAATATAAAATAAAATAAAGATGGATTTAAAATATATTCCATCTTTATTTTATATAAAAACAATCATTTAAGATTTCAATATATTATAATATTACTAAAGTTAAATGATAATATTTTAAATAATATAACAAAAAATATAAATACTTATATATTTTAAAAGAAAAAATAAGTAAAAAAATTAGTATAAAAATGCAAATAATTTGCAAAATTTGGTTGTCAAGTTTTGTAAATTATGATATAATAAATATGTAGTTAAATGAACTACTAAATGTATAAAGACTATCATAAAATAGTCTTTTTTTATTACTGTAAATTTATATAAAAGAAAGGTGGGATCAGTATTATGTTAGAGAGAAATTTTGAAGTAGAAGAAGTTTTAGAATTATTAGAACAAAAAAAATTTAATGAGTTAAAAAAATACTTGGAAAGGATTAATGGTGCTGATTTCCCGAGTATTTTTGAAGCTGTAGACGACAAGGATATGATAATCATATTTAGACTTTTAAACAAGGAAGAAGCAGCTGAGATTTTTGCAGAATTAGATGCAGATTTACAAGAAAAATTAATTAATTCTTTTTCAGATAAAGAGTTAAAATATGTTGTAGATAATTTGTTTATAGATGATACAGTTGATATGATAGAAGAAATGCCATCAAACGTAGTAAAGCGTATTTTAAAAAATGTAGATGAAAAAGATAGAAAAATAATAAATGAAATATTAAATTATCCAGACGATTGTGCAGGAAGTATAATGACAACAGAATTTATTGACCTTAAGGAAAATATGACTGTTAGTCAAGCTTTTGATAAAATCAAAAAAATTGGATTAAAAAAGGAGACTGTATATAATTGTTATGTACTAGATAAAAACAGAAAACTACTAGGTGTAATTGATATAAAAGATTTATTAATTGCAGATAGAGATGAGATAATTAAAGATTTAATGGATGAGAACATTGTAACTGTTAATACTTTAGATGATAAAGAAGACGTTGCAAACGTTTTGGCAAAATATGACTATGTTGCACTTCCAGTAGTAGATAAAGAAAAAAGATTAGTTGGTATTGTAACAGTTGATGATGCTATTGATGTTATGCAAGATGAAGCATCAGAAGACTTTGAAAAAATGGCAGCGATATCTCCAAATGAAGATGGTTATTATAAAACATCAGTTGTATCTCATGCTAAAAATAGAATAGTGTGGTTACTATTTTTGATGTTTTCTTCAATTATTACAGGTGCGGTTATAACACATTACGAGCAGGCTTTTGCAGCACTTCCAATTCTTGTATCATTTATACCTATGATAATGGGTACAGGAGGAAATTGTGGATCACAATCATCAACACTCGTTATTCGTGGTCTTGCAGTAGATGAAATAAAGGCTAAAGATTTCTTAAAAGTTTGGTGGAAAGAAATAAGAGTAGCTTTAATAGTTGGAGTAATAATGGCAATAGTAAATTGTATTAGAATTTTAATACAGTACAATGACTTACAACTTGGAATAGTAGTTGGTCTTACTTTAATAATTACTATTGCAATTGCAAAGAGTCTTGGAAGTATGTTACCTTTAATTTGTAAAAAGTTAAAGCTAGATCCAGCAATAATGGCAGCACCACTAATTTCTACTATTTTAGATACTTGTTCAGTACTTGTATTTTTTAATGTTGCAGTCATGATAATGGGATTATAATATTTAAAATCACATAATTTTTATTATGTGATTTTTTTATGTAAAATTCATCAAAAAATGCAAATAAATTGCATCGAAAACGCAACTTATTTGCAAAAATGTATAGACAAAATGCCGTATCTAGGATATAATGCCTAACAAAGGGAGCGATGCAAGATGAATAAAGAGCTAAGACTTATAATAAGCAGAAGATGTAATTATGACTGCTACTTTTGTCACGGAGAAGGAGTTAAAAAAGGAACAGAAGAAGTGTTTTCAAGTGAGGACTATAAATTCCTTGTAGATTTTTGTAAAAGAAAATATGGGTGGAATACTGTTACTTTAACTGGTGGAGAGCCTTTAATTAGAGATGATATATTAGATATTATTAATAATTTAAAAGAGTTAGGTGTAAATATAACAGTTGTTAGTAATGGTGAACTTATAGATAAGAAAATGCCATGCTTTGAGGGAGTAGAAAGATTAAATGTTTCAATTCATAGCCTTGATGAAAATACCTATGATAATATTGTTCAAAGAAAAGGAAAACTTTCAAAAGTAATATATAATTTATCGCAACTTAGAAATTTAAATAAAAAGATAGATATTAGAATTAATATGACTGTAGTAAGAAATCAAAATGATGGAATTGAAAATATGAAAAAAATCGTTTCTCTTGCTAAAAAGTTGAATGCTAGTATAAAAATAATTGAGTTATTTAGTGAAAATAAGGATCAAATTGTACCAATTTATGAAATAAAAAAAGAATTGATTAATTTAAATTTCAAAGTATTAGAAGAGTTTACACATAAAATTGTATTATATGATGGAGTAACTAAGATTATTTTATCTAAGATTTTTTGTGCTGCAGCAAATGATAGATATAATCCTAATAGTTATTGTAATTCTTTTAATGATTTATTTGTTTCACCAAATGGCGTTATAAAATTATGTAGATATTTAGAGCAAGAAGTAAGCATAAAAGATGAAGTTATAAATAGAGATGAAAAAGGGCTTGAAAAAAAGATTAAGCTTGCTAATGAATTACTTGGGAAGCATTGCCCTATGAATACAATAACTAAGCTTGCTATTAATGGTGGAAATCCTGTTATGAGTAAAGAAGAGGGAAGATTTATTCATCCGAAAATAACGCCAGAAATTGAAAAAGCAGTTATAGAGCAATTAAATGATACTATTTCAATCTATGATGATAGTAATATATTTAAAAAATTTGAGGAAGCTTTTGCAAAATATCATAACAAAAAATATGGACTAGTTACATCATCTGGTACTAGTGCACTTCATTCATTATATGATGCTATAAATTTAAAAGAAGGTGATGAGGTTATTTGTCCAATATATACTTTCTTTGCAACAGTTACTCCAATTTTTCAAACAGGAGCAAAACCAGTATTTGTTGACTGTGATGAGACTGGAAATATTGATTATACAAAAATTGAAGAAAAAATAAATAAAAATACAAAGGCAATAATGGTAACACATATGTGGGGATATCCATGTAAAATGGATAAAATAAGAGAGATTGCAGATAAGTATGGAATTTATTTGTTAGAAGATTGTTCTCATGCTCATGGAGGCGAGTATAAAGGAAAAAAACTTGGAGAATGGTCAGATGCTGCTGCATTTAGTTTACAAGGCAATAAAATAATTACAGGTGGAGAAGGTGGAATTATAATTACTAATAATAAGTATATATATAAAAATGCATTATTGTTAGGTCATTATAATAAAAGATGTAAACAAGAAATAAGTAAAGATAGTACAGACTATAAATATGCTGTAACGGGAAAAGGATTAAAGCTTAGAGCACATCCTATTGCAATTAGAATAGCTTATGAACAATTTAAAGATTTAGATAAAATTAATTTAGTAAAACAAGATATGGTTCAAATAGTTAAAAATACAGTAGATAAGATTGATGGTCTAACTTTAAATATTCCATATGAAGGTAGTAAATGTAGTTATTATGCACTAATTATAAAATATGATTCATCTAAGTTTAATAATACACCAATTGAGGAGTTTGTTAGGGCATTAAATGAGGAAGGAGGCGTTGAATTTGATAAACCAGGTTCAACATGTCCATTAAATCGTTTAGAACTTTTTAAAAATCCTAGCTATTTCTTTCCATCTTATGATAAAATACTAAAAGATAATGAAAAATTTCAAGGAGCAGATACTTTTTATGATAATTCATTTAAAATACCAGTTTGGTACAATAAAGATGATGAAGAAATAGTAATAAAGTATTGCGATATATTAAATAAAGTCTCAAATTATTATAAGAAAGGTGAGGTATAAAATATGAAATTTTATGATTTTTTAATTGAAAAAGGAAAAGAAAATGGAATTGAAAAAAATGTAGTAGGAGCAGTTATATTAAATAAAAAAAATGAAGTATTAATAATGAGTAGAAAGCTTGATGATTTTATGGGTGGAATAGATGAGTTACCTAGTGGTAATATGGAAAAAGGAGAAGACATATTTACTGCATTAAAAAGAGAAGTAAAAGAAGAAACAAATCTTGATCTTAAAGATGTAGTATGCTTTATTAATTCTTTTGATTATATTTCAGGAAGTGGAAAAAAAGCACGTCAATATAATTTTGCTATAACTGTTGAAAAAGAAGATGATATTAAACTTACAGAACATGATGCATATAAATGGGAGACAATACAAGATGCTATGGAAAACAGTAAGATAACAGATGAAGTGAAAGAATGTCTAGAGATATATAACTTTAATGTAAAACCCAAATCAGTAAATTTTGAGTGTCATTTCTGTGCAACAGCATGTATAGTAAATAAAGAAAAAGATAAGATATTATTCATTCATCATAAGAAGCTAAATAAGTGGCTATTTGTAGGTGGACATATTGAAGAAAATGAAGACCCAGAACATGCAGTACTTAGAGAAGTAAAAGAAGAGACAAATTTAGATATAGAGCTTGTTGGTGAAAGATATCCAAGACAAGAGGATTATATTAGGCCCTTTGCTCTTCAAAGAAATATTGTAAAAGATAATCATATTCATATGGATTTATTTTATATAGCAGTAGATAAGGGAACATCTAATTTGAAAGAAAAAGAAGATGAAGTGTTAGGAAGTAGATGGTTTTCAAAAGAAGAAATAATAAAAGAGGACTTTAATACATTCCCAGAAAAGAAAAAAATGGCACTTGACGTGTTAGAAGTATTTAAAAGAGACTAATTTAAATAGTCTCTTTTTTGTGTACACTTGTTTGTTTTTGTGATATAATCTAGAAAAAAAGGAGATAAAAAATGCACGATATATGGAATCCATGGCATGGCTGTAGAAAAGTTAGTGAGGGTTGTAAAAACTGTTATATGTATTATCTAGATAGTGTAAGAGGGCAACAAGGAAATCTTATATATAAAGTAAAAGATAATTTCAATTATCCACTACATAAAGACAGAAAAGGCAATTACAAGATAAAAAGTGGAGAGCAAATAAGAATTTGTATGACGTCAGATTTCTTTTTAGAAGAAGCAGATAAATGGAGAGATGAAGCATGGGAGATTATACGACAGAGATCTGATGTTATATTTTTTATACTTACTAAAAGGCCTCAAAGAGTAAAAGAATGTTTACCTAGTTGGTGGAATGACGGACTTGAAAATGTATTTTTTAATGTAACATGTGAAAATCAAAAAAGAGCAGATGAAAGAATTCCAATATTATTTTCACTTCCGTTCAAACATAAAGGAATAATGGTTGCACCTTTTGTTGGAGAAATTGATATAGAAAAATATTTAAAACAAGGAATTATAGAGCAAGTAATTGCAGGAGGAGAAAACTATGATGGTGCAAGAGTACTAGATTATGAATGGGTAAAGAAGCTAAGCAATCAGTGTAGAAAATATAACACTACTTTTGCATTTATTGAAACCGGAAATTATTTTTTAAAAGATAAGAAAATATATAAAATAAGAAGTAAACAGACACAAGCAAAAATTGCATATAAGTTAGGACTTAGCTATATAGGAAAAAAAATTAACTTTAAGTTAACAGATGAGCTTGGCATTCCATTAAGAAATGAAGATTTGTATAAGCCGTATTGGAGTGATAATTGTAAAGAGTGTGGAAATAGATTAATTTGTAATGGTTGTTCTAAATGTGGTAAGTGTGCAAATTAGCAAATTTAATGTAGTTTAGTTTTAAGTATATGGTTTTTGTGATATACTATTGATGTAGGATAAAGTTATTACCTACAAAAAGGAGGAATTTATGAGTAAAATTAAGGTAGCCCAATATGGTTGTGGTAAAATGTCTGTTTATACTATGAGATATGTCTATGAAAAAGGAGCTGAAATTGTTGCAGCGTTAGACATTGATAAGAGTAAATTTGGAAAAGATATTTCTAGTGTAATGGGAGGAGAAGAAAGAGGAGTAGTTATTTCTAATGCTAAGGATGCAGAGAATATTCTTAAAGAGGCAAAACCAGATATTTGCATAATAACTACAATGAGTTTAATGAATGACGTTTATGATGCCTTTGAGATTTGTGCAAGACTTGGAATTAATGCAATTTCTACTTGTGAAGAAGCTTTTTATCCAAAAAATTCAAATCCTGCTTTAACAGAAAAACTAGATAAGCTTGCAAAAGAGAATGATTGTACTCTAACAGGAGCAGGATATCAAGATATATTTTGGGGAAATTTAATTACAGTACTTGGAGGTGCAACACATAAAATAACTAAGATAAAGGGAAGCTCAAGTTATAATGTAGAAGACTATGGTATTGCACTAGCAAGAGCACATGGAGCAGGACTTACTTTAGATGAATTTGAAAAACAAGTAGCATCTGTAGATAAAGTAAGTGATGAAGAGCGTAAAGCTGTTATAGATAGAGGAGAATATTTACCTTCATACATGTGGAATGTTAATGGTTGGCTTGCAGATAAAATGGGACTTACAATAACACATCAAACGCAAAAGACTGTGCCAACAACATATAGCACTGATTTAGATTCTTCTACTTTAGGCATGACTGTTAAAGCAGGAGATGCAACGGGAATGTCTGCAATTGTTACAAGTGAAACAAAAGAAGGAATTGTATTTGAAACAGAATGTATAGGAAAAGTTTATGGACCAGATGAATGTGATAAGAATGAATGGACTATTTATGGTGAACCAAATACAACTGTAGTAATAACAAGACCAAATACAGTAGAACTTACTTGTGCTACTGTGGTAAATAGAATACCAGATGTAATAAATGCAAGAGCTGGATTTGTTCCTACAAGTCAAATGCCTATATTGCAATATAGAACAAAATCATTAGATGAGTATACAAATAAGTAAAAAGATGCTATATGGCATCTTTTTTATTGATTTTTTTTTTATCTTTTGATATTCTATATATGAATTTTGAGGTGATAATATGGAAGATGAATTTGTAATGCTTACAAATGAATGTAGTGATTATACAAATATGGAAGCAAGGGATTTAGAAAGAGTAAGGGGTGGACTTAAACCTTCAAGCTCAAAAATAAAATGGTATACACCACCTTCTGATTTTCCAGAGTACTACTCCAAATGGCAAGAGTACGATAGAATGGATTTATCTGATGGAAAATCAAATAATGATGAAGTCTTAGATGATGGAAAATATAATCCAGGAACAAGATACGTAATGTATGGAAGACTAAAAGATACAACTGTTATGGTAAGACCGTCTCAATACAAAGATGTTTTAATAAATGTAAATTCCGCTACAAAAAATCAAATAGTACCAGATGACATTGTAAGACAAATAGTTGCAAAACAAATTGGAGAAAAAATGGAAAAATACAATGTACGAAATGTTATTTGTGAAATAGCAGATCTTAGTGATGTAATTGTATTAGAAGATATATTTGCAGTAGTAGATAGTGTTGACTCTATTGAACATGATCTTTTAAAAAATGAAGTAAAGCTATATGTTTTTGATCCATTTAAAGTTGAACATACTACAGAGGAACAGAAATATAAAGTATATATGGATGTAAAAAATAGAGTTGAAAAAGGATTTTATAAGAAAAAACTTGAATTTTTAGATATGCTTAGATGGGATAAAACAATGGAACCTAAAAATAGAGACTCATATTTAAGATGTGGAGTAATGCCAAATCCTGGTGAAACATCAGAGCAGTGTTATGATAGAATAAAACCATATTTAGAGCAACTATATAGAGATTTTGAAAGATGTAAAGATAACTATCAAGAATTTAAATTTAAAATAATTAATAAAATTCAAAGACCAGTTCTTACAGAAAGAAATGAATGGGATGAAAGATATAATGATGAAGCAATAACAGAGGCATTAGTACAAGGCTGCGTGAGATTTTTTAGTGGAATGTATGTATCTGCCGATGCTGAGAAAAATATTTGTTATAATTTAGATAAAAGAAGAAGATTTAGATATAATAGAAGTTTTCAAGTAACAGCACTTGCAATTTTTAATTCTGAGGCTATGGAACTTCAAAGAGTAATAGATATAGAGGAGTTAAGAGAAAAAAATATATTAAAAAAGCAAAAAGAAGAGCAAGAGCAAGTTAGATAGGAGATGAAGAAAAATTATGATTGAAAAGTATGAAGATATGAAAACACCTCTTGCATATCAGATAACAGAGTATGATTGTGGACAAGCTACACTTTTAAATGCAATGCGTTTTTTATTTAAAAGGGGAGAAATACCTCCAGTTATAATTAAGTATATAACTCAGTATACATTAGATACAATAGGACAAAATGGACAGATTGGTTTATGTGGAACATCACCACATGCAATAGAATATTTATCTAATTGGATAAATAGTAGCATAGATTCTTTAAATTTAGATTTAAAAGCAGAGATACTAAGAGGAAATGATGTTGATATAAATAATTTAAAATTAAATAATTGCTTAAAAAATGGTGGTGTTGCTGTTTTTAGGGTGTGGTCTGAATGTGAACACTATGTACTTTGCACAAAAATTGATGAAGAGAACGTATTTATTTTTGATCCATATTATTTATATGAATATGAGTATAATGATGATGAAGAATGTAAAATGGTATTTGATAAACCTTTTGAATATAATAGAATTGTAACGAAGAAAAGGCTGAATTCACCTACAAAAGAAGATTTTTCTTTTGTAAAAAACGAAGAAAGTAGAATATTACTTCTGTATAGATAATAAAAAGCGGAAAGATTTAACTTTCCGCTTAAATTATACTTTTTCATAAAGATAATCTATAGAATAAAGACTATTTAAGTCAATTTTATTAAATAGATCTTCAATATTTTCATTGATTTTTTGGAATTTATGATAATATTCAAATGTTGTATCCTCAGTAATATAATTTTTTCTAGTTTCATTTTCTAGTTCATTTATTAGATTGCATACAATGTGTCTTTTTCTTTTATCATTACTATGAAGTAAAGCAAAAATATTAGTGTACGGAGTATTATTAGCTCTATCATTGTCTATTACTAAATTAAAAAGATATAAAGTTGAATAATGATACTTTTGACATTCATTAAAAATGTCTGCATATTCATTATAAAACCTATTAAGTCTTTTTAGATTTTTTTCTGATTCTAAATAGTCCTGTGCCATTTTTCTTGATGAAGCACAAGTTCTTTGCATACTAATATCATTTATTAGTCTGAAAAAATTAATTGGCGTTATATTATTTAATACAATTAATGCAAATTCATTTTCTCCACAAGACATTGAAGCTTTTGCTAATGCTTCTAAAGTAAGGCAACTAATATTGACCTTAAAAGGTAATTTTTCTTTAAGACTATCATTTAAAGTTATAAAAAGTTTACCAATATTTTGGTATCTTTGATTATTTAATTTAGTTTCAATATCATTATCTAAAATATTTAGTTTATCTAACTTGTTATTGAGAGCTAAATTGTAATCCTCCTTTTTTAAATTTTCACTTTTTTGTACACTACTAATTTTCTTCATATACAAATTCCTCCTTATTATATTATTAAAAAATTCCGTTATTCCCATTACGAATAACTATGCAATTTATCTTTGAGATTTTTATTATATCACGATTTACATAAAAAAACAACAATTATAAATAAAAAAGACAGAAAACGTGTACATTTTCTGTCTTTTTACATTATTCGATGATAAATTCTGTGTCTATAAGTTTATAGTCTATTTTATTTTCTTTTTTATTTATCTTAAGTTTATATGTATAATTTTTTTCGTCTAAAATGTCATTTCTTTTTAAAGTTACTTTTAAAGTTAGCTTTTTTAAATTAAATTCATTACTTATAGTATATTCTTCAGCATCTTTATCTGTAGTATATGTTTCAAGCAATGTGTTTATAGCAGATTCATGACTTAATACATAATGATTATATGTAATAAAGTTTATATATATGGAATTATCTTTAGTAAGGTTTATTTTATTTTCTAAATTTTCATCTAGTATTGATTTATATATTTCTTGTACAAGAGCTACTTGTCTGGAATCATCAGATATAAATCCTAAGTTGTTATTTTTATTAGATAAAACTATAACAAAAATAAAAGCTACAATAATAACTAAAGATACAATTAATAACACCCAATTCCTTTTTCTCATATATTACACCTCACCAAAATTATAGCATAGTAAAAAAAATTAAACAATATATTTATATTAAAATTCTCTTTTCATTTTTTAGATTATATAGTATAATTCAATTTAAAAGGGGAAGAAAAGAAATATGGAAATAAAAGACAAAGTAAATTATTGTTTAAGTTGTAAAAATAAAAATTGTGTCAAAGGATGTCCTTTATCAAATGATATAACAGATGCAATAAAGTATTTAAAAAGTGATGATATTAAATCTGCATATTATAAGTTTTCTGATACTACTGTTTTATCTAGTATTTGTGGGAGAATATGTCCACATACAAAGCAGTGTCAAGGAAGTTGTATAAGGGGAATAAAGTCAGAGAGTGTTTCAATTGGTGAAATTGAGGTTTTTGTTGGAGATTATGCACTTGAAAACGGTTTAGAGATTAAATTATATAATAATTATAATAAGTTAAATAAAAAAGTCGCTGTAATTGGAAGTGGACCTTGTGGTATTACATGTGCTGCAACTTTAAAAAGACTTGGAATAGAAAATGTTGATTTATATGAAAAGAAATCATATCTTGGAGGATTACTTGTTCACGGCATACCAGATTTTAGATTACCTAAAGACATAGTAAAGAAAACATATGAAAAGATTTTAGACTTGGGAATAAATGTAAAATATAATATGGAACTTGGTAGAAATTTATTATTAGATGATTTAAGAAAGTCATACGATGCAGTATTTATTGCAATAGGAGCAAATGTTTCATCCAAGATGGGAATTGAAGGAGAAAACTTAAATGGAGTATATGGCGGAAATGAGTTACTAGAATATAAGAAATATCCAGATTTTAAAGAAAAAAGAGTTGCTGTTATAGGCGGAGGAAATGTTGCAATGGATACAAGTCGTACTATAAAAAGACTTGGAGCAAAACATGTGTATGTAATATATAGAAGGGCAGAAGAGCAAATGCCAGCAGAAAAAAAAGAAATTAAAGAGGCAAAAGAAGAGGGAATAGAATTTATGTTTTTAAATAACATAGTTAAAGTATTAGGAAAAGAAAAAGTAGAAAAAATAGAGTGTATTAAAACAGAACTTGTATATGAAGAGGGAAAAAGACCATATCCTGTTAATATAGAAAATTCAAATTATACTTTAGATATGGATTATGTAGTGATGGCAATTGGATCTAAGCTTGAAAAGGATTCAGTAGAACAAATAGAGAAAAATGATTGGGACAAGCTAAAAGTAGATGATAATTATAGAACAAGTTTAAAAGGAGTATATGCAGGGGGAGATGTAGCTGGTGTAAAATCTACTGTTGCTTGGGCAAGTTTTTCAGGAAGAGAAGCAGCAAAAAAAATATATGAAGATTTGAGTGAAGAAAAATGATAGATAAAAATATAATAAAGAAAAAATTAACTACAAAAATTTTAGGACAAAATATAGAGACATATGATATAATTGATTCAACCCAAACTGAAATAAAAAGAAGAGATAATATAAAAAATGGAACTGTAATAATTACAGAAGAACAAACAGAGGGAAAAGGAACTCATGGAAGAGTCTGGTTTACTGATTCAAAAGATAAGAATATAGCAATGTCTTTTGTTCTTTTTCCAAATTGTAACATAAATAAATTTGGGGATATAACAATAATTATTGCTAAGTGCATAACAGAGACTTTTTGGAAATTATATAATATAAAATTAGATATAAAAGTTCCAAATGATATTGTGGTTCATTCTAAAAAAATTGGAGGAATTTTAACTGAGACTAGAATTCAAAAGGAAAAAATTAAAAAGTTATATGTTGGCATTGGTTTAAATATATTACAAGAAAATTTTAATGACAGTATAAAAAGCATTGCTTCATCTATATATAATGAATTTAAGGTAAAATGTAATAGAGAAGATATAATTGCTAATATTTTAAATTTATTTGAAATAAAATATCTAAAAATTGTGGAGGACTAGTATGAATAGAACAAAAAGGAAAATATTTGAAACCTCGATGGATTTATTTGCTAAAAAAGGGTATGATGCAACTAGTATTGAAGAAATTACATCTATTGTTGGAATTGCTAAAGGAACACTATATTATCATTTTTCAAGTAAAGAGGAGATACTTGCGTTTTTAATTTCTGAAGGAATGAAACTTCTTAAACATAGTCTTGAAATAAAGTCAAGACTTGCAAGTAGTTTTGAAGATAAAATAAGAGCAATGATACTTGTAGAAATTAAGGTTGTAGATAAGTATGAAAATCTAATAAATTTGGTTATGAATGAGTTTTGTGGAAATGCAAATAGAAATGAAAATTGTAGAAAATGTATATATGAGTGCGTAGATGTAATTGAAAAAGTACTGATTGATGCAATTGAAAGTGGAGACTTAAAAGAATGTGATACAAGAACAGTCGCATTTGAGATTTTTGGTATTATTTGTTCTGGAGTTATGCTAAGATATGAAAATAATAAAAAAATAGATATTAATGAAACAGCTAAGAAGTTTAGTGATATAATTTTAAGTGGAATGATAAAATAATAAAAAAATATGTAAATCATATGGCTAGAAAGTGTTTAAATAATAAACACTTTCTTTTTTTTAGTGTTTTTTTTTAGTCTTAGACTGACCAGTCAGGTTAGTGATTTTATATTTTTTTTAATATAAACTATTTATAGTTGGAGGATATTATGAATTCAATAAAGATTGTAGCTACTGGTAGATATTTACCTAAAAATGAAGTGAAAAGTGAAGATATAGAAAATCAAAATAATTTAGAAAAAGAATATATAAAAAAAAGAACAGGAATAGATACAAGATATTATTCAACAAATGAGGATTTAGAAGATTTGGCAATTGGTTGTATAAAAGATTTGCTAAATAAAAATAAGAACATAGATTTAAACGATACAGATATGATTATTACAGCATCAACAACCTATGATGATATGATGCCTTCTTTATCTTTTAAAATTCAAGAGTATTTTAATATAGAAAAATGTATGTGCTTAGATGTTCTTGCGGGATGTAGTGGATATATAAATGCATTAGATATTGCTCAAAAGTACATAGCTACTTTAACAGTAAAAAATGCTCTTGTAATTGGTGTAGATATTCTATCTAAAAATAAGTATGATGATATAAAGACTAAGATATTATTTGGAGATGGAGCAGGATGTATATACTTAGAAGCAACAAATGAAAAAAAAGAATATGTAAGTAATATAAAAAGTTTTAAAGATAGTAATAATATTTTGACTTGTAATATGGAGCATGAGCTTTTTATGAATGGAAAGGAAGTATATAAATTTGCTACATCAAAGACTGTAGAAAATATTAATGAAATTATAGAAAAATCTAAGGAAAAAATTGAAGACATTAAATTTGTTATTCCTCACCAATCTAATATTAAAATTTTAGAAAAAATATGTAAAAAGACAGGTGCAAATATGTACACAAATATAAAAAGATATGGAAATACTTTTTGTGCCAGTATTCCAATTGCTTTAGATGAGCTTTTTGAAATGAATGCTTTAAATGAAAATGATAAAATAATTCTTCTAGGATATGGTGGAGGATTAAATTTAGGAAGTATATTAATGGAGGTATAAATATGAAGATTGCTTTTTTATTTCCGGGACAAGGAGCACAAGTACCAGGAATGTGTAAAGATATATATGATAATTTTTCTGAAGCAAGAGATGTATATGATAAAGCAAGTCAAATATTAAAAAAAGATATTGCAAAATTATGCTTTGAATCTGATAGTGAAGAGCTAAATAAAACATCTAATACACAAATAGCTATTCTTGTTAGTTCTCTTGCAGTATGTAATGTGTTAAAAAAATATAATATTAGTCCAGATGTATGTGCAGGACTAAGCCTTGGAGAATATACAGCATTGATAGAAAGTGGGTTCTTAAGTTTTGAAGATGGACTAAAACTTGTAAAAAAGCGCGGAGAAATAATGCAAGAATGTAATTCGGATGAATATATGATGGCAGCAGTTATAGGTCTTGATAGTAAGATAATTGAAGAGTCGTTAAAAGATATAGATGGATTTGTTGTTCCTGCAAATTACAATTACTCTATGCAGACTGTTATTTCTGGAAATAAAGATGCTGTAGAAATAGCAAGTAACATTTTAAAAGAAAAAGGAGCAAAGAGAGTAATACCACTTAATACATCAGGACCATTTCATACATCAAAACTAAATGATGCTAGCTTAAAGTTAAAAAAAGAACTTGAGAATGTAAGATTTAAAAAGGGAAAAATTTCTGTACTTAAAAATTTAGATGGTACTGAGTATAAAGAAAATGATGATTTTACAGATATACTATCTAAGCATATGATAAGTCCAGTAAGAATGGATAAAATACTTAAAAATCTTAAAGATAAAAACATAGAGTTATATGTAGAGGTTGGACCTGGAAGAGCACTTGGTGGTTTTGTAAAAAAGGAAAATAAAGATGCACAGGTTATAAGTGTTGAAAATATGGAAGCTTTAAATAAGTTAATAGAGTTAGTAAAGGAGTAGATAATATGGAAGAGAAAAAAGTTGTACTAGTTACAGGTGGAACTAGAGGAATAGGTAAAAAAGTTGCAGAAAGATTTGCAAAAGAAGGATATAATTTAGTATTAAACTATGTATCAGAAAATACTGATACTAATGCATTAAAAGAAAATTTTAAAGAGTATGGAAATGAAGTATTAATACTTAAAGCTGATGTATCTAAGTTTGATGAATGTGAAAACTTAGTTAAAGAGGCTATAGCAAAATTTGGAAAAATAGATGTACTTGTAAATAATGCAGGTATAACAAAAGATGGGCTAATTGCTATGATGAAAGAGGATGCTTTTGATAGAGTTATAGATATAAATTTAAAAGGTACATTTAATATGACTAGAAATGTTGTACCATATATGATGAAAAAAAGATGTGGAAATATTGTAAATATATCATCTGTAGTTGGTGTTATTGGAAATGCTGGACAATCAAATTATGCGGCATCAAAAGCTGGAATAATTGGATTTACTAAGTCTCTTGCAAAGGAACTTTCTGCAAGAAATATTAGAGTAAATGCAGTAGCTCCTGGATTTATTGACACAGATATGACAAGTGTTTTAACAGATAAAGTAAAAGAAAATATTTATGCACAAATACCACTTAAAAGAATGGGAGAAGCAAAAGAGGTTGCAAATGTTGTATATTTCTTATCTGATGATGAAAGCTCATATATAACAGGTCAAGTTATTAATGTAGATGGCGGAATGGTAATGTAGGAGGTAAAAAAATGGATAGAAGAGTAGTAGTAACAGGTATGGGAGCAATAACTCCTATTGGAAATAATGTAGAAGAATTTTTTGATGGACTTGTTAAATGTAAATGTGGAATAGATAATATAACACTTTTTGATACAACAAACTTTAAAGTAAAACTTGCTGCTGAAGTAAAAGAATATAATCCAGAAAATTATTTTGATAGAAGAGCAGCTAAAAGACTTGATAGATTTTCTCAATTTGCAATGATTGCAGCACGTGAAGCAATGAAGGATAGTAATATAAATGAAAATAATACAGACATGGAAAGAGTAGGAGTAATAGTAAGTTCTGGAATAGGTGGTCTTTCTACTATTGAAGAGCAAAATATAAACTTAAATCAAAAAGGACCAGACAGAGTATCACCTATGTATATTCCTATGGCAATTTGTAATATGGCGGCAGGAAATATAGCTATAGATCTAGGGATAAAAGGTGAATCAGAGTGCATTGTAACAGCATGTGCTTCGGGTACACACTCAATAGGAGAAGCTTTTAGACTTATTAGACATGGATATCAAGATGCTATGCTTTGTGGCGGATGTGAAGCTTCAATTACTCCTTCAGGAATTGCAGGATTTACAACAATTAAAGCTTTAAATACTACAGAAGATAAAACACGTGCAAGTATTCCATGGGATAAAGAACGTGCAGGATTTGTAATGGGAGAAGGAGCTGGCGTGCTTGTGCTTGAAGAGCTAGAACATGCTAAAAAAAGAGGAGCTAGAATTTATGCAGAAATTGTTGGATATGGAGCTTCATCTGATGCGTATCATATAACATCTCCTGCTCCTGGTGGTGAAGGTGGAAAAAGAGCAATGATAAATGCTTTAAGAGATGCTAAAATATCACCAGAAGATATTACATATATAAATGCTCATGGAACAGCAACACCAATTAATGATAAGTATGAAACTGCCGCTATAAAAGCTGCTTTTCCAAATTCAGATAAGTTATTTGTAAGTTCAACAAAGGGGCATACAGGACATTTGCTTGGAGCAGCAGGTGCAATAGAAGCTATAGCATGTGTTAAGGCAATTGAAGAGAGTATAATTCCACCTTCAATTGGATATAAGGTAAAAGATGAAGAATGTGACTTAAATATTGTACCAAACAAACCAATTGAGCATGAAGTATTGTATGCTATGTCTAATTCACTTGGATTTGGTGGTCATAATAGCAGTATTATATTAAAAAAATATAAAGATTAATGGAGGTATTAATATGGAGTACGAACAAATTAAAAAAATAATAAATGATATGAGTCAGTCTAGTTTAAGTAGTTTAAATATTGAATTTCCAGATGGAGTTAAGATTAATTTAACTAAAGATACAAGTGGTAATGCTAATAATATAACTCCAGTACAAACTATAGTTACTACTCAAAAATCTGAAGAAAAAGCAAATCAAAATGAAGAGGAAATTCCAGCAAATATAGTAAAATCTCCAATGGTTGGCACTTTTTATTTAAAACCAGCACCAGATAAAGAAGATTTTGTAAAAGTTGGAGATAAGGTGAAAAAGGGCCAAGTACTTTGTATAATAGAGGCTATGAAACTAATGAATGAAATTGAATCAGAATATGATGGAGAAATTATAGAAATTTGTAGTCAAAATGAAGAAATGGTAGATTATGGCAAGCCATTGTTTAGAATAAAATAGGAGGAGAAAATGTTAGATATAAATGAGATAATGAAGATAATACCACAAAGAGCTCCGTTTTTAATGATAGATCGAGTAGAAAGTTTTGAAACTGGAAAAAACTGTATTGCATATAAAAATGTATGCATAAATGAACCACATTTTCAAGGACATTTTCCAGGTAATCCAATTATGCCAGGTGTTTTAATAGTAGAAGCTTTAGCACAAGCAGGAGCTGTTGCAATACTTTCAAAAGAAGAAAATAAAGGAAAAAATGCACTTTTTGGTGGAATAGATAAGTTTAAGTTTAAAAAGCAAGTAGTGCCGGGAGATGTATTAAGACTTGAAGTAAATATAATAAAAGAAAAAGGACCTATAGGAGTAGGAGAAGCTATTGCATATGTAAACGATAAGGTGGCTGCAAAAGGTGAACTTACCTTTGCAGTAGTATAGGTGATTTTATGATTAATAAAGTTTTAATAGCAAATAGGGGAGAAATTGCAGTAAGAGTAATTAGAGCTTGTAAGGAAATGAATATAAAAACTGTTGCTATATATTCTGAAGTAGATAAAGATGCATTACATGTAAGACTTGCAGATGAAGCGGTTTGTGTAGGGCCTGCAAAATCTGCAGACAGTTATTTGAATGTAAAAAATATATTAGAAGCTGCATGTCTTACTGGTGCAGATAGTATACATCCAGGATTTGGATTTTTAGCTGAAAATGCAAGATTTGCCAAAATGTGTGAAGAATGTAATCTTAAGTTTATTGGTCCTTCATATGAGACAATAGAGCTTATGGGAAATAAAATAAATAGTAAGAAATTAATGAGAGAAAACAATGTACCAGTAATTGAGGGCTCAAAAGATAAATTAAATTCATATAAAGAGGCAGAAAAACTAGCAGATACTATAGGCTATCCTGTAATACTTAAAGCGTCTGCTGGCGGTGGTGGAAAAGGAATTAGAATTGTATTTAAAAAAGAAGATTTAAAAGATATGTTAAGTCTTGTAAAACAAGAGTCAAAAAATGCTTTTGGTGATGATACAATTTATATGGAAAAATATGTTCAAAATCCAAGACACGTTGAGATTCAAATTTTATCAGATATGTATAATAATTGTGTTTATTTAGGAGAAAGAGATTGCTCTGTACAAAGAAATAATCAAAAAATTCTTGAAGAAAGCCCATCTACTATATTAAATAACGCTACAAGAAAAGCAATGGGAGAAGCAGCAGTAAGAGCTGCAAAAGCAGCAAATTATGAGGGGGCTGGAACAGTTGAATTTTTAGTAGATAGTGAAAATAATTATTACTTTATGGAGATGAATACAAGAATACAAGTTGAACATCCTGTAACTGAGATGATGACAGGAATTGATATAGTAAAACAACAATTAAAAATTGCATCTGGAAAAAGACTTGATCTTGTACAAGATAAAATTAATCCAAGAGGTCATAGTATAGAGTGTAGAATAAATGCAGAAAATCCATACAAAAACTTTATGCCATCTCCAGGTAAAATTACAAAATTAGTACTTCCAGGAGGAAATGAAACAAGAGTAGATACAGCAGTATATGAGGGATATACTATTCCTCCATATTATGATTCAATGATTGCTAAAATAATTGTTCATGCAAGAACAAGAAATGAAGCTATTTTAAAAATGAAAAGAGCATTAGATGAATGTATTATTGAAGGAATAGAAACAAACATAGAATTTTTAAAATCTATACTTTTAAATGAAAAATTTAAAAGTGGTGAATTTACAACAGCTATAATTAAAGAGGAGTATGATTTATGATAGAAGGAAAAAAGGCAGATATACCTATTGGAAAATGGATAAAATGTCCAAAATGTAAGGAAATATTATATAAAGATGATGTAAAAGCTAATTATAGCATTTGCCCTAAATGCTCTCATTATTTTAGATTATCTAGTCGTAGAAGAATAGAGCAAGTTGTAGATAAGGACACATTTGAAGAATTCGATTTAAAATTAGATACCAAAGATCCACTTGATATGCCAGAATATATAAATAAAATAGAAGGACTAAGACAAAAAACAGGACTTAAAGAGGCTGTAAAATGTGGAATAGGAAATATAAATGGTAAAAAAGCAGTTATTTGTGCAATGGATTCAAATTTCTTTATGGGAAGTATGGGATATGTTGTTGGAGAATATATAACATATTCAATTGAAAAAGCAATTGAAGAAAAATTACCTATAGTTATATTTAGTGTATCAGGAGGAGCAAGAATGCAAGAGGGAATAATATCTTTAATGCAAATGGCAAAAACAAGTGCTGCTGTTTCAAAGCTTCATGATGCAGGACTGTTATATATAAGCATTTTAACAGATCCAACATATGGTGGAGTTACTGCAAGTTTTGCAACTCTTGCTGATGTAATACTTTCAGAGCCTGGGGCGATGATTGGATTTGCTGGGAAAAGGGTTATTGAACAGACAATAAATGAGAAACTTCCTGAAGACTTTCAATCATCTGAATTTTTGTTTAAACATGGATTTATAGATAAAATTGTGGAAAGAAAAGCTTTAAAAGATACTATAGCAAAAATTATTAGTATGAGTAAGGGGGATTATGATGGATAGTAATGCATGGAAAAAAGTAGAAATTGCTAGAGATAAAGATAGACCTACTGCTCTAGATTATATAGAAAATATTTTTGAAGATTTTATAGAACTTCATGGTGATAGAGATTTTGCAGAAGATGGCGCTATAGTTTGTGGTATTGCTACATTAAAAGGAAGAAATTATACAATTATTGCAGAACAAAAAGGAAGAGACACGAAAGAAAATATAAAAAGAAATTTTGGAATGCCAAATCCAGAAAGCTATAAAAAAGCAATTAGGTTTATGAAGCAGTCTGAAAAATTTAATAGACCATTAATAACATTTATTGATACAAAAGGTGCATATCCAGGTATTGGAGCAGAAGAGAGAGGTCAAGGCCAAGTAATAGCTAAATGTATTGAAACAATGTCTTCTCTTAAAATTCCAACGATTTCATATGTAATAGGAGAAGGCTCAAGTGGTGGAGCTCTTGCAATTGGAGTTGCAGATAGAGTTTGTATGCTTGAAAATGCTATATATTCAATTTTATCTCCTGAGGGGTATGCAAGTATTTTATGGAAAGATTCATCAAGGAAAGAAGAAGCGGCAGAAAAAATGAAACTTACTGCGAAAGATTTATTAGACTTTAATGTTATAGATAATATACTTAAAGAGCCAAATGGAAATGCTAAAACTGACATACTAAAGATGTCAAATATAATAAAAGAAGATATTATAAAAAATATGAATAAATTAATAGATATTAAAAAAGAGATACTTTTAGAGAAAAGATATAATAAGTATAGAAAAATGGGAGGAGATTACTAATGCTAAAAAAGAAAAAAGTATTAATTATGGGAATAAGAAATAAATGGTCTATAGCATATGGGGCAGCAAAATCTGCTTATGAGCAAGGAGCAAAACTATATTTTACTTATATGGGTGAAGAAAATAAAGAAAAAATTGAAGAGCTAATTAGTGAATTTAAAGGAGCAAAAGCCTTTGAGTGTGATGTATCAGATGAGCAAAAAGTTGAATCACTATTTTCAACTTTAAAAGCAAAATATGATAAATTTGATGCAATTGTTCATTGTATTGCACATGCTAACACTCAAGATTTAAGAGGCGAATTTCTTTATACTAGTAAAGAGGGATTTTTACATGCAAATGAAGTTAGTGCATATTCTTTAGTTCTTATAGCAAGAAAAGCAAAAGAAATTGAGTTGTTAAAAGAAGGTGGAAGTATAGTGTGTCTAACTTATCATGGATCAACTAAAGTATTTCCTGGATATAATGTTATGGGAGTTGCAAAGGCAGCACTTGAAGCTTCAGTTAGATACCTTGCATCAAATCTTGGAGAAGATGGAATAAGAGTAAATGCAGTATCTGCAGGACCAATAAAAACACTTTCTGCAAAAGGAATTCAAAATTTTAGTTCAATACTAAATGTTGTAGAAAATAATGCACCTCTTAAAAGAAATGTTACCACAACAGAAGTAGGAAATGTAATTAGTTTTTTGTGTAGTCCTTTATCAAGCTCAATTACAGGTCAAGTGGTATATGCGGATAATGGATATTCAATAATGGGAATATAGGAGGAATAATGAGATTACCAGAATTAAAAATAGGAGAAAAAATTATATCAGTACCAATAATTCAAGGTGGTATGGGTGTAGGTGTATCACTTTCAAATTTAGCTGGAAATGTTGCAAAATGTGGTGGTATTGGAGTAATATCTAGTGCTCAAATTGGATTTAAAGAAGCTGATTTTGAAACTAATACATATGAAGCCAATTACAGAGCGCTAGAAAAATACATTAAAGAAGCAAAAAAGATAAGTCAGGGCAATGGAATGATTGCAGTAAATATAATGTGTGTTACTACAAACTATGAAGATATGGTAAAAAAAGCAGCAGACTTTGGAGCGGATATGATAATATCTGGAGCTGGACTTCCAAAAAATTTACCAGATATAGTAAAGGAATATGATATAAAGATAGCTCCTATAGTCTCAAGCTCACGAGCAGCTAATTTAATATGTAAGTTATGGACTACAAAATATAATTATGTTCCAGATATGATAGTTGTAGAAGGACCAAAAGCTGGTGGTCATTTAGGCTTTAGTATTGATGAGTTAAATGATAAGAATATAAATATATATGATATTGTATCTGATGTGAAAAATGTAGTTAAAAACTATAATAAAGATATTCCAGTAATAGCAGCAGGAGGAATATTTGATGGTTTAGATATAGTAAATGCTTTTAAGCATGGTGCAGATGGTGTTCAAATAGCAACAAGGTTTGTTACGACTAAAGAATGCGATGCTAATATTAAATTTAAAGAGGCGTATGTGAATGCTAAAAAAGAAGATATAGTAATTATTAAAAGTCCAGTAGGAATGCCTGGAAGAGCTATAAAAAATCATTTTCTTAATAATTTAGAAAATTATAAAATAAATAAATGCTATAATTGTATAAAAACTTGCGATAGAAAAACAGTTCCATATTGTATAACTCAGGCTTTGGTAAATTCTGTAAATGGTGATGTTGATAATGGACTTATTTTTTGTGGTAGTAATGTGGATAAAATAAATAAAATAACTACTGTTAAAGATTTAATAGATGAACTAATTAAAGAGGTAGAAAATTATGAAGAATAAAAATTTAAAGATACTTGAAAATGATGTAAATGAACTAAAATTAAATAGTAAAATTTATAGTAAGTTAATTGATAACAATATTGATACAATTGGTAAATTATGTAATTACACAAGAGGTGATTTAAGAAATTTAGATTTTGTTCAAAGTGATATACAATCTATAGTAATAAAATTGCAACTTAATGGTTTAGATATTAAAGGAAATGAGTATTAAAATAAATTTATAAAATGGTTAAAACTTTTTTAACCATTTTATTTTTTGTTGAAAAAAGTTTTATTATAGGATAATATAAAAATATATGAGAAAAATAAAAATAAAAGAGG
>CALXES010000016.1 GCA_944387385.1 uncultured Clostridia bacterium | reverse complement strand
ATTCATATTAGATTTGGGGTGAAAAAAATGAAAATAAATATAAAAAAAGTTGTTTTTATTCTAATAGTTTTTACTATTTTTTCTTTTACAAGTAGACAAGTATTTGCTGATTTTTATACTAGTGGAATGGATTGGTTCAACAAAGGTAGTCAAAATGATACTATTGCAAATCAGTTTAGTTCAATGATAGGTAGTATAGAAAATTATGTAGAGATTATAGGAACTGTAGTAATTACAATGGCTACTATAATAATAGGAATTAGATATATGTTTGCAAGTGCAGAGGGAAAAGCTTTAGCAAAAGAAAATTTGATGAATTTATTAGTAGCATGTTTACTTTTCTTTGGATGGACAGGTATATATTCACTGTTAATATCTAATGGAACTACTTTTGTATTGTTTAAGAATGCTAATACTTTTGAAGCTGCTATAGGAAATGTTTTTACAATTTTTAAATTTGTAGCTCAAATTGTTGCTTTAATTGCAATTCTATATATAGGAATAAAATATATTTTTGCTGGCGCAGAAGGAAAAGCCGAATTAAAAGGAAAATCATTTTCTTTTATTATTGGAATAATATTAGCATTTTGTGCAGTTGAAGTACTAAATATTATATCTAAAATAATTAATGAAACAGTATAACAGTTAAGATTAATAGGAGGTATGTATGGGTAATTCGTATTTTGTACCTAGAAATGTTAAAGGCGAGAGTAGAATATTATATATTTTTAATACTAAATCCTTTATTTTTACTTTGGTTTTTGGCTTAGTTGGTGCTGGAGTTTGGATGATTGTATCTGGCTTAATAGGAATTGATAATCTTGTAGCTATGATTATATGCATATTAATATTTGCAGTTATAGGATATTTAATAGGTGCATTAAAAATTCCAGATTCTCCGCTAGTAGGAAAATTTAGAAAAGCAGGCGGAGAATATGTAAGTGATATTATATGGCGATTTATAACATTCAAAAGAAGAAAAAAAATATATATATATAATTATGATAGAAAGAAAAATATCACTAAAGAAATGCAAGCAGATAAAAAAGGAGGAAACTTATAATGATAGCTTTTTATATTATAGCGATAATAATTATTATTTTTATAATTATTATGATTGTTTTATTTGCTACTAATGGTAAAAAACAAGATATAAAAAATAAACCAGCGGAGAAAGTAAATAATAATTCTACTAATACGACATCAAAAGATAAAGTAAAAAGAGATGATGTATTTAAGTTTATGGAATTTGACAGAATTATGGATAATATGATTGTTCAGAATAATGGAAAAAGATACACTATGGCTATAAAATGTAAAGGAATAAATTATGATTTAATGTCTGAAGTTGAACAAATGGCTGTAGAGCAAGGATTTATAACTTTTTTAAATACTTTAAAATATCCTATTCAATTATATGTACAGGCTCAAAATATAGATTTAAAAAATGTTGTTGTAGGCTATAAACAAAATATTGAAAAATTACAAGAAGAATATATAAAGTATAATAAACTTTTTGAAGAGAAAAGTGGTATTTTTGATATTTATAAAGAAGAGCTTGATGAAATATCAAGAGAGAGAGCTAAAATAGCTAACGTATATGAATATGCAGAAGACATTATATCATATGTTGAGAAAATGAGTGTTAATAAAAATTTATTGCAAAGAAATTTTTATGTTTTAGTGTCATATTCTAAATCAGATATTGCAGCAGCAGATAAGTTTACTAAAGAAGAAATAAATGAGATGTGTTATACAGAATTATTAACTAGATGTAACTCAATTATAAGTGCTTTAGCTTCATCTTCTGTAATTGGTAAAGTTATGGATTCAAATGAACTTGCTGATTTGTTGTATATTGCATATAATAGGGATGATAAAAGCTTGATGGGAGTTAGAGATGCTTTAGAATCTGGATTTTATAGATTATATTCTACTTCAGTTGATGCCTTTAAGAAAAAAGATATGATGTTAAGAGAAGCTATAGAAACAGAAGCAAAGTTAAAAGCAATAGAGAACCTAGAAAAAGCTATTAAGGATGAAACATTAAAAACTGATTCTATGAAAGAACTTGAAATGCAAGAAGATATTTCTAAGCAAGCTGTAGAATTAATAAAAAATGAAAATATGAATGAAGATATAAAACAAAAAACTTATGATAATATTGTTGAAGAGTATCGTGAGACTAAAAGAGAGCTTTCTCCTAAAATCGAAGAGGAGAAAAAAGAGGCAAAAGAAGAAGTTGAAAAAGAAAAAGAAGAATTAGAGAAAAAATATAAAGAAAGTGAATTATATAAAATTAATCAGAAAAAAGAAGAAGCATTAAACCTTTATAATGAAGAAATTAGAAATGAAAAAGAAGAACTTAAAAGGATAATAACTGAAAATGGTGGAAATGAAGAAATAGTTAAAAACGCTGAAGGTGAAAATGAATCTATTTTATAGGAGAGAGGTAATTGTATATGGCAAAAAAAGAAAAGAAGGTTTCTAGAAAAGAATTAAGAAAAATGCAAGCTAGGCTAGACGAACTTAATAAATTAGGAGAAGAGAGTGATAATATAGATGGATATAATGGATTAAATATAAATAAATCTACATTACATGATTTATTGGCACCGTCTGGAATTGATGCAACTCATTATGATTATTTGGAAATATTTTCAAAAGTTTCAAGATTTGCAAGAACATTTTATGTCACTACTATACCAAGACAAGCTGTTTTTCCTTATTTCTTATCTGGAATTTATGAATTTGGGGATGTAAATGCTTCTGTTTATATTACTCCTGTGCCTGAAAATGTATCTCAAAATGATTTAAACAAAACTATTGTTGAACTACAATCAGAAAGATATGTTGCTCAAGATAGAGGTGATATAAATAGAGAAGCTACTTTATCTACAAAACAAGCTGAAGCGGAGTCACTTAGAGATCAAATAGCAGCTGGATATAATAAATTATTTGAAGCTACAATAATTTGTACAGTTTTTGCTTATAGTAAACTAGAACTTGATAAATTATCAGAAATATTATCTATGGAAGCATCAAAAAATCAAATTGGACTGAAAACTGCATGGGGATTGCAAGAGGAAGGCTTTAAATCTAATTTACCCTTAAATAATAATACTATAACAAGAAAACATACTTTTGATAGAGGTTCTATGGCTACAGTTTTTCCTTTTGTAAATGCTGAAGCAGGAATGGATACTGGAATTCCTATTGGAATAAATGTACAAACAGGATTACCTTTATTATTTGATAATTTTAACCACTCTTTAACTAATTATAATATGATAATATTTGGAAAATCAGGTTCTGGTAAATCTGTTACTATAAAAACAATTATGGCAAGATCGGCTATTTTAACAGGTGTTGAAAACTTGGTATTAGATGCTGAAGGAGAGTATGTTGTTGTTGCAGAAGCTCTTAGAGGGATAAATATAGATGTAAGTCCTAAAAGTGATACAATAATAAATATATTTGATTTGGAATCAGAATTGGTTAAAGATGAAATAACAGGCAAAGAAAGATATGAACTTAATATAGAAAATAAAGTTGAAGACGTGACACAAGCTTTGTTAACTATGGCTAGAGGAGCTACACAGTCTACAGAAGTTACAGAATTAACTAAGCAAATTATAGCTGAAATTGTTTTACAATGTTATAAAGCTAAAGGAATAACTAATGATGTAGAATCTTTATATGAAGAAAATTATGGTGATGGAGAAAACTTAGGAAGAGTAAGAAAAAGTATGCCTACTATTAGTGAATGGTACGATAGATTAATTCATAAAAGAGAAGAAAATGAAAATGATACTTATAGGTATCATTATGATTATTTAGTTAAGGTTATGAAGCAATTTTGTAGAAAATATAATGGACAAATGGCATATTTTGATGGGCAATCTACATTTGAATTGTTAGATGAATGTCCTTTTATAAATATAAATATTTCTCAATTAGAAGAAAGATTTGCTAGACCGTTGGCACAACAAATACTTTTGTCATGGATTTGGGAAAAATATGTTAAAAAGAATAGTGAGGACAAAACGAAAGCTAGAAAAAAAAGAGTTTTAGTAGATGAAGCTTGGATGTTGCTTGCATATCCTGAAGCGGTTGATTTCTTAAATACTATGGCAAGGCGTGCTAGAAAAAGAAATGTTTCTTTAACTGTAGTTTCTCAAAAGTTTCAAGATTTTTATGAAAATAAATCTTGTCAGGCTGTTTTAACATCAGCTGAGACAAAATTATTTTTATCACAAGATAAATCCGAAATAGAATATTTAAAAGAAGTTTTTAAATTAAGTGATGGTGAAGCACAATTTTTGGTAACATGTTCAAGAGGGGAAGGTTTGATAAAGATTGGTTATACATCTGCTGTAATTGCAATTAAGCCAACACAGAAAGAATTTGAATTTGTTGAAACAAACTTAAATAAAATTATTGAAGCTAAAAATAGATAGGAATTAGGTGAAAAAATATGAATAAAATTTTAAAAATATTTATTATTATATTACTAGGAATTTTTATTGTAAAACCTCAATTGACGTATGTAAATGCAGCAGTAAATAGTGATTATAAAACAATAACTGTTAATGAAGATAATACATTAGATGATAATATTGAGGAAGAAAATGCAGAGACAACAGTTGGAGATATTATAATGCAATATCTTGGAAGATTTGTCTTTTCCTTGGCAAAATTAGTAGAATCAGCTATAACAAATTTTAGTAAGTGGTTGGTAGGTGTGGATGTATTTCCTTGGGAAGACTATATTGTTTTTAATTCTTTACCATATTTAGATATAAATTATTTTAATCCAGCTAACGGATCTATTTTTACAATAGGTGAATCTGTTACTGTAGGAGATATGATTAGATCTGTTTATTTTTCTTTATTAACTATGGCTCTTGTAGTTCTTGGAATCGGAGTAGCAGTTACAGCTATTAGGCTTGCTATTGCCTCAATTGCTGCTGAAAAAGCTAAATATAAGGAAGCAATTACTAAGTGTTTATATACAGTTGTAATGTTATTTTCTGTTCACTTACTTATATCATTTGTTTTTTATTTGAATGAAACTATAGTACAATCTTGTTCTGCTTTATTAAAAAATATTATTCAAGAACAAGAAATGGCTCAGCTTCAAGAGGCTATATCAAGTCAAGATTTAAGTGATAATTATACATTTGCAGATAATAATGCATATCCTTATGATGCTGATGGAATCAATGCTTTATATAAATCAAAAAAAGGTTGGGAGTATGTTGTTAGTGATAAAGAGAGAGAACAAATGGAAGAATATGATGAGATGATGGCACAATATAGGGATGTTACTTCCTCTGAAGAAGGAGCAGCTGTTTTTAGTTATTTAATACATCAAATTGAATATGTTCAAGCGAGAGCAGATGAAGGTTATTATGTAGATTTAAATAAAAAACTATATGATGTTAAAGGACTGAATATTCATCCAGGATTGGCTGTAAATACTCTTAGAAGAATATTAAATGATACTCAATATATTATTGAAACAGATAAATTAGAAGATTTAGAGCCAAAGTTTGATGGTATTGAAGGAAAAGATGTGGCATATAAGTATATAGAAACTGCCGCAAAAAAATTTATTTTAGGTGAAAGTGATGCTAATGCTATAGCAAATATAATATCTTCTTTGGGAGAATATTTTAAAGGTCAAGTTGAGACTATAAAAGATGTAGATAAGTTTAATTATGTTGCTTTAATACTTTATGCGATACTTTTAATACAATCTATAATGTTATTAATAAGTTATGTAAAGAGGGTATTTTATGTTACTTTATTAACAATTTTAGCACCTATTGTAGTAATATATGATTTCTTTATAAGTGCTATATAACATAAAAAAGTGAGGTGAAATTTAATGAAAAATAAAATATTTAGCGTTTGGTTTAGAGAAGTCTGTTCATTAGTTTTTGTTCAAAGTATGCAAGCATTACTGTTGACTATTATGTTATCTGTAGTTGTAAAACTTTATATTGGCGCTGGAGATAGTTATGCGGCCAAGCAGTCTATGGGAGTATATGCTATAATTATTCTTGCTTTGGTACCTAAAGTAGAATTACTTGTTAAAAAGATTTTTGGAATGGGTTCTGGAGTCATGGATGATTCTATGATGGGAGGAAAAAATTCTTTATTAAAAACAGGTATTGCTTTAAAATTAGGTAGTAGTGTTCTGAATAATGCAGGAAAAGTAATTGGCGGTGTTGGAATGATGGGTGGCGCTGCTTTAGGAGGAATAAGACATAGTAGAATTTCTAAAAATAATTCTGAAACAGCAAGTTTAAATGAAAAAGCTGATAAAAAAAGAATGCAATTAAACAACCTGTCAAATAACAGTCGAGTATCAGGAGGAAATATGGCCGCTTTGGCAACTCCTAGTGGAGCTTATAGTTTAGATGATTTAACTACTGCAATAAAAAATGCTAATGCGCCTGATTTAGATGAAGTAAATAGAAAAAAAAGACATGAGCTAACTCAAAAGGCTTTGCAAGGATTAAAGCAATCTGCATCAGGTATAGCTGAAACAGCTGGAGCGTTAGGTGGAGCTGCTGTTGGCGGTATAGTTGGTCTTGGTACTGGAGGAGATGACGTAATAAGTGATATGTTAATCGGTGCTGGTGTTGGTGATAAAGTTGGACGTGCAGCTACGGATGTAACAGTAGGTTCACTCGTAACAGCTAATGAATTAGGATACCAATATGGTGTAGGAAGAAGAGAAGTTAAGAAATCTATTGAAAAGAAAAATGAGGCTCAACAGAAGTATGATGATCTTGTAAAACAAGCTAATAAGATAAATCAAAATAAAGCTAATAAATCTTCTCAATTAACAGCAGAACAAAGAAAGGTTTATGAAAAAGCAAAAGAAGCTAAGAAGGCTGGAAATATGGATGAATATCATAAAAATATGAATATTGTTTCAGGAATGAGAAAGCAACAAAAAATAACAGAGAATAAAGTTCCAACTAGTAGCTCTACTACTTCTTCATCTACTAGGTCAAAAAAACATACTAATGTAAGAAATAATGCATATAAACCAACTACTCCTACTGCTAATAGCAATAAATCTGATTTTAATAATAAAAATAATATTGATAATATATAGGAGGTTATAAATGGAAAGAATAATGCATTTTTATGAAAATCTTTCTATGAAAAATAAAATAATTATTCTATTAATTGGTATGTTAATAATGTTTATTTGTATTGTACTAATGAGGAATGAGGAAATAGATTTTGAACTTTACTCTGATAAAATTGATTATAAAAATGTTAATATAGAAACTTTAATTCAAAATTTTAGTGAAAATTATTCAAATAGAGACGATTATGGAGTAGTGAAAAACATTATTAGTGATTTAAGATATAGTTATCAAACATCAGATAAAAAGATTGATGCAGAATATTATTCTATTATTGACAAAAATTATTCTAAGTATTTAAGAAAAAATGATTTTAAAGAGAAAATTAATAATATTTTTTATAGAATAGAAGAAAATGGAAATTATGATATAAAATTATATAAAGAAAATGATAGTTCAAATATTTATATTGTAGAGTTAGTTTGTGAAGAGACAATAGGTTATATTGGAATTCAATTAGATTGGGATAGAAGTCAGTATTATGTTTTTTATTTACAATAGTTTAAGGGGTGAAAAAGGTGTTTAAAGATTTTTTAAAGGAAAATGAAGAAAATGTTATTTCATTTGTAACTATTTTAATAATTATTATTGGAATAATAGTGGTGTTATGTACATTTATTATAAGTTTTTCCGATAATGAAGAAGATGAAATCATAAATAAAATTAGTCCTTATAGCTATACTGAAAATATGATAATTGAATACGAAAATATAGTAAAAAACTTATTGAATGCTAGAAACACAGAAGAACTATATAATAAATTAGATGCTAATTATATAACAAAAAATAACTTAAATCAAGAAAATGTAAAATCTTTTTTAATTGATAACGGACTTGTTGGAAATTCAGTGGCAATTATCTCAAGTGAGGTATTTCAACAAGATGAAATATATATATTTAGATATTATTATAAAAATTATTCTGATAATAAGTATGTTAATGTTATTGAAATTAGTCCTAATGAATATTATATATCTTTCGATCAAGAAATTGGAGATATAGATACGTCACAAATTAGATATAGTTCTGATATAGATAATATTTATTTTGATTTATCTTTAGTTGAGAAGAGTGAAGATTCTGTTAAATTTTTGATTAAAGTTTTAAATCAAGGTGAATTTGATGTTTTTGTTGATTTTAATGATATTAATACATTTTCTTTAATTAAAGAAAATGGTGATATATATAAATTATCTGGAGTAGTCGCTCAAGATAATAATTTAATACAGCCAAATTCTTCAATAACAAGGGAGTTATATTTTTCAATTAATAGTGAGGATTATAATGAGTGCATTGGTATGCAGGTTTTAAATATAAATATAAATGGAGAAAACAAGGATATTATTATTGAATTTTAATAGGAGGCTAAAAGATGAAAGATCAAAATAATTTAAATCAGCATGCTAATTCTAGTTATAACGGAGAAAATTTAGAAACTTCTAAAGGATTTGATTCACAAAGTGTTTCAGATTTAAAAGATAAATTTTATAATGGTACAAGAGGTACAGTTAACGCTGCCAAAAAAACAGTTAATGTAGCTAAAAAAACAGCTGATGTGGCAAAAAAAACTACTCGAGCAACTCAAAAAGCTGTTAAGACAACTGCTAAAGCTGCTAGGGCGGCGATAAGAACAGCAGTTAAAGCTGCTAAATTATTAGCACAAGCTGCAATGAAAATGATAACTTTTTTGATTAGTAATCCATTTGTTTTACTTGCTATAGCATTAATAGTATTAATAATAGTAATAGTTGTAATTGTTATAAACTTTTTTAAAAACGATACTACAATGTCTAGTATAAAAAATAATTCATCTGAAATTGTTGAATCATGGGATGAAAATAATTTAACTGATCAGCAAAAGGCTGCCAAAAATTCGTATGAAAAATCTGGTTCGCTTCTTGATTTTTCAATTAATGACATTGCTAATATGACTAATAATTTAAAAGACGAATATTCAAAAGTTGATTCTAATTCTCAAGAGAAAGATGTATATAAAGCACTTCTTACTGAATGCGGTTCAAATATGGTTTCAGGAAATAGCAGAGTAGTAAGTCCAGATGATAAAGTATCTTTATATGAGCATATTATGCTTATAAGTAAATATGATTTTAATAATGTTAAGTGGAAGCATTATGGACATGGATATGATGGTAGTGATTCTCCTTTGAAAGAAGATACTGATTTGGGGGTAAAATATCCAAGTGATCAGAATAATACAAAATATGAAACATTTTCAACATTGCTAAGACCATACTTATTATCTTACGAAATTCCCGCATCATTTTTTGCAGGATTATTGTCTGAAGAAGATGATAAATCAATAGAGACGACTTATGCAATAATAAAACATGCATTAAGTGATATAACAGTTAATAGATATGATATAGAAAAATATACTTTAAGAACATATTATTTAGATTATGATTATACAGAATATGTTTCAACTTTCAATGTTACGTTTACTCCTCAGAATGATGGAACGTATAAGATTTCATATGGCTCTGTTAGTCCTACTTTTGTTGGAGATGGTCATGTTAATACTACTCAAGATGAGAACGGTGTTTCAAGTCCATTAAGAGAAACTGTAATTCCAGAGCAATCTGGTTCTACTTACCAGAATAAATATTATATTTCACAAGCAAATATATTTGATTTAAAAATAAGTACAGAATTTGAATATATTATGTATTCACAAAATGATGTGGATAATAGAGTTAATGAAGATTCATTGGAAACAACAGATGAATTATATAATTGTATAGAAAATGAGCAAAATAAAATTTCAAATGTAATAGGGGGAAGGTCTAAATGTACTTCTTTAGAAATAGAACAAGTTGCTAATCTTATTGCATCTGAGAATAATTCTTCAAAATCTGCTCCTAAATCTGGAAATAATGGAGCTATAACATATACTTTTACTGGTAACGGCACATATGAAGAAAGAAATGGAACTAAATTCTATGTAACAAGAACTTGGGAAGATAGATTGACACAGAAGGAAAAGAAAGAAGAATATTATGAAAAGGAAGATGTGATAAAATTTAATGAAACTCTTAGTGATGGTGCTATAAGTGAAAGTAATTTTTCAGAAGACAAAAAATCAGATGAATATTATAAAGATTTGGCTGAAAGAAAAAAATTAAATAGAATTGATTTAATTAACTCTAATCCTGATATATATAAATTATATACTTCTGATCCTTATGCAAAATATATTGGTATAAACAGAGAAGATTTAGAGCCATTATGCTATAACACATTGAAAAAAAATTGGGAAGATTTACAAAAGACATATAAGACTTTTCCGTATATGTATGGTAAGACATATGGATTTATTGGTTCATCATCTTCTAGTTCAAATTATTTATCTGGTATATCACTTTTGAGAATGTATATTAATTCCTTTGAAGGAGATGGCTCATACAAGGGTGGTGGAAGATTTGACGAAAACAAAAATAAGACTACAGATGATGAAAAAACTGTTTATTATAAAGTTTATGATGCCGAGGATGGAGTACATACTGTTGGATATGGTGTAAATATGGAAGCAAATGCAGCAGCATTTAAAGATGCTGGAATTGATGTTTCAACAGTACAATATGGTGATTTTATAGATAAAAAAATAGTTGATAAGATACAAGAAGGGATTATTCAGGGAAGAGTAGATAATGTAAAAGCTGCAACTTCTGGAATAGAGTTAGAAGAATATCAGATACATGCTTTAGTTTCACATACTTATTTGTCATATAGTTTGGGAAATTTTGTTGATTTGTATAATTCATACTGGAACCAAGAAAATGATGATAAATTTGAAGAATTATATGAAAAATATAGTGAAACTCCAGAAATGGCAAGTACAATAATGGGAGAGATAGATTTTGAAAATAGTCTATTTAAGGAATGGTTTTATTATTATAATGGCAGTCATGATGGAGGAGGAAAATATCCAGGATGGGTTACAAGACAGAGATCTGAATTCACTTTATTCCAAGGTGGATATTATAGTACCTTAAAAAGATTTTGGGGAAGTAGTGATGGAATACCTGGAGGATATGTTTTAGTTAATGGTAATGAAATTGATAAAGCAGCTTGTCTAGATTTACAAGTATGGTTTGAAGATAATTTATTTTCAGGAAGAGTACATTGTGATACAGATGTTACATCTGGAGCTGCTATAACAATGACAAATGATGATAATACTGATAGTTTTGGATATTTAAATCCAGAATATTCACAATTTTTTAGAACTTCATATGTATATCAGTGTCCTTGGTGGTCATATGCAAGAGGTGCACTATACTTTAATATTGTAGGTAGAGATGATTTGGCACAGGTATTAAAAAATGCTTCATATACAGGAGATGGAAGAGGTGCTGCAGAGGCTGCAGCTACACACTTAAAGATAACAGATAAAATTAATAGGTCAATTGATGGAATTAAACCATATTCAATTATTTCTTTCGATAAAACAGGAAGTAAAAGTGGACATACAGCTTTTGTTGAGGCTGTTACTGATGATTCTATAATAGTAAGTGATTGCGGAAGTGGAATTGAATGGTATGGAGTTCATATTGTTAGTAAATCAACATTAACTAATCCTAATTCTAGCTACTATTTTACACATTCTATTTGCTTGGCAGATGCTTTGTAGTAAGGAGGATATATATGAACAGATTAAAATATTTAATAATTCTATTTATTTTAATTATTATTATAGCGATAGTATCTATTATGTTAGTTATTAATGCTAATATTTCTAAAGATAAGCGTGATGGAAATGATACAGAAGAAAGAGAGTTTGTGACTGAATATAAAAATCAAAATAGAGGAAAAGTACAAAATATAACTTCAATATCAGATTTTGAATTGGCTCAAATTTGTCTTCAAAAATTTTACATATATTATTCTCTCATATTTGATGAAAGTATTATAAATGCAGGAGAGAATGTAGAATTTAATTTAGATTATTATAAGTCTGCTTTATCTAATTTATTAACTTCTGAATATAGAGAAAAATATGGAATTACTATTGAAAATATTGATACAATTTTAGGCAAAAATGAATATGATAGTGTAGAAATATATAATATGTATTATGTGACTAATTTTGAAAATACAAAAGTTTATTTAATCAATGGATTACTTAGAAATTCTAAAAGCTATGAAACAAAGGAATTTGAAAATACTTTATATATAGATGAAAGTTTTCAATGTTTTAATGTAAGTTTGGAAAATGATATAGGAAAGTCATATAAAGAATTGAATGTAGGAGAAGATATATCGTATATTGTTCCAGAACATGTTTCTGGAAGTACTGCAAATTTATATACCAATCCAACAATTTCATACGAAGAGTTTGGAAAAAGGACATTTGATAATATTAGAAATTTATTGTTACATAATTCAGATATAGCATATGAAATGCTATCAGATAAAGAAAAATATGATGATTTAAGTAAGTTTGAAGATTTTATTAATCAAAATCGTAGTATTATATTTTTAATGTCATTTGGAAATTATGAAACAGATTTTATAGATGATATTTTTACAATAACAGTTTATGATTCAAATTCTGAATTTGCTATAAAAATATATTATAAAACTTTTTCAACATTTGAATATGAAATAATTGAAATATAGTTTGTTTAAGTAAAATATTGATAATTTCATTATATAATTTAATACATATTTAAAAAATAAAGAAAAATATTATAAAAAATTATAATTTTTTATAATATTGTATTAACTCTTGCATTTTATCTAATAATGTGATATTATAATAGCGCAATTAAATCAGCTTAATTAAGTAATTTTTGTTTTCTGTAAGCTGAATTTAATTGCGTATTTTTTTTCTTATGAGTAAAGTAGGTGTTAAATTTAACGCTGAAGTTTTTTAATCTATTTATATAACGTTCAGATTTTGAACGTTTTTTTCTTGCATAAAATAAATGAATATTATATAATAATATATATAGTATATTTTAACTTATATTTTTTATGGAGGTATTAAGTAATAATTTACTAAAAAATGGTTATGGAAAATAAAAAGAAAAGTAATGTAAAAAGAAAAAATAATTCAAAAAAATTGACTTTAGAGGAATTACAAAATATCAAAGATAATCAACAGGTACTTGATATGTATATAGAAGAAGTAGATGAGAATCTTAATATGATAGGAAAAATTGGAAAAGATGTAAAAGCGATTATTCCTAGAGGTGAGGCATCTAGTGTTGTAGGTGAAGATGGACTTGTTGAAGAAAAATTTATTGTAAATAAAGTTGGTAAAGTATTACCAGTATGTATTAAAGATATTATTCAAGATGAAAATGGCTTATATCTTATTATGTCTAAAAGAATACTTGAACTTAAAGTAAGAAAATGGATGTATATGCATTTAAAGCCAGGAATAAAATTAAGAGGAATAGTTGTTGGTCTTAAAGATTATGCTGCTTTTGTAGATGTAGGTGGTGGAGTTACTGGAATATTAAAACTTCAAGATATGTCAGAGTCTAGACTTACTAATGCATCAGATATGTTTAAATTAGGTCAAAGAATAAATGTGGTAGTAAAAAGATATGATAGAGATACTGGTAGAATAGAATTATCATATAAAGAATTACTTGGCTCTTTTGAAGAAAATGTAAAAGAGTTTAAAGAAGGAGATATTGTAGAAGGTATAGTAAGAAATAGAATTAAATCTGGTGTTTTCGTTGAATTAAAACCTAATGTTATTGGAATAGCTGAACATGTAAATGGAATTGAAAGTAATCAGAAAGTTTTAGTAAGTATTAAGAAAATAAATCTAGAAAAGAAGAAAATAAAATTGATAATAATTGGATAATATATTTGTTTAGAATTTACTCTATATATTTTTGTATAAAATATATAGAGTTTTATTTTTGTTGTGTTGACATAATATTAAAACTGTGATATAATTTTGCCACTTGAAAATAATATATCTGATGTAAATTTATAAAGGAGGAATGCTATATGGCAAATATTTATGGTCCATCAATTAATTTTTCATATTATCATTGTAAAACTTGTCCGTTTTTTAATATGAGCAAGAGAAATGGTAGAAGATGTTATTGTGAATATAATAACTATTACGTTGATCCTAATTCATATTGTCACCAACATCCAGACATAGAACGAGATAAGAGAGAACGTCAAAGACAAATTGAAAAAGAACAAGCTAGAAAAAATAGAAGATAGAATCAGTTAATACTGATTCTTTTTTCTTATTAATTATAGAAAATAATTATGTAATTATATTGCATTAATTTTTTTTATGTTATATAATAACAATGGTAATTAAATATATATTAATATTTAGTTATCTCTAGTATATTAACTAGATTAGCCAAAATTATTTCAAAATTAAATTTAAGGAGAGATGAAAAATGGTAAATGATAAAGAAGTAAAAACAGCGATTTCTCCATTTGCTGTAAGGCAAGATGAGAAAAAGGTTTATGATGGAAAGGAAGGTTTTGCGTCTATAAATCAAGTTGTATTTAAAATGGATATGGGATATATAAATGAATCTCATATACAAGCATTAGAAGTTGTAAACGAGTTTGGATATGTTACTTCTAGACAAGTAACTCAGGTATTAGAACTTAGAGGAAAATTAAATGATATAGAAGTAGATAAAAGACAAACAAAAGTTGCAAAGTGGTTAGAAGATTTAACTAAATCTAAAGTTATTGCAAGATACTTTTTCCAAAGTGAAACTGGAAAAAGTTCATATAGAGCATATTGTATAGATAAAATTGCAACTTACATTTTAAAACAAAGAAATATTCCGACAACATGGCAACCAACAGAGAATACAAAACCAGCTTTTGCTGTTAAAAGAAAGTTAGCAGGAAATCAAGTTATAATTGCATATATGCAAAAAGTTGCTGCTTTTTATAAGGCAAATCCTAATATATTACTTTATTCAAAAAAATATAATGTTAAATTCAAACCAACTGGTGGAATGGTAACATTAAAAGATGATGGAAAAGAAATAAATTTTGTATTTGAAGTTGTAAGAAGAAATGACGATTGGCAAAACATGTTTGCAGAAAAAGTACAACTATATTCAGATTTTTATGAAAACTTTGCTAAAAATGATGCTGGATTTGCAGAAAAGCCACAAGTTGTATTTGTTGGAGAAGATATACAACATTTAGCTGAAATGTTTAGAATAATAAAAAAGGTTGGAATGGTAGTTGCAGACGAAGATATGTATTTTACTACAGAACTTAGACATTTAGAAGAAGATCTTGAAAACAGTATAAGTATATTTGAACTAGAAAAAGACTCTAAAAAATATAGAATAGTTACTAAACCGCTTGATATATTAAAGAAAGGTGAAAATGCTGCTGCTTCATCAAGATTAAATGAGGATACTAAATATAATGCTAACATGATAATTGAATAAATAAAAAAGATTGAATAGAAAAAATTCTATTCAATCTTTTTTGAGTTTTGCATTAAAATTATATAATGATATATTTGTTCTTAAGCTTTATATAATGATAAATCTCTTCATTATAAATAATGGAGTTATTATAATAAAGAGATTCAAAGTATGTTCACTAAAGCTTATGACTGGTATTATAACCCCAAAAATATTATATGTCAAGTGTTTTATAAAAAAATATACTTGAATTTACATAATAATGAGCATATTACTTTGCAATTAATAATTTTTTGTTTTATTAACAATAAAAACAAATATATTTAAACTTATATTTTATCACAAAAAAACGTTGTTATCAATGAATTTTTGACAAAAAAAATAAATAAATGCCAAAGTGCGTAAAACCCTTAAAAATAGCGAAAAAAAACACTATTTTTTATTTAAAAACTATTGAAAAAAAAGCTTTAGTGATATAAAATAATGGTTGTAAAAATAAGGAGGTATTTTTTATGAATGTTAAACTTGGAATTAACGGATTCGGAAGAATTGGAAGACTTGTGATGAGAGCATCACTAGAAAGAGAGGATGTAGATGTTCTTGCAATAAATGATCCATTTATTGATGTAGACTACATGGTATACATGCTAAAATATGATACAATACATGGAAAATTAAATGCAGATGTTAAGGAAGTTGATGGAAATCTAGTTATAGATGGAAAAACAATAAAAGTATATAACTGTCAAGATCCACATGATATTCCTTGGGCTGAAGCTGGCGTTGAATATGTTGTTGAATCATCAGGTGTGTTTACTACAACAGAAAAAGCATCTGCTCACTTCACTGGTGGAGCTAAAAAAGTTATTATTTCAGCACCATCAAAAGATGCTCCTATGTTCGTAATGGGTGTTAACCAAGATAAATATACAAAGGATATGAATGTTGTTTCTAATGCTTCATGTACTACAAACTGTCTTGCACCACTTGCTAAAGTTATAAATGACAACTTTGGAATTAAAGATGGATTAATGACAACAGTTCACTCTGTAACTGCAACTCAAAAAACAGTAGATGGACCATCAAAGAAAGATTGGAGAGGTGGAAGAGCTGCAACATATAATATTATTCCATCATCTACAGGTGCTGCAAAAGCTGTTGGAAAAGTTATACCAGAACTTGAAGGAAAATTAACTGGTATGTCATTTAGAGTACCAACAGTTGATGTTTCAGTTGTAGATTTAACATGTAATCTAGAAAAACCTGCTACATATGATGAAATTGTTGAAGCTGTTAAAAAAGCTTGTGATGGAGAACTAAAAGGAATTATGGATTGGACAGAAGATTCTGTAGTATCTTCAGATTTTATACATGATTATCATACATCAATTTTTGATGTTAAAGCTGGAATTCAATTAACAGATACATTTGTTAAATTAGTATCATGGTATGATAATGAATGGGGTTATTCAAATAAAGTTTTAGATTTAGCTCAACATATGGCAGAAGTTGATAATCAATAATTAATAGATAAGCTGGTTATGCTTTTGCAAATCCAGCTTATTTTTAATATAGATAAGGGGAGAAAAAATATGTTAAATAAAAAAACTGTAAGAGATGTTCAAGTTGGTGGAAAAAGAGTACTTGTAAGATGTGACTTTAATGTTCCACTTAGTAAAGAAGATCCTTCAAAAATTACAAGTGATAAAAGAATAGTTGAATCTTTAAAGACAATTAATTATTTAATAAATGCCGGAGCAAGGGTTATTTTATGTTCACATTTAGGAAAAACTGGGCAAAACAAGAGCTTGGCACCAGTAGCTAAAAGATTGTCTGAGCTATTAGATAAAGATGTAAAATTATTGAAAGATATTTTATCTGATGAGACTAAAGAATTTGTTATGGCGATGAAAGATGGAGATGTATGTCTTTTAGAAAATACTAGAATGTATGAAGAAGAAGAAAAAAATGATGCAGAATTTGCAAGAAAATTAGCTTCACTTGCAGAGATTTTTGTAAATGATGCATTTGGTAGTGCTCATAGAGCTCATGCTTCAACAGAGGGAGTTACACATTATTTACCTTCTGTTGCGGGATTTCTAATTGAAAAAGAAATTGCTGCACTAGATGGTGGAATTAATAATCCTCAAAGACCATTAGTTGCAATAGTAGGTGGATCAAAAGTTTCTAGTAAGATTGCTGTACTTAATAACTTGTTAGATAAAGTAGATACATTATTAATTGGCGGAGCTATGATGTTCACATTTGTAAAAGCACAAGGTGGAAAAGTTGGTAAATCTTTATGTGAGGATGATAAATTAGAAGTGGCAAAAGAAATTCTTGCTAAAGCAGAGGAAAAGAATGTTAAATTAGTTTTACCAATTGATGTTGTAGCTGCAGATGATATGAATGAGAATGCAAATGCAGTAATCTGTGAGCCAGATGATATACCTGATGAATTTATGGGACTAGATATTGGTCCAAAAACTATAGATTTGTTTAAAAAAGAAATAGAACTTGCTGGTACTGTTGTATGGAATGGACCAGTTGGTGTATTTGAAATAGCTAAATTTGCTACAGGCACAAATGCTATAGCTAAAGCAATGGCAGATAGTCAAGCTGTAACTATTATTGGTGGTGGTGACAGTGCTGCTGCAGTAGAAAAAGCTGGACTAGAAAAAGAAATGAGTCACGTTTCTACTGGTGGTGGAGCATCTCTTGAGCTAATGGAAGGCAAAAAATTACCAGGAATAGAAGCACTAGAAGATAAAGATGAATAGTAAGGAGTAGCATTATGAGAAAGAAGATAATTGCAGGAAATTGGAAAATGAACTATTGTGTAAATAAAGCAGAAGAATTTGTTTCTCAAATAAAAGACACAATAAATACTGATGAAGTAGATGTTGTAATATGTCCAAATTTTGTTTCATTAGATAGAATTAGTGATTTAATAGATGGAACAAACATAAAACTTGGAGCGCAAAATGTATTTTATGAAGATAAAGGTGCTTATACAGGAGAGACTTCTGTAAATATGCTTGCGGCAGTTGGAGTTAATTACTGTATAGTAGGACATAGCGAAAGAAGACAATACTTTAATGAGACAAATGAAATAGTTAATAAGAAAGCTAAAAAATTATTGGAAAAAGATATTTCACCAATTGTTTGCGTAGGAGAAACTTTAGAAGAAAGAGAAGAAAGCAAAATGTTTGAAGTTGTTGAAAAACAAGTTAAAGAATCTCTTAACGAAATAGATAAAAATTCTATTGAAAATAAAGTTGTTATCGCTTATGAACCAATTTGGGCTATAGGAACTGGTAAAACAGCAACAGCTGAGCAAGCAAATGAAATGTGTAAATATATAAGAGATGTTATATCAAAAATGTATGATGAAGATACAGCACAAAAAGTTAGAATTCAATATGGAGGAAGTGTAAAACCTTCTAATGCAAATGAAATATTAAATATGAGTGACATAGATGGAGCTTTAGTTGGTGGAGCAAGTTTAACTAATGATTTTGTTGCTATTGTAAATTATTAGAAACAATGATATAATAGATATGCTGTAAAGCTAGAAAGTGAAGGTTTTTGATAATGAAAAATAAACAATATTTACTTATGATTATGGATGGAGTTGGTCTAAATGATGAAGAAAGAGGAAATGCTTTTAAATTAGCAAATACTCCAAATTTAGATAGATTAACTATAAAATATCCTAATACATATATAAGAACAAGTGGTATGGCTGTAGGACTTCCAGAAGGTCAAATGGGAAACTCTGAAGTTGGACATACTAATATTGGAGCAGGAAGAATAGTATATCAAGAATTAACTAGAATAACAAAAGAAATACAAGACGGTGATTTCTATAAAAATGAAGAATTAAAGAAAGCTATGGAGCATGTAAAGAAGAACAATTCTAATCTACATTTATTAGGATTAGTTTCAGATGGTGGAGTACATTCTCATATTGAACATTTATTTGCGTTACTTGAAATGGCAAAAAGAGAAGGTATAAGTAATGTATTTGTTCATGCGGTATTAGATGGAAGAGATACACCACCAACTTCAGCAGTTGATTATATTAAGAGACTAGAAGAAAAAATGAAAGAGCTTGGAGTTGGAAAAATAGCTACTATATCTGGAAGATATTATGCTATGGATAGAGATAATAGATGGGAAAGAGTAAAGCTTGCCTATGATGCTATTGCATTTGGAAAAGGTACAGAATATAAAATTGCTCAAAAGGCAATTGAAACATCTTATGAATCTCAAGAGTTTGATGAATTTGTAAAACCAGTTATTTTAACTGATTCAGAAGATAAACCTTTAGCTACTATTGGTGATGGAGATTCTGTAATATACTTTAATTTTAGACCTGATAGAGCAAGAGAGTTAACTAAAGAATTTATGCTACCAGATTTTAATAATTTTGAAACTAAAAAAATTAATGACTTATTATTTGTTACAATGACTCAATATGATGAGACTATAAAGAATGTATTAATTGCATATAAACCACAAGTATTAGTAAATACTTTTGGAGAGTATATTTCTAAAAAAGGATATACACAATTAAGAATAGCTGAAACTGAAAAATATGCTCATGTAACTTTCTTCTTTAATGGTGGAAAAGAAGAACCATATCCAGGTGAAAAAAGAATACTTATTAATTCACCAAAAGTTGCAACATATGATTTAAAACCAGAAATGTCAGCTTATGAAGTTACAGATAACTTATTGAAAGTTATTGATGAAAAGTCATGTGATGTAATAATTGTAAACTATGCAAATGGGGATATGGTAGGTCATACTGGAAATCTTGAAAAGGCAATAGAGGCAGTTGAAGCATTAGATGAGTGTATTGGAAAAGTAATTTCAAAAATAGAAGAAGTTGGAGGAGAAGCTTTAATAACAGCAGATCATGGAAACTGTGAACAGATGCTAGATTTAAAAACTGGAGAACCAATAACTTCACATACTACTTTTGATGTACCTTTAATTGTTGTATCAAATAGAGTAAAGTCTGTAAGAGATGGTAGACTTTGTGATTTAACACCTACTTTATTAAAAATGATGGGAGAAGAAATACCAAAGGAAATGACTGGTGAACCATTAGTAGAGTTAAATTAGTATTAATAATATATAGGAGGTAAGATAATTATGGATATTAATAATGAATATGATTCTGAAGAAGAATTTGATGAAGACGAAGAGAGTGAAGTAAAACATCAAGATCAAATTTTTGTGTGTAGAATTTGTGGAACTATGTATAATTTTTCTGATCCTCCTAAATATCTGAAACCATTTAATTACTATGTTGTTCAGGGAAGTAGTCCTTTAAAGATTAGATGTCCTAATTGTAATCGTATTGTATATTATGATAGAGCTACTAAAGAGGAATTTGAAAAATATACAGAAAGAAAAAAAGAAAAAGAGCAAAAGCAAAAGGCAAGTAAAGAGGCTAAAATTCGTACTGAGAAGAAAAAGCAAATAAGAGAAGATTTAGAAGATTTAGCAGAAGACTTAAGAGAAAGGCTTTTTAGTAAAGAGATTACACCTAAAAGATTTGTGGCAATATTTACATACATGTCAAGAAATATAGTAAGAAAATATGGAAAAGATTTAGATATAGATTGGCTTGATACAAGAAAAACAATATATGATATTTCGGATGAAATTTTAAAGACATATAATGTTCAAGAAAAATCTGAAGAAATATTAGAAGAGTATGACGAAAAAATTGAAGAAGATGAATTGTATAAAGCTGAACTTGGATATTATATTGAAGATGATAGCTATTCAATACCAAAGTATGAATTAAATCAAAGAATTAAAGAATATGATAAACAAGATAAGAAAATTAGAATTGAAGAATATAAAAGAGAAGTAGAGGAAAAGTATCAAAATAGAAAGCTTGAATTACTTCAAAAAGCAGAAGAGAGAAAAAGAAGGCAAAAACTACGTGATATTGTGTAGTTTATATAAATTATTAAGTATAAGGAGGAATTTTAAATGAAACAATACTTACAAATTGAAACAGTTTATGCAAGAGAGATTTTAGACTCAAGAGGAAATCCAACAGTTGAAGTCGAAGTAGTAGTAGATGGAGGATTTGTTGGTCGTGCTGCAGTTCCATCTGGTGCATCTACAGGAGCTTTTGAAGCAGTAGAATTAAGAGATGGAGATAAAGCTAGATATCTTGGAAAAGGTACATTAAATGCAGTAGATAATGTAAATGATATTATTGCACCAGAAATTGAAGGAATGAATGCTTTAGATCAAGTTGAAATTGATGAAGCTATGATTGCTCTTGATGGAACACCAAACAAAGGAAAATTAGGAGCTAATGCAATTTTAGGCGTTTCAATTGCTGTAGCTAGAGCAGCAGCTGAAGCTTTAGGTGTAAGCTTATATAATTATTTAGGTGGAGTTAATGCTAAAGAACTACCAGTTCCAATGATGAACATATTAAATGGTGGTAAACATGCAGATAATACTGTAAATATTCAAGAGTTTATGATTATGCCAGTTGGTGCACCTTCATTTAGAGAAGCTTTAAGAATGTGTGCAGAAGTATTCCACAACTTAAAATCTGTACTTAAAGCAGAAGGACTTGCAACATCAGTTGGTGATGAAGGTGGATTTGCTCCAAATTTATCATCTGATGAACAAGCTTTCCAATTTATAGTAAAAGCTATAGAAAAGGCTGGATATAAACCAGGCGAAGATTTTAAACTTGCTATTGATGCTGCTGCAACAGAAATGTACGATGAAGCTAAAAAAGCAGGAAAAGAAGGATGCTATTACTTCTGGAAAACAGATAAAATGTATACTAGAGAAGAAATGGTTGCATTCTGGGAAGACATGGTAGCTAAATATCCTATCATTTCACTTGAAGATGCTCTTGCAGAAGAAGATTGGGATGGTTGGAAACTACTTACTGAAAAACTTGGAGATAAAGTTCAACTTGTTGGTGATGATTTATTTGTTACTAATACAGAAAGACTTGAAAAAGGAATTAAGCTTGGTGTAGCAAATTCTATCCTTATAAAATTAAATCAAATTGGTACAATTACAGAGACATTAGATGCTATTAAAATGGCTAACAGAGCAGGATATACTGCAGTTGTTTCTCATAGATCTGGTGAAACAGAAGATACTACAATAGCTGATCTTGTTGTTGCTATGAATGCTGGTCAAATAAAGACAGGAGCTCCATCAAGAACAGATAGAGTATGTAAATATAACCAATTAATGAGAATAGAAGAAGAACTTGGAAGTTCAGCTCAATATAATGGAGAAAAAGTATTCTTTAATATTAAATAATTTATATAAAAAAATGACTGATAGTTTTCTATCAGTCATTTTTTGTTATACTTTTTCAATTTCTTTTAGCTGAGTTTTTAAATCATCTAGTTGAGCTTCTAAATCCTCCTTTGAAAAATTAATTTCATCTGCATCGGAATACGAATCATCATAAATATTTAATTTATATTCTAATTCTTCAATTTTACAAAGCAAAACTTGCCTTTTTACTGCCTTTTCCATAAGTTGCTTATATTTCCTTTCTACTTTGTAAGATTTATGTCTAAATCCGTTTTTCTCTCATTTTTTTATCCATATTGTTTGCTGCTTTAATCATAATTGTATTAGCCATATCTAGGTCTATAATACCGAAATACTATTGCTTTATGGATAGATTTAGATATTTTGCTAGAGGAACAGTTATATTCTTTAGCTAGTACATCCATTGAAATGTTATCCAAAGCATACCTTTTACATATATTTAACAAGTCACTATTACTTAATTTTTTAGACATATTCTCACCTCCTATTTAATTAATTAGTAGTAAATATATAATTTACAATTTCATTATATCATCTAATAGGACAATAAGTCAATAAAGTTGACATAAATTATTAAAAGTGGTATAATTAAAATGTATTAAAATTTTACAAAGGCTAAAAAACTAATGTATTTGTCTAATTGTTGGCCTTAATTATAGGAGGGAGAGATTTTATGAATCTAAAGAGTTTACTTGTTGGAACAGCAATAGGAGCTATTGTTGTTGGCGGAGGTGTATTTTTATATACAAGTTTTTTTGGTAATAATCCACAAAAAGAGGATGTAGTTAGTTCTAGTTTAGAAGAAAAGACAAATATTGTTGAAGAAGAAAAACAAATACTTGAAATAATAAGTTCTAAAAAAGAATATCAAGAGGAATATAAGACGGAAAATTATGAAATAGTAATAAAAAATACTTCAGGAAAATATCTAAAGAAAGTTGAGTTTAGCTTAGGTGAAGGAACATATGAACTTTATGATATGGAACAAGATGAACAATATAAGTTTGTAGCTTTTAATACAGAAGAAAGTTTAGACTTAAAAATAATATCTGTAGATTATGACATTATTAATTATTATCCTGAAGAAATATCATTAGATATAACAAATGATGGAAAAAAAGTTACAGGATATATAACTAATAATGGAGAAAGAGACTTATATCCAGCACAAATAATATACTTCTTAAGTGATGAAGAGGGATATACTATTCAAAAAACAATTGAGTATGCAGGATGTTTTTTTGAAGGCTTGGTAATAAAATCAGGTAAAACTTTAGATTTTGAATCTGATATACCTGATAATAATTATTTTAAAAATAACAAGAGTGTTATTGTGAGATATTCAGATACTAGTTTTAAAACTATTGATACTAGATTTTTTTCAAATTAAAAAGATGTAACTTTACATCTTTTTTCTTTTTATGTAAAATTGACTTTTAAAAGTATATATGGTATAATTATATAGTCTTATTACGTGATATATCTTAATTTAGTTAGAATGGCAATATTGCTATTAAAATAAATGTACGGGTAAAAAAGTTATGTTAAAATGCAGATTGAAAAGTATATAGAAAAGGGGAGATTTAATGGAAGAAGATAATAACAAAAGCAAAAGTACTGCTAAATCTGTTAAAGAAAAAAGCAGTAGTAGTAAAAAAACAAGTAATGTTAATAAAAGATTAAAAAAAGATACAAAAGAAAAGTTAATGAATTCAAAAAATGAGGAAATTATAATTGAAAATATTCAACCAATTGAAAAAGAAGTAGAGAAAAAGACAAAAAAACAAAACAGTCTTTTTTCTAAATCAAAGCTTAAAATAATACCACTTGGTGGTTTAAATGAAATTGGAAAAAATTTAACAGTTTTTGAATATGAAAATGAAATTATTGTAGTAGACTGTGGTTTAGCATTTCCAGAAGATGAAATGTTAGGTGTAGATTTAGTTATACCAGATATTTCATATTTAGAAAAAAATAAAGATAAAGTAAAAGCTGTTTTAATAACACATGGTCATGAAGATCATATTGGTGCTATACCATATTTTTTAAAGAAGATAAATGTACCAGTTTATGGAAGTAAATTGGCACTTGGATTAATAAAAGTAAAACTTGCAGAACATAACTTAGATAAACAAACAAAATTAGTAACTATAGAGCCTAGACAAGTTATAAAATTTGGAAAATTTAAAGTAGAATTTATTAGGGTAACCCACTCTATAGCAGATTCAATGGCAATTGCTATTACAACACCAGTTGGAACAATATTACATACAGGAGATTTTAAAGTAGATTATACTCCAATTGATGGAGGATATATTGATTTACAAAGAATTGCAGAGATTGGTAAAGAAGGAGTAACACTTTTACTTTCAGACAGTACTAATGTTCAAAGACCGGGACATACAATGTCAGAAAGAAGTGTTGGTAAAGAGCTAGATAGATTGTTTACAAACTGTAATAAGAGAATTATTGTTGCAACATTTGCATCTAATGTTCATAGAATGCAGCAAATAATTAATTCAGCAGTAAAATTTAAGAGAAAAGTTGCTGTAGTTGGTCGTAGTATGGTAAATGTACTTGCTGTATCACAAGAGTTAGGATATTTGAATGCTCCAGAGGGAACAATAATTGATATAGATAAGATAAATTTATATAATCCAGAACAGTTAGTTATAATAACAACTGGTTCACAGGGAGAACCAATGGCGGCATTATCACGTATGTCTGCTGGAGAGCATAAAAAAGTTCAAATTACACCAGATGATATGATTATTTTTTCATCATCAGCAATACCTGGAAATGAAAAATCAATAGGTAAAGTTATAGATGAACTTGAAAAATTAGGTGCAGAAGTAATATATAGTCAAATTGCAGATGTACACGTATCTGGTCACGCATGTCAAGAAGAATTAAAATTAATGTTAAGTCTTGTTAGACCTAAATATTTTATGCCAGTACATGGCGAATATAGATTTCTAAAACAACATGGTCAACTTGCTGTTGATACTGGTGTTCCAAAAGAAAATATATTTATAATGGAAAATGGTAGAATTTTAGAAATAGATAAAAATAGTGCTAAGATGACTACACAAGTTACATCTGGAATTGTTTTAGTTGATGGACTTGGAGTAGGAGATGTTGGAAATATTGTTCTAAGGGATAGACAATTATTATCAGAAAATGGTATGATTATTGTGGTAATATCATTAGATAGAAAGACAGCACGTGTAGTTTCTGGACCAGATATAGTTACTCGTGGTTTTGTATATGTTAGAGAAAATGAACCTTTAATTGAAGAAATTAAAGAAGTAGCTAAAAAAGAACTTTCAAAATGTGAAGAACAAAATGTAAGAGAATGGTCTGTAATAAAATCTAGGGTTAGAGAATCATTAATAAAATATATTTATACAAAAACAAAAAGACAACCAATGGTACTACCAATCCTTATGGATGTAGATATGGATAAGAAATAATTATAATATGGAAAAGGAGTTATTTATATGGAAATGGATAGAGAATACGAGAGAAAATGCTATGAACTAGCATATTTAATATTCCCAGATGTAGATGAAACAGTAGATGATTTAGAAATAAAATATCCAGAAAGAAATTTAAAAGCTGATGCTAAAGTTGTAAGAATTGGGCCATCACCTACAGGAATGATGCATACAGGTACTTTATTTCAAGCAATGGTAAATAAAAAGTTGGCTACTCAAAGTGAAGGAGTTTTTTATGTTAGAGTAGAAGATACAGATCAAAAGAGAGAAGTAGAGGGCGCAGTAGATGAAATTATTGCAGGTCTTAAACATTTTGATCTTATGCCAGATGAAGGAGTAGTTGGAAAAGATAAAGAAGTTGGACACTATGGACCATATACTCAATCTAAAAGAAGAGATATTTATAGAATATGTGCTAAGCATTTGATTGAAATTGGTAGAGCTTATCCTTGTTTTTGCACACAAGAAATGCTACAAAAAACACATGATGCACAAGTAGCAAATAAGGTAATACCTGGGTATTATGGAATTTATGCAAAATGTAGAAATATTTCTATAGATGAATCAATAGAAAGAGTTAAAAATGGCGAAAAATTCATCTTAAGGTTTAGATCAAATGGGTCACATCTTAAAAAAATTAGTTTTATAGATGATGCAAGAGGTAAAATTGAAATGGCAGATAATGATGAAGATATAGTTATCATTAAATCAGATGGGCTTCCAACTTATCATTTTGCACATATTTGTGACGATCATTTTATGCGTACAACACATGTAGTTCGCGCAGAAGAATGGCTTCCATCTGTTCCAAAGCATTTACAATTATTTGATGCTATGGGCTTTAAAGCACCACACTATATTCATACTCCAACTATTATGATTAAAGATGGAGATTCAAAAAGAAAATTATCTAAAAGAAAAGATAAAGTTGCTGCTGTATCATATTTCATATCTGCAGGATATCCAGTAGAAGGACTTAATGATTATTTAATGACTATTTTAAATTCAGATTTTGAAATGTGGAAATCTAAGAATAAAGATAAATCATATAAAGATTTTGAATTTAAACTTAATAAAATGAGCAGTGCTGGTTCTCTTTTAGATATCCCTAAATTAAATGATCTATCTAAAGAGGCTATTGCAAAAATGAATAGTGAAGAAGTATTAAGAAATGTACTTGAATGGTCTAAAGAATATAATAAGGAATTTTATGACTTATTAAATAAAGATTTAGATTATGCTAAGAAAGTTTTTGGACTTGAAAGAGATAATGCAACAAAAATTAGAAAAGATATATATAAATGGGAAGATGTTGAGCCAACATTTAGATATTTCTTTAAAGATAATTATTTAAATGAACTTAAAGAACAAGGTTATTTAATAAAGACATTACCTGAAGAAAAAAATACATTAACTTTAGATGTTATTAAGAAGTCTCTTGAAGCATATAAAGAGGCATATAATGAAAATGATACTAAAGATGAATGGTTTGATAGAATGAAAGATGTTGCACAAAAATTAGGATTTTGTATAAATATGAAAGAATATAAAGCAAATCCTGAAAATTATATTGGAAGTATTGCAGATTTTTCTTCAATTGTAAGAATGGCTGTTACAAATAGAAAAAATACACCAGATATATACAGTATAATGCAATTATTAGGTAAAGATATAACTCTAGCTAGAATGGAAGACACAATCTCTAAATTATAAAGGATGTGATTTTAATGTTAACAAATGATGAAAAGCTTATTGAAAATATAAAAGCTACAATGGCAATGGAAGGTTTTGAGTTACAAGATAAAGATGTTTCTCTTATAAATCAATTTTTAGATAATCAAATAACTGAACAAGAAGGAATAGATATTATTAAAAAAGATATAATATCTAAGATGAATGACAAAAATGTATGATGCAATTAATTCTAAATATACGTATAAGGGAACAGATGTCTTAAAAAATAAACTTGGTATAAAAGATGAAAACCTATTAAAAGAGTATGAAACTAGAATGGTTGCATTTAAAATTGCAACTATTAGTACTCATACTTTAAAAATGGATTATACTCCAGAGAGATTAAAGTTTATACATAAATATTTATTTGAAGATATATTTTATTTTGCTGGAGAATATAGGCAAGAAAATATTACTAAAGGAAATTTTAGATTTTCTGAATTTGAATATATTGAAGATAATATAAAACAAATTTTTTCAAAAATAAATATAGAAGAAATGAAGAAAATGCCATTTAAAGATTTTATTATAAGATTATCATATATTATGACAGAACTTAATGTACTACATCCTTTTAGAGAAGGAAATGGAAGAACAATTCGTGAGCTTATTCGTGAGATTTGTTTTGACTGTGGTTATGTGATAGACTGGTATGAAATAAATCATGATGATATTTTAAAAGCTAGTATTAAAGCTGTTTTTGATGAAACAGAACAAATAAAAATGCTAAGAAGAAGCGTAAAGAAAATAGTATAAATTAAAGGGACAAACAGTAGCAAAAAAATAAACTGCTCATATAATATATTAGTGTATTAAACACTTATATATAAAGGAGGAATATTATGTGCTGCTGTAATAGACGTAACAATAATTGGAATAATTGCTGTCATAGAAATAATAATTCATCTTGGTGCTGTTGTTGGTGTTGTTTAAGAGATATTTGTAATAATATTAATAACAATACTCAAGATAATTGTTGTTGCAACTGTTGTACTAATAGTCAGTTAAATGATTATTGGTATGGTTCTGATTCTTGTAACTGTTCTAATCAATGCTAAATATTATACTGTTAACACAAATTAATGTGTTAGCAGTATTTTTTTAGAATATAAGTAAAAAAACAATATTATTGAAATATTAATGCAAAAAAAACGAAATATAATATATATAAAAATGATATAATTTCTTGAAATTTACACAGCAAAACTATAAATAATGACAAAAAAAATTGTTTATTATATAATTAAATAAACAGAAAAATATAATGTAATTTATTATACTATTATTTTTTTTATGAGAGGAGAGTATATATGAAAATAACTAAAAAAATAAGAATAATTTTAGTCTTAGTATTTTGTTGCTTTTTTGCATTAGGAACTAATGTAAAGGCAGAAGAATGGATACTTACTCCTGTAAGACAAAATACAGGTTATAGATTTGAATGTGGTGATTATGCTGATCAAAATTATTTGAGTGTAGATAAATTTTACTTAAATAGTACCACTACTGGTGAGCAAAGAAGAGCTTATTGTATTCAAAAGAGGGTAATTACAGCAGAAGGAAAGAGATACTATTTACAAGAATTTAATATAAACACTTTATCAATTAGTGATATGATATCAACATATTCATGGGGAGATGGACAAAATACATCTATAAATTATTATAATGATCTTAATGATAAAATAAGAAAATCACTAAATATTGCTTCAATGTGGGAGAAAACTTATCATTATAATGAAGATGCAGCAATTGTTGCAACACAATGGTTTGTTTGGGCGCAAACAACAGGTTATTCATCAGCTTTTCAAGAAAATCAGGCTCATGATCCTAAGACTCCACTTGCAAGAAGAGAAGATGGATATAGATTTTTAGATATGAATTATGGTACTTGGAATACAGATACTAATAATAATGGTATTTTTTCTGCTAAAGGAATATTAAAACAGCCTCATGGTGATAATATTGATTCTGATGGTGATGGAGTTAACGATGGATGGTATGAATCATATTGGGATATAAATTTAACTAATACAGCAGCACAAAGATATATAGAGTTAGTAAATTATTACGAAAACTTTAAAGATAATTTAATGCCAAATTTTGTACAAACTGCAGGTACTGACAATATTATATATCCAGGAGAAACTATTAGATATACTGATACAAATGGAGTATTTAATTTAGCAGAATATGATATTAACAAGACTTTATCAAATTTACCAACTGGAGTTAATGTATCTAAACAAGGAAATGATTTAGTAATTAGTGTATCAAGCAATTTTAGTGGATATTTTAAAGGTGATATAATCATTGAAAGATTTGGTAAAAATAATCCTGAAGTATCAAGATTTTATTCTAATGGAACAAATCAGATATTATTTGAAGGAGCTTTACCAATTACTAGAAATTCTGTACCAATTGAAGTTGTAAGTATGAAAGCAAAAGTTAAAAAATCAACAACATCAACTACTGGAAATAAAGGTGATTCAGAGCTTCAAGGAGCTGTGTATGGTTTTTATTCAGATAGAGAATGTAAAAATCTTGTTACAACAATAACAACTGATGTAAATGGAGAAGCAACTACTGGATATTTGCCAGGAACATTATTTTATGCAAAAGAAATTACTGAGCCAACAGGAACATTATTAAATAGTACGGTTTATGTAATAGATATAAATGATGCTTTAAAGCAACCTGATGGTACATTGCTAGTTACTTTTGATGCAATTGATGACATTACAGAGGGAAATTTAAAGATATTAAAAAGATTAGGTGAAACAGATTATGATCCAGAAATAAATCTTAAAGGAGCACAATTTAAAGTTGTTTTAAAAAGTGATCCTTCACAAGAATATTTAACAACAATTTCTGGAGAAGATGGAATTTGCAAATTAGAAAATATACCATATGGAACATATACAGTTACAGAATATATAACACCAGATGAGGCATATACAATAGAGCCTTTTGAAGTGTTTGTATCAGAAAATGATTATACATATGAATATACTAAAATTGACGAATCTAAAGAAATGAAAATAGCTGTAAATAAAGTATTATTAGATGAAACAGTAGGAAAGACAGATGCAAAAGTATCAGGAGCATATTTTACAGTGTATTTAGATGAAGATGCAACACAAGAGTATATAGATAAAAATGGAAATCCAGTAATAATAGGACCAACAGATAATACAGGATATGCAATATCAGGAACAATGAGAACAGGAACATACTATTTAAAAGAAACAACATTCCCAGAAGGAATAAATCCTGATGCAATGGTACCAGGAGAAGATGTAACATTTAGGGATAAAGTATATGTTGCATCATATGATAATAAAAAACAAGGAGAAGATATTATTGTTGTATCTTTGGAGAAACTTATTAACATACCAAATTTAGGTAGAGTAAGAGTTATGAAATACGAAGATAATCCAGATTCAACAGTTGAGTCTCCTGCAGCAGGAGCAGTATTAAGACTTACTTTAGATTCTTCAGACGGACAAGTATATTATGATGCAACTGTAAATAAGTATGGATATGCAGAATTTAGAAATGAGGATTTAGCAGAATATGATCCATATACAATACCATATGGTAAATATACAATAACAGAAATAAAAGAAGACGATGATGATGAACATAATCATTTCTTTATACAAGCTGAAAAAGTAGAAATTGTAAATGAAAAAGATATAGAAGATAGAATAGTATCAGATGAGCCAACACCAGCATGGCTAAGAATTGTAAAAAAAGATAAAACAACAGGACAAAATGTTAAACTTGATGGCGCAAAATTTAAAATATGGGATGTTAAAAATTCAAAATGGGTAAGTTTAATGGAAACACCATCAGGAGAATATATAGAAGAATTTGAAACAAATGCAGATGGATATTTTTATACACCACAAGAGTTACAGCCAGGAGAATATGTGGTATATGAGACACAAGCACCAGATGGATACTACCTAGAAGATGATTTAAGAATACCAGAAGATGAAAAAGATTTAGGAAATGATAAAGTAAGTGGATATAAAGTTGTAGTAGATAAAATAGCAACTGGTCTTGAAGAAGACGCAGTATATCCAGAAGGTGGTATTGCAACAGGATCTTTAGTTATAGAAGTGCCTGTAAAAGACACACCACTTACAGTTAATTTAGAAATATATAAGACAGGTGAAAGATTTGTTGATACAAATAGTGAAAATATAACATATCCAATAAGTGATTCAGAAGATACAACAGAAGAGAAATTTACACCTATATATAAAGAAGTTGGTATTGAAGGAGCTAAATTTAAAGTATATGCTGTAGAAGATACTTATACACCAGATGGAATATTAAGGTATAAAAAAGGGCAAGTTGTAGCAGATATAACAACTAATTCAGAAGGTTATGCAACTGCTGAAAAATTATTCCCTGGAGAATATAGAATAGAAGAATATGAAACATCAGAAGGTTTAGTAATTAATAAGGAAATAAGAAATGTAGTACTAGAAAATAAAGATCAATATAAAGAGACTGTAACATTTAATGAAAATATAAGTAATGATAGACAAAAGTTACAATTAACATTTAATAAACTGTTTGAAGATGTTAATTATGCAAATGGAGAAAAATTAGAGAAAAAGGCATTATTTGGAGTATATACAAAACAGATAATAAATAATTATAAAGGAGAAGAAGTAATACCAAATAATGCACTAGTAGATTTAATATGGACAGATGAAGATGGAGATGTAACAAGTACAATAGATTTACCAGAGGGAACATACTATGTAAAAGAACTTTATGCTTCATATCCATATACAATAAGTACAGAAACTGTAGATTTTGTATTAAAATATACAGATAATTCAAATCAAGAATTTGTAGTAGTAGAAGGACCAGATTTTACAAATGATTATGAGAGTGCGTCAATAACTTTAGTAAAACTTTCAGCAACAACAATGGATAATATAATATTAAATGGAGATAAAATAGATACAACAACACTTGATGAAGAAGTACAAGCAATACTAGATCAAATAAAAGGAATGACAAAAGAAGAAATAAAAGAATATTTTGAGAAAAATGAGGTAAAATTTGTATCAGGTGCAAAATATGGTGTATATACAGATGAAGATTGTACAAAAGCATTAAGAATAAAAAATGAAGAAACAGGAGTATTTGAAGAAGCAGTAATAGTAACGGATGATACAGGACTAGTAGAACTAAATAATATTCCATTAGGAGAATATTATTTAAAAGAAATAGAAGCACCACAAGGATATGAGTTATCTGATGAGATAGTAAAGGTAACATTAGATAATACAAACAAAGATACAATGGTATATCAAGCATTAATTGAAGAAGATATAGTTGAAGCTATGCTTACAAAAACAGATATCTTTACAGGTGAAGTAATACCAAATTGTGTATTTGAAATAAGAGATGAAAATGATGAGTTGTTATTAAGATCAATAACAGATGAAGAAGGAAAAGGATATATACCAGTATCACTATTTGAAGATGGAAAAACATATACATATACAGAAGTTGAAGCACCAGATATATATGATTTAAATACAGAGCCACATGAATTTGTAGCAAAGTATGATGAAGAAGGAAACTGGGATGTAGAACTAAT
>CALXES010000015.1 GCA_944387385.1 uncultured Clostridia bacterium | reverse complement strand
TCTTACAGAGTCAGTTATAAAATCAGGAAAAACATTTATATCTAAAATGTCAAAAGAAGAAATTCTTAGCCTATTTGAGTAGAAAAAAAGCAATAGTAAATTATTTTACTATTGTTTTTTTTGCTAAATTTAGAACATATTTTTAGTTATATTAATTATTTTTCTACAAATTATACAATTACTAAGTAGTATAACATTAATATATAAGAGGTGGTTATTATGATAGATGAAATACTTAGGATTTTACCAAGTTATATTTCAAATGAAATCATAAAATTAAACTGTAGCCAAAATATAACAGAGATACGACTTAGGACAAAATGTAAAGTGATAATTATTTGTGGTAAAAATGAAATGGTTTTAAATTGTATTATTACGCCTAAAACAATTTTAGATATTTTACTTAATGTTTCAAAAAATTCAATTTATGCTATACAAAATGATATTAATAATGGCTTTGTTGTAATTAGAGGTGGACATAGAATTGGAATAAGCGGAGAAGTTTTATATTTAAATAAAAAAATAAAAAATATAAAAAATATATGTAGTTTAAATATTCGTGTAGCAAGACAAATTTATGGATGTGCAGATATGGTGTTGCCTAAAATTATATCTGGGAATAATTTTTTAAATACATTAATTGTATCGCCTCCAGGATGTGGCAAAACTACTTTAATAAGAGATATTATTAGACAGATTAGCAATGGAATACCATCATTAAATTTTAATGGTAAAAATGTTGCACTAATAGATGAAAGAGGAGAAATAGCTTCAGTGTACGAAGGAGTGGCAAGTTTAGACGTAGGAATTAGAACAGATATAATGAGTAATGTAAATAAAGCAAGTGGAATGAAGATGATGATACGTTCAATGGCACCTGATGTGATTGCAACAGATGAAATAGGGAAAAAAGAAGATATTATAGCAATTAAAGAAGCAATACTCTCTGGGGTAAAGGTTGTTTTTACTATGCACGGTGACTCAATAAAGAGTATACTTAAAAATGAGAATATAAAGGAATTATTAAATCTAAATATATTTTCTAAAATTATAGTGCTTTCAAATGGTAAAATTCCAGGCATTATAGAAAAAGTATATGATACAGAAAAATTAGGAGGTGTTGCATGATATTTATAAAAATAATTATTTCTATTGCAATTTTATGTATAACATCTTACATAGGAATTGAAATGGCAAAATCTCTAAAATCAAGAGAGGAGATTTTAACAGACTTTATTACATTTTTAAGAATGATACAAAATGAGATGGTGTATATGGCAAATAGTTTACCCGTTTCGTTTGAAATTTCTAGACAGCGTTTAAGTTCTAAACTCAAAGACGTTATTGGTGCTATAGCACTTGATATATCAGAGTATGGAAGTAATAAAGTTGATATGAGTATTACAAGTAATGTTAATACTTTAGAAGAACTAAATGATTATGATAAAGATATTATAATATCTACACTTAAAAATTTAGGAAGAAGTGATATAGACTCACAAAATAATATAATTGAAAATGCTATTACTATAGTGCAAAAACAAATTAAAGAGGCAAATACAAATAAAGTGAAAAGTTCAAAAGTATATAAAACAGTAGGAGTTATTACAGGATTAATCATAGTTGTTATATTCATATAAGGAGGAATGCATATGGATATAGATTTATTGTTTAAGATTGCTGGTATTGGAATACTAGTTGCAGTATTAAATCAAGTTTTATCAAAAGCTGGAAGAGAGGATCAAGCTATGATGACGACACTTACAGGAGTCATAATTGTTCTTATGATGGTTATTTCAAAAATAAGTGAACTGTTTAACACAGTAAGAGATACTTTTAATTTATAGGAGAAAATTATGGCTTTATTTAAAGTAATAGGTTTTGGGATAATTGCTGTTTCGCTTATTATTATCTTAAAAAATCAACGACCAGAAATAGCACTTATGTGTATTGTTGCTTCATCAGTAATAATCTTACTATTTGTTTTTGATAAATTAAAAAGTGTAATTGATTTAATTAATTCCTTAATGGTGAATTCATCAATTGATAGTACATATATAAAAATAATATTAAAAGTAATAGGCATATCATATATTATTGAATTTGGAAAAGATATTTGTAAAGATGCAGGAGAAAGTGCTATAGCAAATAAAATGGAAATAGCAGGAAAGGTTATAATTGTATCATTATCAATACCGGTTGTAGCATCTCTTATAGATATTGTGACTGAGTTAGTATGATGAAAAATTATTTAAAAATATTATTATGTTTTATATATGCTTATGCCTTATTAAACTTTAATGTTTTTGCAGAAGAAATAGATGTAACCAAAAATGTTTCTGATAGTCTAGATGTAGATAATTACTTAAATGTATTTGAGGAATATATAAACGAAAACAATCTTGTAGAATTTAGTCCAAAGGATCTTTATTCAGATCTAGTGTCTGGAGAAGGTTTAGATTATGGAAATATATTAGACACATTTGTATCAAATCTTGTTATTCAAGTTAAAGAGAGTATAAATAGTGTTATAACTATTTTTGTAATAATCATTATTATGGCTGTTTTATCTAGTTTAGAGTTAGATAAAAATAGTGATATAGTAAAAATTAGTAAACTTGTAGTATTAATTTGTGTTAGTTCTATACTTTTGAAAAATTATATAGAAATAATAGATATGTTTAGAAATTTAATAAATATGCTTGGCACAGTAATGCAAGTTGTATCTACTTTTTTAATGGGAATATTAGTTGCAAGTGGTAAAATTACATCTACAGGAATTATTCAGCCACTAATTTTATTTATTTCAAATTTTATATGTGTTGTTACTCAATATGTAGTAATACCATTTTTTACTATATCTATTGTGATAAACATTGTATCAAAAATATCAGAAAATATTAGACTTGACGAGCTATCTGGAATATTTAGAAAGTCATCATTATATATTTTCAGCTCAGTTATAGCTATATTTATTTTGATATTATCAATGGAATCAACTGTAACAAAATCTATAGATAACATTTATTTTAAGACAACACAAAATATTGTATCAAATACAGTTCCGGTAGTTGGAAAATTTTTATCTGACAGCTTAGATACAGTACTTGGAGCAACCGAATTAATAGGAAAAGTTGGAGGAGCTGTTGCCTTAGTTTCAGTTATATTAATTGTTAGTGTTCCTGTAATAAAACTTATTATAATTGTTGTACTATACAAGTTACTTACTGCACTTAGTGAACCAATTAACTCAGATAAAACAATAGGTTCATTTATAGAAGGATTTACAAAAGTGTATAAAGATATGTTGGGTGTACTGATTGGTATAATGGTATTGTTTGTTATGTCTACAGGAATAATAATGGGGATAATTAGTACAATAAGCGGATAGGAGGGATATATGTGTTAGATATTTTTAAAAATTGGATAAGTTCAATTCTTGCTATTGGTATTTTATTTACGGTTATAAGAATGATTTTACCTAATACTAATTTTAAAAAATATATTTATTCTCTTATTGGAATAGTTACAGTAATAGTAATAATAGGACCTGTAATATCTGCTATTAAGTCTACAGATATAGATAATATGAAAAATATAATTTTAAATGCAACAAATTTAGGTAGTTCTGAAGTTAACTATACAAATTTATCTAATTATGAGAATGTAAATGAAAATAATGTTAAAAAGAATTTTATTAGTAGTATGGAAAATGATATTAAAGAGAAATTATCCAAAAATATAGATAATAATGTAGATGTAAATATAGAAATAACAGATACATATAATATAGAAAAGATTAATATTACTTTATATGGTGATACCTCATTTGATATTTTGTCTTTTATTAGTAAAGAGTATGATATTGAAAAAGATAAAATAAATCTACAAAAGGGAGGTTAATTATGAACTATTTAGATACAATAAAAAATATTGGTAAAGATCCTAAAAGAAAAAAAGAAAATTTAATACTATTGTTAATATTATTAGTAATACTTTTAATAAGCATAAAATATATATTTAATGAGGATAAAACAGAAAAAGAAACGATTGTAGAAAAAGAAGTAGATGAGCAGACATCAAGTAATACTACTTTAGAAGAGAAGCTATCTGAAATAATAAATCAGATTTCCGGAATTACAGAAGCATCAATAGTAATAAACTATACTAATAATGGTAGTAATGACATAGTTTATGATACAAAAGAAACCTTAAATGAGCAAGGAAATGTTTTAAGTATTGAAAAAAGTGTTGCGTATAATGAAGAAGATGGAAATAAAACAGCTATTATACAAATGTATAACACGCCAAGTGTTGAAGGAGTAATAGTTGTGGGAAAAGGTGTAGAAAATTCAGATATAAAACAAAGACTATCAACAGCAATAGGAAATTTACTTGGAATTGCATCATATAAAGTACAGATATTTGAAAAATAGGAGGTAAATATGAAAAATAAAGAAAAAATTAAAAAGTTCAGTATGGCAGCACTATCTTTTTGCTTTATGGTAGCAATTGCTGGCTATATTAATTATAAGTATAATCCAGAAAGAGAAAAAGATTTAGGTCAGACTGTTTATGTAAATTCAAATAATGATCAAGTTGATATCTATAGTGAGAATAAAGAGGAAGACAAAATATCATCATTTAGAAACGATAGAGATAATATGTATTCAGAACTTGCAAATAATTATTCAGAAATAATAAATAATGCAAATTCTAATAGTGATACTATTACAGAATATCAGCAAAAGCTAAGTGATTTAATTGAAGAAAAAAATCAAGTATTAATGGTGGAAAACATAATTAAATCAAAGGGTGTTGATGATATAGTTATTGTTATAACAAATGGAGAAAAAGCTAATGTAATTGTAAAGACTACAGAAATAACAGAGAGCTTGGCCGCACAAATAATGCAAACTATAGTTGATCAATTAAATATAGATGCAAATAATATTACTATAGAGAGTGTTGATATGTGAGAAAATTGTGAAAGATATCATTAAGATATCTTTTTTTCAAGATTTGTGTTGATTAACTTTTAAAGTGATGATAATATTAAAATATGTTATTGAAAAAAATCTGATTTTATGATACCATAAAATTGGTTATGAAGAATTAAGGAGTGAAAAAATTTAATGAAAAATAAAAAGAATACTTTAGTTATAATAATATTGCTTATATTATTAGGTTTTTCAATTGCGTATATTATTTTAGGGCCTAATGGCTATAAGACAACACAAGTTGGAAAAGATTTCTTTGATGATGTTATGAAATTACAAGCTAATCTTTCATACTATGTAGGAGCATCATATTCAGATGCTTTTGGGGTATATTCTAAAGATGAAATTTTAATTGGAAAAACTGTTGATGGAGAACAAATAAAAGATAATCAAGATAATTTATTACCTGCATTAGTAGACGAAGCAAGTGCAGAAGATTATGATGGAGAATCAAAAGCATATAAATTAAACATGGATTATGTTGAAACAACATTAGGAATAACAGTTAATGATTATGAAGGAGTTACTTTCTATGTTGTAGAGGGTGACCTTATAAAAGTTAAATTAGATGGAGAGCCTGATTGGTGGAATAGTAATTATGACAATCTAATTTTAAAATAAGGAGCAAAGTTGTATGAAAAAATTTCTAAGTATTTTAGGAATAATTATACTTGTAGCTGTTATAGTAAGCATGACTATACTTTTAGTATTAAAAATAAAAAATGACACAATTGCTAAAAGAGATGAGGATATTATGGCCCAAAATGAAAAGGCTGAATCTGAATACATTTGTAAAAATGCAAATGAAAAGTTACAGGAAATAATAGCAAATATAAAAAAAGATGTAGATAAGGAAATTGAACTAGCTAATACTGGAAGTATAAATAAAATGGATTTATGCTTTGTTGTAAAAGATAATGAAGAATATAGATATATTATAAAAGAAGAAGAAAATGGAGAAGAAAAATTTGCTGTTGCAAAAGATAATTTGCAAGTTGCTAGATATATTATATCTCCGATCACTATTGGTATAGATAATTGTATATATACTAATATAGATAATTACATTATAGATAGTGATTTTAATATTACATACTTAATGACTAATTAAGATGAAGTCTAGAAAGATTTCATCTTTTTTTTATAAAATATTACTTTTCTAATTGTTATATGATATAATTATTATGCAATAAAGAAAATATGTTTATAGGAGGATGTTATATGAATGATGAAAAATTACCTATAGGTGAGGAATTTATAAGAAGAAAAATTCTTACAAAAAAGGACGTTAATATAGTTTTAAATTATCAAAATGAACACTCTGAATTAAAGTTTGGAGAAATTGTTGATGTTTTAGATATGTGCGATAAAGAAGATTTACTAGATGTTTTATCTTCAAACTTAAATGTAAAATCAGCAATTATTGATAGAAATTTATCAATAAATCCGTTAAATTTTTTACCATCAGATATTATAATAACATACAGAGCATTGCCTTTTGAAAAAGATGGAAATACAATATTAGTTGCTTTTGCAAATCCACAGGATACAAAAACTGTTGAATATGTAAAAAAACTTATTAAAAAAGAGGGATATGATGTAGAAGTATATATTACATTATATACAACTATTATGGCACATATAGAAAAGATAAAAAACTCAAAAACGGTTAGAATGTGTTTTAGTGATACAAATTCTGAACCAGAAATTAAAGACGAAGATATAGATAATACTATAGTAGAAGATATAAAAAAAGAGGTAAGAAAAAAGGATAGAAGAGAAGCATAGAAAGTATGCTTCTTTTTTGTATTTGATAGAGAAGCAAAGAAAGTAATTTTAACTTTCTTTGCCTTTTATAAATGTATTTGCTGGAGCAGGAATTTTAGTTATTGTATTTACTTTTATTACTGGAATTTCCCCATTGTAGTCTCCTTTTATAATACTTCCTGTTATTTCTATCCATTCGTTTTCTACAAGAGTCATATCGCCAACATAATTACAAAGGTAACCTGCTACTTGTGTTTGACTATCTACTTCTATATGTCTTCCACAAACAAAAAAACCTTCTTTAAAATCTGGCATGGTATATACAAATCCCATAACTTTTATTGTTTTTCCTATATTTTCATCTAAATTATTATGTATTTTTTCTATATTAGATATAAAATTATCATCATTAATTTCATAATCATAGGTATCTATACTAGAGCTTGTAAGTATAAAGTTATCTTTTACAGCAAATTCAATAATTGAAGCAATAATTGCTGCACATATTATACAAGCTAATATTATTTTTTTATAATCCATTTTTATATTTAGAACAAACATAAAATTTCCTCCATTAATTCTATTACATATATATTAATCAGAATTAAAATTTATTACATATTTTGATTTTATCAAAAAAATTCGATATCTATTTTAATTTTTATATATTTATGATATAATGTGGGATAGTTGGAGGGCAAAAATATGAAACTATTAGAGAAAATATTTGGCAGTTATAGTGGTAGAGAAATAAAAAGAATTGAGCCACTTGTTGATAAAATAGAAGCAATTGAAGAAGAATTAAAAGGCTTAAAAGACGAAGAATTAAGAGAAAAGACAGTAGAGTTTAAGAAAAGACTAGAAAATGGAGAAACTCTTGATGATATTTTGCCAGAAGCATATGCAACTGTTGCTGAAGCTTCAAGTAGAGTATTAGGAATGAGACATTTTAGGGTTCAGCTTATTGGTGGTATAATTATACATCAAGGAAGAATTGCTGAAATGAAAACTGGTGAAGGTAAAACATTAGTTGCAACGCTACCTGTTTACTTGAATGCTTTATCTGGAAAAGGTGTACACGTTGTAACAGTAAATGATTATCTAGCAAAAAGAGACAGTTTATGGATGGGAAAATTATATAATTTCTTAGGGCTTAGCGTAGGACTAGTTATTCCTAATATGACACCAGAAGAAAAGAGAAAAGCTTATCAAGCAGATATTACATATGGAACAAATAATGAATTTGGTTTTGATTACTTAAGAGATAATATGACTATGGATAAAGAGTCTATGGTTCAAAGAGAGTTAAATTATGCAATAGTGGATGAAATCGATAGTATATTAATTGATGAGGCAAGAACTCCTCTTATTATATCAGGTAATGTTAACAAACAAAGTGATTTATATAAAAGAGCGGATAGCTTTGTTAAGACATTAAAGCCAAGAAAAATAGTTGAAAATAATGATAAAGAATTTGATGATTCAGATGATGATTATGACTATATTGTAGACTTAAAGGCAAAGACTGTTGCTTTAACAAATACAGGAACAAAAAAAGCAGAAAAGTATTTTGCAATTGAGTCTTTGTCTGATGTATCTAATCTTGCAATATCACATCATATAAACCAAGCTTTAAGGGCATATGGTATTATGGCAAGAGATAAAGATTATATTGTAAGAGATGGAAAAGTTTTAATTGTTGATGAATTTACTGGACGTATAATGGATGGAAGAAGGTATAGTGATGGACTACATCAAGCAATCGAGGCTAAAGAAGGAGTTACTATAGCAAACGAGTCTCAAACACTTGCAACAATAACTTTCCAAAATTACTTCAGATTATATAATAAACTTGCTGGTATGACAGGTACTGCTAAAACAGAAGAAGATGAATTTAAAGGCATATATAAGCTTGATATAGTAGAAATACCTACAAATAAACCAGTAATTAGAAAAGATTATAATGATGTAATATATAAGACTCAAAAGGCAAAATTTAATGCAATAGTTAATGAAGTAGAAGAGTGCTATCAAAAAGGTCAACCAGTTTTAGTTGGTACAGTTTCTATAGATAAATCTGAGATTATAAGTGGATTATTGAAGAAAAAGAAAATACCACATCAAGTATTAAATGCTAAGTTCCATGAAAAAGAGGCAGAAATTATTGCACAGGCAGGAAAATATAAGGCTGTAACAATTGCAACAAATATGGCAGGACGTGGTACTGATATTATGCTTGGTGGTAACTTAGAATATATGGTAAGAAGTGAACTTGCTAAAAAGGGGTATGAACCAGAAGAAATAGAACTTGCAATAACACCAATAGAAAATAAGGAACCAAGAATAATTCAAGCTAAAAAAGATATGAAAGAAATTGAGGATAAATATAGACCAGAAGTTCAAAAAGAAAAAGAAAAAGTAATTGAAGCTGGGGGACTTATGATTATTGGTAGTGAAAGACATGAATCTCGTCGTATAGATAATCAGCTAAGAGGTCGTTCTGGACGTCAAGGTGATCCGGGAGCTTCAAGATTTTATATAGCTATGGATGATGACTTAATGAAATTATTTGGTTCTGAGAAAATGGCGGCAGTAGTTGATGCTTTAGGAATACCAGATGATATGCCTATTGAACAAAAAATGTTAACTAATACTATAGAAACAGCTCAAAAGAAAGTTGAAGGAAGAAACTATACTATAAGAAAGAATGTACTTGAATATGATGATGTAATGAATCAACAAAGAGAGATTATTTATTCTCAAAGAAGAGAAGTTATTGCATCTGAAAATATATCTGAAATTGTAAAAAAACTTTATTCAGGATTATTAGAACATATTGCTAATGAATATTTTGTTTCAGCAGATAATATAGATAGTGTTGACTATTCAGCTGTAAATGCAATTTTAAAGAATTTATTTAGTGAAGACAATATAATTTCTAAAGAAGATATTAAAAGCTTAAATGAAGAAGATATGGTTGAATTGCTAAAAGAAAAAGTTGATACTATTTATCAAAAGAGAATCGATGAAGCTAAAAATTTAAATATTGAAGATCAATTTAATAAAATTGCAAAATATTTAGTACTTAATACAGTAAATCAAAAATGGATGGATCACATAGATGCTATTACTGCATTAAAAGAAGGTATAGGTCTAAGAGCTTATGCACAAACGAATCCACTTCAAGCATATAAAATTGAATCATATAACATGTTTGAGCAATTAAATGAAGATATAAGACAAGAAGCTGTTAAAGCAGTATTTTCATTAAGACCAAAGAAAAAAGAAGAAGTAATGAATGTAAAAATGAATAATAGAGTTACTAACATTATGACTAGTGGTGCAGGAGATGATACTCCAAAAAGAAAACCTGTAAAAGCAGAGAAAAAAGTAGGAAGAAATGATCCATGCCCATGTGGTTCGGGAAAGAAATATAAACAATGTTGTGGAAAGAATGCATAAAATACGCATAAAATTAAATAATATAGCTTTAATTTAAACTACTAACAAATTATTTTGTTAGTAGTTTCTTATTGTAAAAAAATTATATAAGTAACTTGAATTCTTTTTAAAATTGATGTATAATTTATGTCATCAATTATAGAATTATATACTATAATTGATAAGATAGGATGTGAGGAGAAAAAATACAGGATTATAAATTAAATTAATAAATTTTTTTTTGGTAAAAATTCGAGGTGTATAGTATAGAAAGTGTTTAAGTTAAAATATGATAAAATACTTGACAATGTTATTTTTACTAAAAACAATTTAAAACCTGTAGTTGAAGATTGCTTTGATATAAATAATTTAAGCTTTTGTGTTGCTGATGGAGTAACTAGAGATAATATATATGGTGAAGCTGTAATATATCCTAATACTTATGATGAGGCAAAGGATTGGATTAAAAAATATCCAAATCCAAGTGGTGCATCTAAGGCTGCACAAATAGTTTGTAAAACATTTATAAATGAAATCAATAGGTACTCACATGATCAAATTAATAAGAAAGTAATATTAAAAGTAGCTAAGCATTGTAATTTTGCATTAAAAAATATAAATAAAAATAGAAATATAGATTATTTAAAAGAAGATTATTATTGCTGTGAAGCTGTTGGAGGAATAATTGTAGATGATTATTTATATTGCTTTTCTTTAGGTGATTGCCATATAACATTATTAGATTCAGAGTATAATACTGTGTTTACAACAATTAACAATCATAGTTACTTTGAAAAATATCTTAAATATGTTTATTCAAAAGAAAATAAATTTTCTTGGGATAATCCCAAAGATAGATCAATGATAAGAAGGGAATATAGAAATAATCCTGCAAAAAAATATAAGGGAAAAGATATATCATTTGGTGCTTTCTCAGGAGAAGAAAATGCTGAATATTATATTGATACATATAAAGTAAATTTAAAAAATGTTAAATATATTTGTGCTTATTCAGATGGATGTGAGCCATTTTTTTATAATAAAAAAAGTATAAAAAATACGTTAGAAGATTTAAAAAGCTTAGATTATACAGGGAAAGAAAGAACTTTAATAGTATATGAAAGAGAAAATTAGTAAAATAATATATAAAGTATACAAGTAAAGATGGATTTATTTTAAATCCATCTTTATATTTGACTAAAATAATTTTATACAATATAATAAAAATAATATTGAGTTTTATATGGTAGGTTGATTTTATGAATATTGAAATAATAGCACAGGTTGTTGGTGCTATAGCTTGGGTATTTTTTCTTTTGAGTTATTATTCTAAGAATTTAAATAAAATTATTTTTATGCAAATAATATCTTCTGTTTTATATTGCATCAATTATGGTTTATTAGGCGCATGGGGAGGTCTATTTATCAGTGCTTTTGAATTGTTAAAAGAAATAGGATATTATAAGACAGATAAGGACAAATACATTTTTTATTTTACAATTCCAATATATATTTTAATTGCGTTTATATCTGAAAAGAGTTTACTAATTTTAATACCAATTATTGCTAGTTTATTAGATGGATATGGAGCATTAAAAAGTAAAAAACTTATGGTTATAACGGGTGTTATATCAAATACATTATGGATTATATATGATCTATATTATTTAGATTATATAGTTGTATTAACAGATTTAATGCTTGTAATATCTAATTTAAGTATTTTAATATATGGATATACGAAATTTTTAAATAAAAATAATGTATATACAGTTAGTGGAAAGTATATTTCAAAAGCTACCATGAAAATATTATATGATTTAGATAGAAGTTATTATGATAATGTCTATTTGTGGAATATAGATATTATGAATTCTTTATATAAAACTGAAAAGAATAGTTATATATTAATAAAGGATAAAAACGAAATTATTGGATATGTAAATATATTAAACATAAATTTAGATGTATATAATAAAATGATGGAGTCAGATAAAATATATGACTCATTTAAAAGTGAAGATATAGTATCTTTTAATTTAAAGAAAGATTATTATTTAAGTATAAATTCTATAGTATTAAAAAACGAATATCAAAATAAAGATTCTATTGAAAAAATTACAAAAGCGATAAATAAATTTATTAAATATAGAATTAATAAAGGATTTAAAATAATAAAAATAAATTGTTTTGCTGTTAACTCTTTTGAATCTGAAATTTTAGAAAAATTAGGCTTTATTAAAGTAAAAAATATAACTAATGAGTGTTTTTTATATGAAAAAAAGATTTTTTAAGTTTATTTATATAGGAGGAAGAAATGTATATAACAGCACAAGTCTTAGGAATAATTTCATGGGTAATCTTTTTATTTAGTTATCATTGTAAAAAAGTCAATAAAGTTTTATTAATGCAATTAATTTCATCTTTACTAGATTGTATTTGTTATGCTTTACTTAATGCATGGTCTGGATTACTTATAAGTGTTTTTGAACTTCTAAAAGGTTTTGGATATTATAAAACCGATAAAGATAGATATATATTTATATTAACAATCCCAATATATTTATTAATAGCAATAGTTTCAAATGACGGTTTACTTTGTTTTATTCCAATATTTGCTAGTTTAATTGATGGTTATACGATAATAATTAGTGAAAAAGCAGCAGTAGTTGGCGGTTTTTTTTCTAATTTGTTATGGGTAATATATGATTTAGTAATATTAGATTATGCTGGAGTATTGTCAGACTTAACTTTAGTAATATCTAATTTAAGTATTATATTATATGGATATAAAAAATTTTTAAATAGAAAAGATGTACATACATTAATGGGAAAATATATCTCTAAAAATACTATAAGTAATCTATATAAATTAGATAAGCAATCATATGATAATCAATTTTTATGGACTAAAGATAAGATGTTTGAATTATATAAAATAGAAAAAAATAGCTATATATTAATAAAAGAAAAAAACAATGTAATAGGATATGTAAATATACTTAGTATAAAAAAGAATATATATAAGTATATATTTGATATTGATAAAATATATGACGATTATAAGACTAGTGATATTGTACCATTTATTAAAAAGGGGAATTATTATATAAATATAAATTCTATTGTATTAAAAAATGAGTATCAAAATAAAGATAGTATAGAAAAGATTATTAAAGAGATAAATAAGTTTATAAATATTAGAAAGAAAAAAGGATACAATATAATAGCTGGATATTCTTATGCTGTAAATGCATTTGAAAAAGAAGTCTTAGAAAAAATGGAATTCAGTAAAATAAAAAATATAACTAATGAATGTTTCTTATACGAAAAAAGATTCTCTTAAAGATAAGAGAATCTTTTTTATATATTATTTTTTGTTCCTTTTTATTATTGGTGATTCATAGTGCTCTGTTATTGCACTTCCATTACCTTGTTGATCAAGAGTTACACCACCATCTTCAATTACTATTTCAATATCATCTGATTGATTATCATCATTACCTATAGTAATAAAGTCTGGATTTGTATTTACATTTGAAGAGTTATTTTCTTCTTTTTGAAGTTCTTTTTTTAGTCTGCTAGAAGTATTTACACCAAATAGTGCATCATCGTTTGTAGAATTATCACTATCATTCATTGTAATTGTTGGTGTATCTGGTTTAGACATCATATATTTTTCAAAGTTAAACATAAGTGTATTTTGTTTTTCTTTATATTTGTCTGCAAGGAATGAAGTTTTACCTTCACCAAATATTGTTTTACCACTAGCATTTTTAGTTTTATAGAACATAGAACCAAATCCAAGTTCAGCAAGTTTATGTTTCTTAATTCTTTCTTTATCTTTAACAGTAATTTTTGTTGAATCAACCATTTCACCATCTTTAAGATTGTAGTCAACTGATTTATCAACTTTTTTCTCCATACCAAATGCTTTAAACCAGTAGTCTGTATCTTCTGGTACAGTATCACCAAATACAATTTGAGTCTTAGTATTTGCAAGTACTGTTTGTTTGTAATATGAATGACCAGATTTTTCAAGTTGAGATAAGTTTTGTATTGCTACTGTAACACCACATCTGTATTTTCTAAATAGAGTAAACATTACATCCATATCTTTTGTTATATATTCTGGAAATTCATCTATGTATAAGAAGTGAGGAACTCTAGAATCTTCATTTCCTTTTCTTCTTAATACGGCATCCTGGAATTGTAAGATAAAGAACATACCAAAAGCTTTAGCTTGTATAATACCTAGATCACCTTTTCTTGAACAAGCAGTTATTACACTACCATTTGCAAGAGCTAAGTCAAAATCTATTACATTTTGTTTTCCACATAGAGCTGCTTTAAGTCCTGGGTTACGAATTAAGTTGTTAAGTTGAGTAATAGCTCCATATAAAAATCTTTCTGTATCTTTTCTACCACTACCACGTGTTCCTGGAATTTCATATCCATTAATATTTAGACTTGGTTTATAGAAATTCTTCTCGAAATATTTTATTAGAAGTTTATATTTTACTTCTAGTTCCGGTATTTTTTTCATTTCTTCTGTCATTTCTTCTACTGCATCAAAGTTATATAGTAACTCTAACATATCTTCAAGAGATGCCATTTCTCCATTGTGAAGAATAGGATACATTTCTTTAAGTAATATTGTTAAGTTTTGGAATGCGTCTATTGTTACTTGTGTAAAGAATGGATCGCTACTTCCTTTTGATTCGCTTCCATACATTGCCATAAGTACATCTGCTACTATTGAAGCTGCTTTTGCAGGATCAGGAATTGCAAATGGATTGATACTTAATGTTGTCTCAGGACTTGCTGGATCTATTGATAATACATCTATATCAAAATTTTTAGCAACTCCAATAAATTGTGAAATAAAATTACCATCATTTTCAACTATTGTTATACCTAAATTTCTATATGTTGTTGTACCTGTTGCATTATCTTTATATTGAACTAGAGGTTCAACTTCATTTTCGAATTGTTCTTCCATACCAGTTTTAGGTTTTAACAAATTAAGACTAAAGTTCCTATTTACATATTTGTTATCGTATGGACCATTCATATATGCTATTCCTCTTTTTAACATAGAATAACCAATCTTTTTGGCATATTCTCTAAAGAAGAATTTTTTCTCTAGGTCAAGTGCACTCATTGGTAGTAATACTGTTGCGGTTTTACCAGTACCAGTAGCACCTTGTACTAAAGTTGCTTCGTAACGTTTTTTCTCTGGCACTACAATAGGAAGAGAAGTTCCTTTTGCTGTTCCTATTACTGTGTTACAATCAAATGCATCACTTTTCTTTTTACCACCATTTATTGTTAGACCAACGTAACCAGAAATTGCTTTTGTCAAATCTTCACTATTGTATATAGATAAGAAGTAATCTAATATTTTAGTGATTGATAAAAATGGTACTATTAAACAGATGGACCTAATAGCTGGTGATATAAATTCTGGATAAGTGCGCAAAACAAGTTCATATTTTGGTAAATTTTCTAGTATTTGCCAAGCTATCCAATTTACCATTGTAGTAATTGAATATAATACCGGCAAAGCTAAAAGTACACATGTAAATATAAACATATTAATTTTATTATTATCACCTTTTGGAATACCAGAATTTACAAAAAACGAGAATGCAAGTGGTGGAAGTATATAGAGTATTGATGTAAAGTAAGGCATCAATGAATCTAAATCTACCCAATCACTTATTCTAATATTTCCAGAAGCTAAACTTAAAATTTGTGCAAGTGAAAATAGTGCAACTATTATACTTATTGCATAGAGAATATATGTTAAAACTTTTTCAGGTTTAGCTTTTATATGTAATTTCTTAAAAAGATCATTTATCAAAACGAAATCACCACTTTCAGTAATATAAATAGTTATCAAACGTCTAATTGACATATTAAACTAATTCATATATAATGATACTATAAAATCCTTATTTTTTCAAGAGTTTTTGATAAAAGTAGGAATAAAAAAGAGATAGTTTTTTTGGTATGTAAAAAAAGGAAGGTAAATTTATAATGAAATTAATAGTAGGACTAGGAAATCCTGGTGAAAAATATAATCAAACAAGACATAATGTTGGATGGCTTTTTATTGATTATTTATCTAAAATATATAATGTAGAGGTAAAAAAAAATCTGTGTGATGCATTAGTTGGAGAAATAAAATTAAATGATGAGAAAATTATATTTGCAAAGCCAATTACTTTTATGAATTTAAGTGGTAATGCAGTTTCAAAATTAAAACAATGGTATAAATTAGATAATAAAGATATTTTAGTTATATTTGACGATATTGATATTCCATTTGGTACTTTTAGATACAGAGAAAAGGGCAGTGGAGGATCACATAATGGTATGAAAAACGTTATTCAAATGTTATCTACTGAAGATATATCAAGAATTAGAATTGGACTTGGAGGTCTAAAACACGAAAGACAAGATATGGTTGATTTTGTTCTACAGAAGTTTAAAAATGATGAGCTAAAAAAATTAGAAGATGTATTTTTTGACGCAAGTAAAAAAGTAGACGAATTTATAAAAGAAAGTTGACAATTATATATAATTATGTTAAAATAATACACGTATTCCGCACAGAACAGGTTAAAAAGTGTAAACTACCTTAATGGCGAGAGCAAGTTAGAATAAGGAGGAACATTATGTACGCAATAGTTGAAATTAGTGGAAAACAGTACAAAGTTCAAGAAGGAGATATTGTTTTTGTTGACAGACTAGAAGAACTAGAAGAAGGTAAGACAACTACTTTTGATAAAGTTTTATTAGTTTCAGACGGAAACAAAGTAACTGTTGGAACTGATACTGTTAAAGGAGCAAAAGTTAAAGCAACAGTTGTTGGTCATGGAAAATCTAAAAAGGTTGTTGTATTTAAATACAAACCAAAGAAAAATGAAAGAAAAATTAGAGGTCATAGACAACCATATACAAAGATTCAAATTGAAAAAATAACAACTGGAACAAGAGCAAAGAAAGCTACTGAAGAAGCAGCTGAATAATTAGTAAAACGTAATGTGAATAAAAAGGAGTGAGATAAATGGCACATAAAAAAGGAGGCGGCTCTACAAGAAACGGTAGAGATAGTGAAGCTAAAAGACTTGGAGCAAAAAGAGCTGATGGTCAATTCGTTTTAGCTGGAAACATTTTATACAGACAAAGAGGAACTAAAGTTCATCCAGGTACTAACGTTGGCATAGGAAGCGATGATACTTTATATGCAAAAGTTGACGGTGTCGTTAAATTTGAAAGAAAAGGAAGAAGCGACAAGAAAGTTAGCGTATATCCAGTAGAAGAATAATTAACAAGCAACTAGAGTAATCTAGTTGCTTTTATATTGATTATTTTACATAATTATGGTAAAATAATAATGTGTATGGAATAATGTGTGAGAAAAAGGAATCTTTTTCTTGAAAAAAATAATTAAAAAGGAGAGAAAGAAATGTTTAAAAAGAATAATTTAGATGTAATATTTGATGAGATGTCAAATAAGATTTATTTGTATGCAGATAATGAATATGGAGAAGAGGAAGAATTTGAAGGGGACGTTTATATAAATAGAGACGAAAAAGTAGTTAGAATATATAACTTTAGGAAGGATAATCTTTCTAATAAAGAAAAAGCAGAGCTCATATATAGTATTTTGAGTAAAATATTTTTATATCCTGGCTTTTTATCTTCAATATATGCAATGAGAGAAAATGTTACTAATATTACAGATTATACATTTTTTATTAATGGATATTTAATTGATGGAAGCTTTAGAGATAAAAATAAAAAATGTAATACTTTAATAGAAGACTTTATTGATGGGATTGATCATTTTGAAGGCGAAAATGAAATTATTGGTGATCTTAGATATAAAGTAAAATACTTTTATGATAAATATGTGGAAGATATAGGAAATAAAGCGGTAAATATATTTGTTACTCCTAATGGATTTATAAATAGAATATTTTACTGCATAAACTTTGCAAAATTATTTTCTGCATATTCAAAATCAAAAGGAAAAAGAATAAGGGTTATAACTAGTAGTAAATTTTGGAATAAGGAAAAAAGGATAGAAATACTTCCTTATTAAAAAAAGATGGAAAATATTTTTCCATCTCTTTTTTAGTACTAGTTAAGGTAGTTATTTGCAATATAAGATTTTATTAGTCCATGTGCACCAATTCTTATATAATTTTCAGGTCCAAGTATTGCTACATTTTTTGGATTAATGTCTTCAACAATTTTTTTAGCAAAGCTTTCCTTTACATGATTTTCACCATGATTTATTAATACTAGTTTTAAATTAGAAAATTTTTGTAAAAATTGGAGTAAATCTTCCTGTTTTGCATGACTGGATAGTTCATTAATTGAATGAACGCTTGCTTTTTTGGTTGTCATTACACCATTTAATTCAAAAATGTCATTATCCCTTACATCTTGAAGTTTTCTACCAAGAGTATTTTCTGCAGTATATCCACCAAATATAATTGTACATTTAGGTCTAGAAATATAGTATGGCAAGTATACTTGCGCAGGTCCATAATTTCCCATGCCTGATGTGGTAAGAATTATCTTACATGTTCTATCAGAAAGTAAAGCGTTTCTTTCGTTATAATCATTGATTTGATGAATATTTTTAGGAAGAAAGTCTTTAATTTTTAGCTCATCTATATGTGATAAGAATATTTCATCATATTTATATGATAGTTTTCCATCACAATAAATTTTGATGTTTTTATCTAGCAAATTTTTTTCTTGAAGTTTCATTAATTTGTATTTTACTTCTTGCATTCTCCCAAAAGCAAAGAGCGTAATAATTAGTGTTTCTTTATTTTTTACTGAATTAATCACTAGGTCGTCAAAAATATGCTTAATACTCTTTTTACTTGTGGTTCCATAAGTTGATTCTGTTATTATACTAATTGGCAAATCCTTAATCTTCTTTGGAATGTCATTTACATCAAAAAACATATTTTCTGGTGAGTAGTCTCCTGTAAAAAGAGCATATATTGGTTTTTGACCTTTGTAGCTAATAGTAACAAGAATACATGCAGATCCTAGAGTATGACCATTTTTTAGTAATGTAACGCTAATGTGCTCATTTACTTTAAATGTTTGGTTATAGTCTTTTCCTATAACATTTTCCATTGCATATGATACATCATCTAAGTCATATAGCGGTTTTGAAGAATCAAAAATTGGAATTGATGAATCCACAATTACTTTTCTTTTTGAATTTTTTTGAATACTTGATGAAAGAATTTCAGCAGTGTTATTTAGTGCGGCAGACATTAGTTCAACTGCTATGTTGGTTGTGTAAGTCTTACCTTTAAATCCTTCCTTATATAGTTTAGGAATTCTGCCAATATGATCAATGTGGGTATGAGTTACTAACAAAAAATCATATTCGCTTGGGTCAAATGAAAATTGGTAATTAAGTTGTTGATATTTTTCTTCTTGAAATAGACCACAATCAACAAGAAATTTTACTTTTTGACCATTTGGAAATCTAGCAATGCATGAAATACATGATCCAGTTACTTCTTTATGCAGTGCTAAGACATCTAAATACATCTCTGCTTTATTACTCCTACTCATAAAAAAATTCCTCCTTCTTAACAATTTAATATATAAAATAATAATTTATATTTAAAGCTAAAATAATAGTTATTATTTTACATATCTTTTTTTCTTCACTCATATTATATATTGCGATTTATTATAAGTCAAGAAAAAGCGGTAATAAATAAAAGTAAATTATGATTAAAGTATACATAATTTAAAGAAAATGACGCATTTTTATAGATTTTTTCTTACTTTTATTGTATAATATCGTAGTAACGTGAGGTGAAGAAATTATGGAAGATAAAAAAAACATTTTAACAGGTATTAGACCTACGGGTAACTTGCATTTAGGACATTATTTTGGTGCTGTAGGAAACTGGGTAAAATTGCAAGATGAATATAATGAGTATATAGAAATTGCAGATGTTCAAGCATTAACAGATAACTTTAATAATCCGGAAAAAGTTAGAAAAAATGTAAGAGAACTAGCTTTAGATTTACTTGCGTGTGGAATAGATCCTAATAAAGCAACACTATTTATACAATCTATGATTCCAGAAATAGCAGAGCTTACTATATATTATTCAAATCTAGTTACAGTATCTAGATTAGAGAGAAATCCAACTATAAAAACAGAAATATCTCAAAAGAAAGAGTTATTTGGTCAAAGTGGAGAAAGCGTAACATATGGCTTTTTAGGATATCCAGTAAGTCAAGCTGCAGATATCACAGCACTTGGTGGAACTTTAATACCAGTTGGAGATGATCAGTTACCACTAATTGAACAAACAAGAGAGATTGTTAGAAAATTTAATTCAATTTATGGTGAAACTTTAAAAGAACCAGAACATTTACTTTCTAGTATACCTAGACTTAAGGGACTAGATGGTAATGAGAAAATGGGAAAAAGTCTAGGAAATGCGATATTTTTAGTAGATGATGATGAAACTATTACTAAAAAAGTAATGGAGGCTAAAACTGATCCTAAAAAGATACATAAGGATGATCCTGCAAATCCAGATGTTTGTATGGTTCATTATTATCATAAATTAGTAAGTAAAGATAACTTAGATACAATTACAAATGAATGTAAAACTGGAGCAAGAGGATGTATTAACTGTAAAAAAGAATTGATAAAAAATCTTATTCAGTTTTTAAAACCTATAAAAGAGAGAAGAAAATATTATGAAGATAACCCTAAAGAAGTAGATATTATTCTTAAAGAGGGAACTAAAAAAGCAAGATATAAAGCAATGAATACAATGGCTGAAGTTAAGAAAGCTATTAATATAAATTATTTTGAAGAATAGGAGAAAAAATAATGGTTATAGACTATGTAAAAATCTCAGTAAAAGCTGGAGATGGTGGTGATGGTGCTGTTAGTTTTAGAAGAGAAAAGTATATAGCTGCTGGAGGACCAGATGGTGGTGACGGTGGAAAAGGCGGAGATGTATATTTTAAAGTCGATTCTAATACAAGTACATTACTAGATTTTAAATATAAGAAAAAATTTAAAGCTGAGGATGGAAAAAGAGGAGAAGGTTCAAGAAAAATAGGTAAGTCAGGACAAAATTTATATATTTCTGTTCCCAAAGGAACAATTATTAAAGATGTAGATAAAAATGTTATAGTTGCAGATTTATCTGAAGATGGACAAGAATTCTTAATTGCAAAAGGCGGAAAAGGTGGCAGAGGAAATGCTCAATTTGCTACTCCTACTAGACAAGTACCAAATTTTGCAGAACAGGGAAAAAAAGGTGCAGAAAAAAATTTAGAACTTGAGCTTAAAATGCTTGCAGATGTAGGTCTTGTTGGATTTCCGAATGTTGGCAAATCTACACTAATATCTATAGTTTCATCTGCAAAGCCTAAAATAGCAAATTATCATTTTACAACACTTGATCCATCTTTAGGCGTTGTAAGACCAAAGACTGGTGAGCCTTTTGTAATGGCAGATATCCCCGGTATTATTGAGGGTGCAAGTGATGGAGTTGGACTTGGAATTAGATTTTTAAAACATGTAGAAAGAACAAGACTATTACTACATGTTTTAGATGCAGCAGGAACAGAGGGAAGAAATCCAGTTGATGATTTTAACAAAATAAATAAGGAACTAAAAAGTTATAGTAAAATTCTTGCAGATAAAGAGCAAATTGTTGTTGCAAACAAAATGGATGTAGCAAATGATAAAAAATTAATAGAAGAGATTGAAGATATGTGTAAAAAGAATAATTTAAAGCTTTTTAAAATATCTGCTGCAACAAGAGAAGGTATTGATGATTTAATTGAATATATAGCTCAGAAATTAAAAGATATTCCTAAAGAAGATATAGTTGAAGTTGATGAAATGTATGGAGTAGAAGACGAGATAGTTGATCAAGAATGGAATATTGAAGTTCAGACTAGAAAAGATGGAAAATATTATATTGTTTATGGAGCTCCTATTGAAAGATTAATGAGTAAAGTAAATATTTTTGATGTTGAATCAAGACAATACATGCAAAAAATATTAAATCAAATTGGAGTTATGGATAAACTAAGAGAAATGGGAATAAAACCAGGAGATTTTATTGAAATAGAAGAATATCAATTAGAATATAGTGAATAATAGAAAACCTTGTAACACTTTGTTACAAGGCTTTTTTTTGACTTTGAAATATATATGAAATATAAGAAATACTTAAAAGAAAAAAATATTATGAACATATTAATTTCAATATTTTTACTGAATTTTTATATAAATTCGAAGCTATTTACAATATGAAGAATAGATGCTATCTTATAATTGAAATTTAATCTTTATTAAAAGGAGGATTTTAATGATAGGAATAATAATAGGAATTGTTGTTTTAGTAATTATACTTTTGTTTATTATAATTATGTATAACAATTTTGTAAATTTAAACAATATGGTTGAAGAAGCTTTTTCTACAATGGATATATATTTAAAGAAAAGATGGGATTTGATACCTAATTTAGTAGAATGTGTAAAAGGATATGCAGAGCATGAAAAAAACACTTTAGAAGAGATTGTTAATTTGAGAAATAATGTTTATGATAATATGAGCAATCAAGAAAAAGTTGAGAGTGATAATAAATTATCATCTAGAGTATCAAAACTAATGCTTCTTGCAGAGTCTTATCCAGAGTTAAAGGCAAATGAAAACTATCTTAAGTTAAGTGAGCAACTAGTTCAAGTTGAAAATGATATAGAAAATTCAAGAAAATATTATAATGGTACAGTTAAAAATTATAATATATCTATTTTAAAATTTCCAAATAATATTGTAGCTAAAATGTTTGGATATAAACAAAAAAACATGTTTGAAGCAAAAGAAGAAGAAAAACAAAGTGTTAAAATAGATTTATAGTATAGGTGGTGAAATTATATGGCAATATTTAGTTTTCAAAAGAAGAAAAATACTAGTAAGCATATACAAAATTTAAAAACAATTCTTGGTGTTATAGTTTCTTTAGTAATTATAATATCTGCATCATATATTTATGCATCAAGTAAAGAGCCTTATGAAATTACTTCGTATGATGTAGACATAGAGGTATCAGAAGATAATATATTACATATAACAGAAACTATAACAGCATATTTTAATACTTCAAAACATGGAATTATTAGAGTTATACCATTAAATGGTACATTAAATAGATATGATAATGATACTAGTAATTATAGAGCAAAAGTTTCTAATATATCCGTTAATGAAGATTTTACAAAAAATACGACTTTTGGTAATAATACAGAATTAGAGCTTACTATTGGAGATCCTAATAGAACAATAACAGGTGAAAAAAAGTATGTTATTTCATATGATTATAAATATAGCTCTAATACTAAGGATTATGATGAACTATATTATAACATTATTGGTCCAGACTGGGATACTACAATAGATAATATAACATTTAATATAAAAATGCCTAAAGATTTTGATGAGAGCAAATTAGGATTTACATATGGTAAGGTTAACGAAGATTTAACTGGTAATGTTGAGTATGAGATAAACGAAAACGTTATTTCTGGTAAATTAAATACAAAACTAAATTCATATGAAGCATTTACAGTTAGATTAGAGTTACCTGACGGTTACTTTGTAATACCGGAAAGCACATATTATTATAAACTAGGTATAATTGTAATATTTGTAATAATTATTGCTGTATCATTTGTAATGTGGTTTAAGTTTGGAAGAGATAAAAAAGTTGTTGAAACAGTTGAATTTTATCCACCAGAAAATCTTAATAGCTTAGAGACTGCATTTGCATATAAGGCATCCGCATCTAGTGAAGATATTACTTCTCTTTTAATATATTTAGCTAACAAGAAGTATTTAAAAATAGAAGAATATGAAGAACAAAATGTATTTTTTAAAACAGATTCATTTAAGATTATAAAACTAAGAGAATATGATGGAGATAATACATATGAAAGGAAGTTCTTTAACGGATTATTTAAAAAAGGTGATGAAGTAACACTAAAAGATTTAAGATATAAATTCTATAGAACACAAGATGATATTAGAACAAAAATTAATTCTAAGAAAAACAAGGAGAAAATAATAGATAAAAAATCATCAAAATGCAAAGTTATAAACGGATTTTTAATATTTGGTATTATTTTAATAACTTTAATATATTGCTGTTATATAACTAATATACCAATTTTTCCTAATATAATTTTTGCATTAATACCAACATTTTTTGCAATAATGTTTATATCTATTATAATCTCGTCAATAAGAACTAAAAAACTTGGAGGAATTATTACTGGTATTATTATGACTTTGTTTGGACTATTTATGCTTTCACCTTTTTTCTCTATTGGAATACTTAGTATGATAGGTCAGCTTGAAACTGTAGATTGGATAGTGGTTGTAAGTGGTGTTGTTACAGTTGTAATTTTATTAATACTTAATTCAATAATGACAGCTAGAACAACATATGGATGTGAAATATTAGGCAAGATAAGAGGATTTAAGAGATTTTTAGAAAATGCAAGAAAAGATGAATTAGAGCAACTAGTTATGCAAACACCAAGTTATTTTTATGATATATTACCATATACCTATGTTCTTGGAATATCTAAAAAATGGATTTCTAAGTTTGAAGAAATAAATATTGAACCACCAACATGGTATGGTTCAACCTCTACATTTAACGTTATTACTTTTGGAAATTCAATAAATAGAGCGCTTTCAGATACAAATAGTGTAATGAGTTCTTCACCAAGCAGCAGTGGCTCTTCTTCATCAGGCGGTGGATTTTCTGGAGGAGGTCACTCTGGTGGTGGTGCCGGAGGTGGCGGCGGTAGATCGTGGTAAAATATGTATAATTAAAAAAAGATGCGTGAAACTCACGCATCTTTTCTTTTATATATTTATTATCTTTTTTTTCTGTAAGTCATTTTTTTTAGTACAACTGGTTTTAATTTTAAAAAAGCTATTATAGCAATAAAATATATTAATGTAGATACTATTGCAACTAAAAGCCAATCATACCTATTAAAAAAGAATATAATAGGATATAGTGCACATAAAGCTCCAAGTACCATACCGCCATATACTTCATGTTTTAGGTGACCTACTCTTTTGATAGCTTCATTATCTATAGATTCAAAAGTTGCATCTATATGTTCTATTACATTTTTTTCTACTCCCATCTCCTGTACATAGTCTTTTAGATTTTTTAAGTTTTTATTTGTGTTGTCTTGTCTATGCCTTTGACCCATAGCATCACGAATAACAATTGATGCTAAAGTTAGCATAATAAGAAAATCTTTTGCACTATTAAATTGAGATACTATAGACATATTAGTTTCATTAAAAGTACATGCATTTAAAAATAGAATTAAAATAACACTACAAGTTACTACAGCAGTATGAGTTGATGGAAAATCACCATCAGCTAAAAACATTTTAAATGAAAATTTCTTACCAATCCAACATTTTAAAAAAACTTTAAAAACTTGTGTTATAAACCATGTAAATATAACAGATACAGTTATAAAAAATATTAGATTGTAATATAAACTGTCTCCAAATATGAGAGTCATATTACCATACCTCCAATCATTTGAAATTATACTAGATTTTAGAATGTTTGTCAAAAATATAAATATATATTTTAAACATTACACATAATATTTGTGGTGAATTGGCAGTGAAGATAAAGATTAAATATTTAGAGGAGAATAAAGGAACAAATATAATTGAAAATAAAAATAATTTATCATTATATATTTTAGGAATAAGAATAAAAAAAATAGAATTAGATAGGAAAATTCATCCAAATAGTAATTCTAAAAATAAGGTTACTAATACTATTTTTATGATAGTTAAACAAATAATAAAATCTATGGAAAAAGAGGAAATTTTAAAAATTGTAACAAAAATACTAAAAACTATTAAAGTTAATAAACTAGATATGGAACTTGGAATTAATTTTAAAGATCCTATAGTTAATGCATATGTAATAGCTATAATTAATAGTATTTTGCCAATACTTATAGTTAAAAATAATAATAATTTTAATCTTGACAATATAAAATACAATACATTTATTTCTAAAAAAGTTATATATTTGAGAATAAATGGTATAATTCACGTCTCAATAGTAAAAAATATAATCAGTATAATAAAAATTATATTAGTAATTTTGAAAGGTGGTATAAAAAATGGAAACAAAACATCCAATAGAATCTCTAATGATAACTTCAATGACTTCGATAGAAAGTATGGTAGATGTTAATACTATAATAGGAGAAAGTATTGTAACACCAGATAATACAACAATTATTCCTCTATCTAAAGTGTGTTTTGGCTTTGCAGCTGGTGGAAGTGAATTTAATACTAATAAATTATCTAAATATAGTGAAAACATGAAATTACCATTTGGTGGAGGATCTGGTGCTGGAGTAAAAATATGTCCTGTAGGCTTTTTAGTAATTAAAGACGGTATTGCAAAAGTATTAAATGTAGATGGTATTAATGTAGTAGACAGAACTGTTGATATGATACCAGATATAATAAATAAAATTGATTCACTTATAAACAAGAAGATGGATAAATGTGATAAAAAGGAAAAAAATAAAACTAAAAAAACAAAAGAAGTAGATATTGATATTGATGATGATATTAATGAAGAATACTATGAAAAAGATATTGAAGAGTAAAAAAGAAAGAAGCTGCTATTAAGCAGCTTCTTTTGTTTTTAAGGATTTATTTTTTTTAGAACTTTTTTTGTCTTCTCTAAATGAATTAAACCAATCAATTATTGTGTTAAATGGTATTACTATTACCATATTTATAATTGCAAACAAAAAGTTTTTGGGGTTACCTAAAAACATTAAAAGTATTGCAAAAAATGGTAAAAACATTAGAAAAGCAATACCTACTTCTACTACATTAAAAGTAATGGTAAAATCACTAGGAATATTGGCATATGCTTCAATAATTGGATTATCATTAGTTTTATAAGTGTCAATGATAGTTCCGTAAAGATTGTCTGCCTCATCAGCTTTTTGCTTTTGCTTTTCTCTTTCATCACCAGAATAATCATATACATTTAAGCTTTCTTTGATTTGAGCATTTCTTGAATTATATATTTCTTTAGCTGGTGACATTAAATAGAATGCTAAAATACCCATAATAATTGAAAATAGTATCATTATGAAAAGTCTTGTTGTAGCTTTTTTTGCATTATCTGAATTAATTTTGAATTTTTCTCTTGTTCTAATTAAAAATCCTTCCTTTTTTTTCTTATTATTTCCTGCTTTTGCAGAATTTTCAATATGTTTTGCCATCATAATCACTCTCCTTTTTATTCTTATTTTTTTTCTTTTTGTGTATTGATGATATTCATCATATGTAATAATCCGAACACTCAAAGTTTACTTCTGGCAAAAAAGAGAAGATAATAATGGCATGAGACCATTATTAAACTTCTCACAAAATAAACTTCAATACAATTATATTATATCACTATTTACATAAAAAGTCAATATTTATGTAAAATAAAGAAGCGACGAATTAATAATTCATCGCTTATAACCATACTAGTTTATACTAGCAGACTTTTTAAATGATCTAGAAGTACGATACTTTAGCTGTTTAGCTTTTTTTCTTGCTTTTTCTTCGTTGTGAGCTGAAACAACAAAAGATATAATTATTATAAAAGGTACAAGAGCAATAGCAATTAATGCTACTTTTATAAATCCAGCTTGTTGAGCGTAGAATGATAAAACAGCATCATCACTATTAATTAGACTGTTTGCATAATCATTATATGCTTTAAATGCCTCGTCTTGTCCTGTTCTATTGTATGGGTTCCCAAACTCCTGAGCATACTGATAGTTGTCAGATAAAACCCATAACTCAACTGATGGTCCAATTACTTTAGCTAAAAACATTCCGCTAAATATTGTCCACATAATGAACAGCATTAATAAAGCTAGTCTGCCTTTTTTAATTCTTACTTTTTTTGTTTTTTCTTGATTTTTCCATGTTAATCTCTCCTTTTTAATTAATATTTTTTTCTTCAGTATATTCTACAACGTATATATTAAAAAAAGAAGCTAACAATAACAAGGTTATTATTAAACTTCTTTCATAACATTTTATACAGTATGTAAAAACATACTTTAGATACTTTAATTATACCACAATTTTACATAAAAGTAAATAATTTATACATTAAATGCAGTATTATAAAAATAATGTCATAATGTGTGTATATTGTGTATAATTAGTTTGATTTATTGACTTTTATTTTATCAAAATATATAATAATTATATAAAAAATATGGAGGTGATAGCTTTGGAAGAATTAAAAGACTTAAATTCTTTAAAAGATATCGTAAATATTAGATTTGATTTGTTTCCAAATAAAGTAGCGTTTATTGAAAAGGATTCAAATAGTAAAGATTTTAATGAAATAAAATATAAGGAAGTAAAAAATAAAATAAATGGTCTTGGAACATATTTACTTAAGAACTTAAATCTAAAAGGAGAAAAGATTGCCGTAATAGGAGAGAATTCTTCTAGATGGTATATTTCATATATGGCAATAGTATGTGGTGTAGGTATTGTAGTACCACTAGATAAAGAATTGCCAGAAAATGAAATATTGAGTCTTTTAGAAAGAAGCGATGCAAAAGCTATTATTTATTCTTCAAGAAAAAAAGATCTTATTCAAAATATAAAAAAAGACTTACCAAAAGATATGATATATATAGATATGAATAAAAGAGAATCAGATAAGGAATCATATTCTTTAGATAGAATAGCTGAAATTGGGTTAGATGAAATAAATAATGGAAATGAGGAATATATAAATGCTAAAATAGATAGAGAAGCTTTTAGTGTATTATTGTTTACATCTGGTACTTCAGATAAATCAAAAGGAGTAATGCTTTCTCATAAAAATTTATGTTCAAATATTTATTCATGTTCATGTGTTGTTCCTACTTTTGGAGATTATACATGTTTTTCTGTACTTCCACTTCATCATACTTATGAGTTTACTTTAGATTATTTATTTATGACAGCTGCTGGAGGAACAATAGGAATTTGTCAAGGTTTAAAATATTTTGCAAAAGATATTAATATAATAAAACCAGATTTCGTTTTAGCTGTTCCAGCACTTATTGAAAGGGTAAATAAAGTTATTGAAAAGGGTATAAAAGAAACTGGTAAAGAGGCAACAATTAAAGCTATAAAAAAAGTTGCAAATGGATTTAGTAAGTTTGGTATTGATTTTAGAAGAAAGATTTTTTCTAGTATCCATGAAAAATTTGGAGGAAATTTAAAATATTTATTTTGTGGTGCTGCGCCACTAGATGCAGAGCTTATAACTAAGATGGAAGGATATGGTTTTAAATTTTTACAAGGATATGGTCTAACTGAAACTTCTCCTCTTGTTTCTGGTACTACTTTAACTCTACATGCACCAGGTACTGTTGGAAAAGCAGTAGAAGGAGTAGAGATTCGTATTGATTTAAGTAAAAACGAAAATGAAAATAGCAATATTGGTGAAGTAATGGTAAAAGGCGATAATGTTATGCTTGGATATTATAATGATGAAGAAGCAACAAAAAAAGCACTAAAAAATGGTTGGTTTTATACAGGAGATTTAGGTTATTTTGATTTACGCGGAAATTTAGTTATTACTGGTAGAGAAAAAAATGTTATTGTAACTTCTAACGGTAAGAATATTTTTCCAGAGGAACTTGAAAATTTATTAAATAAGCTTCCATTAATTTCTGAATCAATGGTATATGGTAAGAAAAAATCTAAATCTTCAAAAGATGTTATTATTGCTGCAAGAATTACTTTAGATAAAGAAGAGTTAGAATATAGATTTAAAGATGATATGCCATCAGACGAGAAAATATATGATATTATTTCTAATGAAATAAAAAAAGTAAATAGAATGTTATCAACATATAAAGCTATAAAAGAGCTAGAAATAAAAAAAGATGATTTTATTAAAACAACAACAATGAAAATAAAAAGAAAAGAAGAGATTGAAAACACAGATACATCTTCTATAATTACAGCAGATATGATTAGTAAAAAGAAAGCAAAAAATAAGAAAGAAAAAAGAAAAGTAGTTAATGTAGAAGCAAAGAAAAATTTAGAAGATGAAGAAAAATAGTAAAACTTAAAATTACATAAATATTACAAAAACTTTGAAAAAATATTACTTTCAATAAAGGGTATTTCTTTTAATAAAAATTGTGCTATAATATAGTTAAGTTTATATCAATAAATTTTAATCGGTGAGTTTAAATACTCATCAAAACCTCAAATTTTTTAATTTTTACTGTACTATAAACATTAAATGTTTATAGTACTTTTTTTATATAAAACAAAAAAATACACTGTGGAAGTATCCACAGTGCTCTTCGAGTTTTGCATGATTTGTATTAAATGGTGCCCCTTCGGGGGCTCGAACCCCGGACAAACTGCTTAAGAGGCAGCTGCTCTACCAACTGAGCTAAAGAGACACTAAATAATACGATTAGTATTATAACAAATAAATTTTGGTTTGTAAATATTTTTTAGAAAAAAAATTAAAAAACTATAGATTTTTATAATTTTATGATAAAATAGTATTGTTACAGGAGGAATATTATGCAAGAAGATATATTTGAATTTGGAATTATTGTTGGAAGATTTCAACATATTCATATAGGACATGAAAAACTAATAAATATTGGTTTAAAACTATGTAGAAAATTATTAGTATTTATTGGATCTGCAAATCAAACTACTAGTCAAAGAAATCCATATACATATGAATATAGAAAATCTTTAATTGAAATAATATATAAAGAAGAAATTAAAAATGGTAAACTTATTATTGCACCACTTGATGATTGGAAAGATTCTACGATTCTTAGCCCTAAATGGGGAGAATATGTTTTAAATAAAGCAAAAGAAATATTAGGCGATTATCCAAGTTGTATAATTTATGGTAAAGATAAAGATATATTTAAATGTTTTGCTAAAGATACAGTAAAAAATATTTCTGAGGTATATGTTGATAGAAATTCTTTACTTATTTCTGCAACAAAAATGAGAGAGTTTTTAAAAGAAAATAATAAAAAAGAATGGGAAAAGTATGCAAATCCTAAAATATATGATAAATATGAAGAGCTAAGAAATATGCTGTAAAATATATTGTAATTAAATTTTTATTGTGATATTATTGACGTATAAAAGTTATATTGTATTAAGGAGGTAATGAAAATGCAAGGAATTTTTTTAGATGATGATGGAGTAAAGCCATTTATAACAGAGGAAGAGTATGTAAATATGTGTAAGAAGGTTGAAAGAGCACATGACATGCTAGAAAATAAAAACGGAAAAGGAAATGAAATGCTTGGATGGATGAGTCTTCCTGCAAATAGAGATGAAGCTGAAATTGAAAAAATAAAAAAATGTGCAGAAAGAATTAATAAGCAAGCAGATGTTTTTGTTGTTATTGGAATAGGTGGTTCATATTTAGGAGCAAAAGCTGTAATTGATTTATTTGATAATACATTTTCTAATTTAGAGACATATTCTGAGAGAAAACATCCTCAAATTATATTTGCTGGTAATAATTTGAGTGGAAAATATTTAAGAAATTTAGTAGAGTTTTTGCAGGATAAAGATTTTGCAATTAATGTGGTTTCAAAATCTGGTTCAACACTAGAGCCAGCGGTTACTTTTAGAACTTTAAAATTACTTCTTGAGCAAAAGTATGGTAGTGTGCTTGCTGCAACAAGAATTTATGTTACAACTGATCCAGAAAAAGGAATATTACATGATTTAGCAGTAAAAAATGAATACGAGATGTTTAAGATACCACGTGATGTAGGTGGAAGATATTCTGTTTTAACAGCAGTAGGTTTATTGCCAATGGCAGTAGCAAATATAAATTTTGAAGATGTTTTAGATGGAGCGCAATTTGCATCTTTTGTATTTAATAACAAAGACGTATCAAATAATGATTGTTATAAATATGCAGTATATAGAAATATTTTAAGAGAAAAAGAAAAAGATATTGAAATACTTGCAAGTTATGAACCAAGTTTTCAGTATTTTATAGAATGGTTTAAACAATTATTTGGAGAAAGTGAAGGCAAAGATGGTAAAGGAATATTCCCTGCTGGAGTTAACCTAACAACTGATCTTCATTCTATGGGACAATTAATACAAGATGGAAAAAGAAATATATTTGAAACAGTTATTAATGTACAAGTTGATAGAAGTTTAATATATTTACCAGAAGTAGAAGATAATTTTGATAATTTAAATTATCTTGCTGGAAAAGAAATAGATTATATTAATAAACAAGCATTTAAAGGTACTCTTAAGGCACATATTGATGGTAATGTTCCAAATATGGTAATTAATCTAGAAGATATAACAGAGTATAACATAGGTCAGCTTATTTACTTTTTTGAAAAAGCTTGTGCAATAAGTGGATATGTACTAGGTGTTAATCCATTTGATCAACCAGGTGTAGAAGCATATAAGAAGAATATGCTTGGATTATTAAAAGAAGAGGAAAAGTAATGAAAAATATTAAATGTTTAAATTCATTTGATATAAAATTAATTGCTTTTATAACAATGATTATTGATCATATAGCTATTTTCTTTTATTATATGTTTTCAAATGAAACATATAATATCATGAGAGCAATTGGAAGAATATCAATGCCTCTGTTTGTTTTTTTAATATATCAAGGCTATAAACATACTTCTAATATAAATAAGTATAAAAAAAGAATATTTATATTAGCTTTATCGACACAAATTTTTAGCATAGTTATAGGAATGATAGTTAGTATGATTTATACTGACTATAATGTGTATTATTATGAAAAAGTTAATATTATATTTTCATTTTATTTATTATTAAATATCTACTTAATATTAGAAAAAATTAAAGTTGCTAATGCCACAAATAAGGTATTTGGTTATGTATTTATATTTTTTATATTCTTATTATATTGTTTCTTAGATATTGAGTATAATATTATAATACCAATAATTGGAATTAGTATATATTTTATTGATAAATCAAAATGTATATGGTGTAAGTTTTTAGCTTTGATAATTTGTATGGTTATATATATGTATAACTATTATTATGAACCAATAGGATATTTTGCATTTATATCAATTATATTTATGATATTATATAATGGAAAAAAAGGAAGAAATACAGGTAAATTTTTTTATTATTTATATCCAATTCATATGAATTTGTTGTATATTATTGGTGCAATATTATCCAAATAGTTTACATAAGGTATTTACTTTTTGAAATTATTGTGATATAATCCAAATATCACAGTAATTTTTTTTGTAATTTATACATAAGATTAAATATAGCAGTAAACAATAAGGAGGATAAATAGTGGATAATTATATGGACAATAACAATGTTGAAATTGGTGTAGAAATAATAGAAGAAACAAAGTTTAGTCATGATATTTATTATGAGAAATTTTATAAATTTTTAATAAAAACTAAAAGACTAAGTAGTTATGAAGATATTTTACCAGTAATTATTTCAGAAAGATTAGTTAATTTAGATGATATTAAAATAGGTAGTATTGTAAAAATATATGGTCAATTTAGATCACATAATTTACAAACGGAAACAAAGAATAAGTTGGTTTTATCTATTTTTGTAAAGGAAATAGAATTTACTGATGATAATAATGTACTAACGTTAAATAATGCAAATTTTATAGGTTATATTTGTAAAGAACCAGTATATAGAAAAACTCCTTTAGGAAGAGAAATTGCAGATGTTTTAATAGCTATAAATAGAACATATAAAAAATCAGATTATATTCCTTGTATTTTATGGGGAAGAAATGCTAAATTTTGTGAAACTTTAAAGGTTGGAGATTTAGTAAAACTAAATGGAAGAATACAATCTAGAACGTATGAGAAAAAAATAGATAATGGGGAAATAATAAAAAAGACTGCTTATGAAGTATCTATTTCAAAGTTTGCTAATATAGAAAAATAATTTATATATGACATACATTAATGTATGTCTATTTTTTTAATATAGAAAAGGGATCTATTGTAGTATTGTCCTTAAAAATACTAAAATGCAAATGTGGACCAGTTGTGTTTCCATTTAAGTTACCATTACTTAGATATTTAGGACCTACAAAGCCGATAATATCTCCTTTATTTACAAAATCACCAACTTTAACTATATAATTTTCAGATGTATGACAATATAGACTTTTTAAATTTGAATTATGTGATATTATAATAGTATTACCATAACCATTTTCTAAAAAAGATGCATATTCAACATATCCTGAATTTGTGGCTAGTATTTCACTACCTTCTGGAGCTAAAAAATCAATACCATTATGAAAATTGTAATTGCCATATAGAATTCTATTTCCATAGTATGATGATATTTGAGTATAAGTCGTTGGATAAATAAAATTATCATCTATATATGAAATGTTATTATTTATATATATTGAAAAAAGGAATAAATAAAATATAAAAAATAGTATGTATTTCTTCATATTCTCACCTTAGAAAATTATATATAATAAAATTGAAAAGTAAATGAAATATATTAATTAAAAGGTGTAAAAATTCGTAAAAAGTATAGAAATCTAAATGTTTCAAGCTTAAAAATATAGTAAAACTATTGATTATTGCCCCAAAATTTGGTATAATAATATTAGAGTAAACAGAAGGAGGGTGTTTATAATGAAAAAATTTATGTTAAGAATTATACCAGTTGTTCTTGTTGCTTTAGTTGTAATAAGTAATTCGGTTTTTGCTTTGGATATTACTCAAACTTTTAACCAGGCTAATCAACAAAGTCATTCTCAAACAGCGACTAACTTTATAAACGGAGTTTGGGGTACTGTTTTAACTGTATTACAAATATTAGCTGTTGCAGCAATAGTTTTTGCTGGTGTAAAATATATGTTCGCTGGAGCTGATGAAAAAGCTAATATTAAAAACGGTATGTTAGTTTTAGCAATTGGCGCAATTCTTGTATTTGGTGCATCTACAGTTGTTAGATTGTTAATTGATACAGTTGAAGATGTTGCTTAATATTTTGATAAAAAAGTCAGGAGAAATACCTGACTTTTTTTTGTTTTTATGATATAATATAAATAATAAGATATTTATTAGGGAGGGGTTTGTATGAAAAAAAATTTAATTAGGACTTTTATGTTAATAAACATATTTATAATGGAAATGCAATCTAAAGTTAATGCCACTTTAGGAAGCGGTTATGATTCTTCTAAATTACCTGGAGGAACTTTGGATACTGGAATTGAAACTGTTGGAAATAGGGTGATAGGTACTTTTGTAGTATTATTTCAAGTTTTATCGTTAGCAGGGATAATTATAGCAGGTATAAGGTATATATATTCTGGTGCAAGTGCGAAAGCTTCTATAAAGAAAGGTCTTATTGGTATAATTATTGGATGTATAATAGTTTTTGGAGCTAGTACCGTAACAGGGTTAATAACAGGAACATTTAATGATTTTA
>CALXES010000014.1 GCA_944387385.1 uncultured Clostridia bacterium | reverse complement strand
TTCTATTCCAAAATTAGAAGATAGTAGTGAAGGAGGATGGTTAAAATGGAAAAAAGTGAAATAGTTGTAAATGATTTTCCACGTTCACCAGTTGCAGAATCTTTCAGACTTTTTAGAACAAATTTATTATATTTATTTGAAAATAATGAAAGTAAAGTAATATGTTTAACTAGTTCAAATGCAGGAGAAGGTAAAAGCTGGGTAACATCAAACCTTGCAATATCTTGTGCACAATATGGAAAAAAAGTATTAATTATTGATGCTGATTTAAGAAAGGGAAGACAACATAGAATATTTAAAAAATCAAATAGGACTGGTCTATCAGATTTACTTAAAAATTTAAGAGGTTCTTTAACTGAAGAAGATGAGCAAAAGATAGAAGAAGAACTTACTGTAAAAATACAAGATACAGATGTACCAAATGTTTATTTACTTACATCTGGACCTGTTCCATTTAACCCATCAGAACTACTTGGAACAGCAAATATTCAATTTTTATTAAATTTATTAAAAAAAGAATTTGACTTGATTATAATAGATACACCACCAGCTTCTATTATAACAGATGCATTAATTTTTGCTAATAAGGTAGATTATATGTTTTTAGTTGCTTCGTCAAGAAAAACTAAAAAGGAATTACTACTTAATACAAAAAAAGCTATTGAATCTGTTGGTGGAAAAATACCAGGAATTATTTTAAATCAAATATCAACAGAAAGAAGAAAAGAATATTCAAAATCTTATCAAAAATATGTTATTGAAAAATAAGATTATAGTTTACAGAGTAGATAGCTATATTTACTCTGTTTTTTTGAAAGGAGAATAAGATATGCTAGATATGCATTGTCATATTATTCCGTATACAGATGATGGTGCTTTAGACACTTCTACAAGTATTGAAATGGGTAAGAAAGCTCAAGAACTTGGATATACTGGAATTTTTGCAACATCGCATTACATTATTCATGACAATGAGCTCGTATACAAAGAATATGTCAACAATGTAAAAAAAATAAATGAGCTCTTTGAAATGGAAAATATTAATATAAAAGTATATAATGGTAATGAAGTTTTTTTTACTAATAATTTATTAGAGTTAATTATTAATAAAAAAGTATGTACATTAGGAAATTCAAGATATGTTTTAGTTGAATTACCTTTATTTAATAATATTGTGCCTATCAATGTTTTTGATGAATTCAATAAGTTACAAGATGCCGGATATATACCAATTCTTGCACATCCAGAGCGATATGATTTTGTAACAAAAGACATTAATAGTTTAACTCAATTAATAGAATCTGGCGTTTTAATTCAATCTAATATAGGAAGCATAAATGGAAAATACGGAAAAAATGCAAAGAAGAATATTAAGAAAATGTTAAAACTAAATATGGTACATTTTTTGGGATCTGATTCTCATAATACAACAGTATATGAAATGTATGATAAATCATTAAAAGCGATAAAAAAGATTATAAAAGATGATGAGCTTTTAAACAAAATTTTAGTTGAAAATCCAAATAAAGTATTGAGTAATGATAAAATATCAATATGGTATCCAAAATCTAAATAGAATATAAACAAGTGAAAAACATCACTTGTTTTTTTGTTTATTTTTTTTATTTCATATGTTATAATCTTAGCAGGTGATAATATGAGACAAGAAAAGGAAAAGGCAATACTTGTTGGTGTTAATGTTGATTTTCAGGAAAACTTTGAAAAGCTAATGGATGAACTTGAAAATTTAGCACTTGCTTGCGATATTGAAGTGGTTGGAAGAGAAACACAAAATTTGTTAGAAATAAACAAACCATTATACGTTGGAAAAGGTAAAGCTGAAGAAATTGCAAAAAAAGCGGAGGCTTTAAATGTAGACATGGTTATTTTTAATAATGAATTATCAGGAACTCAAACTAGAAATTTAGCAGATATTTTTAGTTGTGAAGTAATTGATAGAACAGCTTTGATCTTAGAAATATTTTCAAGAAGAGCTAGAACTAAAGAGGCAAAATTACAAGTAGAAGTTGCAAGACTTGAGTATATGTTACCAAGACTTGTAGGTCTTCATAAATCTTTGGGTAGACAAGGTGGAGGATCAGGATTTTTTAATAAGGGGTCTGGTGAGAAAAAAATTGAGCTTGATAGAAGAAGAATAGAAGATAAGCTAACTGATTTGAAAAAAGAATTAGAAGAACTATCTAAAGATAGAGAAGTACAAAGAAAGAAAAGAGAGGAATCTGATATTCCTCTTGTATCGCTAGTTGGATATACAAATGCTGGAAAATCAACATTGATGAACTATATGATAGATAGATTTGTAAAAGATGAAGATAAAAGAGTGTTTGAAGAAGATATGCTGTTTGCAACTTTAGATACATCTGTGAGAAAAATTGAATTAGACGATAATAGAAAATTTTTACTTTCCGATACAGTTGGTTTTATAAGTGAATTGCCTCACGACTTAATTAAAGCTTTTAGATCTACTTTAGAAGAAATAAAAAATGCAGATTTACTTCTAGAGGTTATAGATTATTCAGACCCAGATTTTGATACTCATTTAGATGTAACTAAAAAGACCCTAGAAAGTATTGGTGCATCTGATATACCAGTTATTTATGTTTATAATAAATCAGAATTAATGTTAGATAAACTTCCGCTTATCGATGAAGATGAAATATATTTATCCATAAAAGAGAAAAAGGGAATGGATGAATTAATTGATATGATAGTTGAAAGAATTTATAAAAATTATAAAAGATGTAAAATGCTTATACCTTTTTCTGACGGAAGTGTAGTATCTTATTTAAATGAACACGCAACAGTAATGTCTACAGACTATAATGAAAAGGGAACAATACTTGAAGTTGAATGTAGAATTGCTCAATATAATAAATATAAGGAATATGTTATTGAAGAAATATAAAAATAACTTCTTCTTTTTAGATGAAGTGGTAAAATGAAAGTAGAGATTAAAAATCTGCTTTCATTTTTTTAGTAAAAAATATTTTATATATAAAAATTTTTTTTTTACAAATAATAATATTATAATGAAATACATTTTTTTTATTTTAATAGGTCTTATTAATGGATTATTTACTAGTGGTGCAGGACAGCTATTAATATTTTATTTAGTATATGTCTTAAAAAAAGATACAAAAAAATCAAGAGAATTTTCACTTATTATAATGCCACTTATTTCAATTCCTACATTTATTGTATATTCTTTAAAAGGTAATATAGATATTTTTATGTGCATTATTTTCATATTAATATCTTTAATTTTTGGATTTTTAGGTAATAAAACAATGAAAAAAATTAATCCTAATTTATTAAATTTGATTTCTGGTTTATTTTTAATTGTAATAACTGGAATTAGTTTGTGGAGGATTTTATGATTATATATTTTATTGCAGCACTTTCTTCTTTTTTATCGGGAATGGGAATAGGTGGAGGTTCAGTATTTATTCTTTTGAGTATTTTATTTAATTTACTAGAATTAAATGAAGCAAGAACATATAATTTGTTGCTATTTATAAGTGTTGGAATTATTGTATCTTTTAAAAATTTAAATCAAATAAAAAGTGATAAGAAAAAATATTTAAAAGGTATTGTTTTTATTGGAATGGGAGCGTTATTGGGAGCTTTTATTAGTAAGTATGTGCCAGAAAAAAGTTTAAAAGTTTTGTTTTACATATTTTTATTGCTAATTGGAATATATGAAATAATTGTCAGTTTAAAAAATATTAAATTGGATAAAAATAATAATAAGAAAGGAGTGTATTAAAATGGAGTTTGTAAAAGGTACAATAATCGGAATTATAGCCGGTGCGTGCATTGGATATATGAATAATGAAACTATATGTGGTTTAATGAAATCAGGAAGAAGAGAATTTAGAAAATTAAAGAGAAAAATGAGCTTTTAAAGTAAAAATTCTAAAGTAATTTTAGATTACTTTAGAATTTTTTATGTAAAATAAAATGTTTTTTATACTTTTTGACACCTATTGCTTGATATTTGAAATTATTTATAATATAATTATATATGTATAAATTTAATTATTTAGATTATGGGGGAGTCGTTATGGCATATAAAAAGGTTATAACTTCATCTTTGATCGTAGCTGTACTTTTGGCAATAGTAAACGAGTTTGTTTTTGCAGTAGAAAATACAGTTACTAATGATGTTGTTTTAGACGGAGCTTTGAATATATTGGTTATGATACAAAAATATTCATGGCCTTTTGTTACTTTATTTATGATCTTTGCATTATATAAATTTTATGTTCGTGGATCAGAAATATTAGCAGATAAAGTTATTGGACAACAAATGGTTGTTGGTATTTCAATATTTATGTTAGTCGTACAATGTTTACCATTGGTATACGCATTTTTTATAGTTTAAAAAATAATATTATAATTAATATATAACCTAAAAACTAAATTGATTAGAAGGGATAGAGAATATGAAGGTACTTTTTGGATTAAGTAACGAAGATACTGTTAAAGGCATTGTAAAATTCTATGAAGATAAGTACAAAGAAAAGCTAGAGTATAAGATAGCATATTATTTTAAAAACTTCAGTAGCGAAATCGCAACAGGAGAATATGATAGAGCTGTACTTAGCGAAGAATTAGAAAAGATGCCTACAAAGAGTTATGCAGAAGCAGATAAATTATTATTTGAATATATAGATGGAATAACAAATAATTTTGAAGCAAGAAATTTAATATTAATTGCTTCTGAAAGAAGAAAATTAGGAGACAATTTCCTTGCTAGATTATTTGTTCTTGGTGTATATACAACTCTTACTGGTTCTGATAGAACAAAAGGTAAAGTTTGTGCAGCAATTAACTCACCTACTACTAAAAAAGAAGCTAGAAGATATTATGATAATAATACGAGTGCTAATGATGTATATAATACATCTGAAGTAAGTGAGTTAGAGTTAAGAAGAATAATAACATATTTTAAAAATTTAAATGGTGACACAAGTAAATATTGTGAAATTTTTGATAGAGTTGTATCACAGTATACAACAGAGCAAATGGCAATAATTATTAAATGTCTACCAAAAGATGTAACTGCATTTTTACAAGAAAATAGTGAATCATATAAAAATATAGTTAACTTGTCAAATATACAAATACCACAGGCGCCAGTTGAACAACCTAAAATTGTTACAAATGAGACTAACAATAATAAATTTGAAATAAAAAATGGAAATGAAATTGCAGAAAAAATTGTAGTAAAAGAAGTACCTAAGGAAAAAGTAGTAGAAAAAGTCGTTGAAAAAGAAGTAGTAAAAGAAGTACCAAAAGTAATAACTCAAGTAGTAGAAAAAGAGGTAGTAAAGCAATTTTATGATGTACCTAAAGATTATAGAAAAACAGTCTGTTTTGTAGGTGCTCCAAAGGTTGGAACAACATTTTGTATAAATGCTATAGGAACATATCTTGCAAAACAAAAAGTAAAGACTGCTATTGTTGATTTAACAAGAAAAAGAGATATGTATACTATATACACTTATGATAATACTGGAAAAAGAAATATAGCAGGAGATAGTTTAAAGTATGCATCTAGTGGAAAGAATGAACCTTTAATTTATGATAAACTAAGCATATATACAGCAGTACCTGGAGAAGATAGAAAATCTTACAATCCAAGTGTTCTTGTAGATACAATAGTAAAAAATAATAATGTTGTTTTAATCGATGCTGATTTTAGTACTCCACTTGATTATTTTAGACTAGCTCAAGACATATATATAGTACAGGACATGAATATACTTAATATAAGTCAGGTTACAATGTTTTTAAGAGAACTTAAACAACGTGGAATTGGTATGGATAAAATAAAAATTGTTATAAATAAATATGTTGATTGTAGTTTAACTTCGAAAGACATTGTTGATGGTATTGCAACATATACTAGTTATGATTTAAAAATGTTTGATGAGTTATTCAATCCAAAGAGAATACAATACTTTATTTTACCATTTGATGTAGAAAATTATAAAAAATATATTGAAATGGTATATAAATATTCAAATAAATTTTCAAGTTTTACAAAAGAGTTTCAAAATAATTTAAATCAAATTATCAATACAATATATCCTACTAAAGGAGATGTTAGTGTTGAAGAAAAGCATTATACTCAAGAGGAGACAAAAAAGAGTAAAGGTGGATTTAGCTTATTTAGAAGAAAATAATAATTTTGATTATATTTTTAAGGAGTGTGATAGATATGGATCAAAATACTACAGTATTTAAACCACAAAAAGATGAATCTAAAAGAGTAAAGGAGATTATGGAGCAAGTTGTTGCTGCATTAAAAGACAAGGGTTATGAACCAACAAGTCAGATCATTGGATATATTTTATCTGGTGATCCAACATATATAACTTCTCATAATAATGCAAGAGCTTTAATTTGCAAAATTGAAAGAGATGATTTGTTACAAGAAATGATTAAAAAATATTTAGATTTATAGGTGAAAAATGAAAAGGATATTAGGAATAGACTATGGTGATGTAAGAGTAGGACTTGCAATATCTGATTCTTTAAGAATAACAGCTCAAGGACTGGATACTCTTGTAATAAATGGTAGTGATAAGAAGTTCATTAGCGGTATAAGAAAACTAATGAATGAATATGACTTTGAAGAGGTTGTTATTGGTTATCCTAAGAATATGGATGGTACAAAATCATTAAAAACAGAAAAAGTAGATGCACTTATTCCAAAGCTAGAAGAACTTGGTCTTAAGGTACATAAATGGGATGAGAGACTTACTACAGTATCAGCATATAAAACAATGAGAGAGATGAATATATCTCAAAAAGAGAAAAATAGAGTTGCAGATAGATTTGCTGCAACATATATCTTAGAAGGATATTTAAATTTGCTTTCTAAAGGCAATTAAATATATTATACTTAATAAGGAGGAAATAAAATGGATAATGAAGAAATAGTAGGATGCTCAGGTTCTTGTGGAACTTGTGGTGGATGTGGATCTTCTGATGAGGAATCATTACCAATCTTAGTATTAACAGATGAAAATGGTAAAGAAGTAACTTTTGAAAAGCTTGATGTTGTTGTACTTGAAGACGGAAGATCATTTTTAATAGTATCTGAACTTAAAGAAGATTATGATGAAGAAGTTGAAGTCGTTATTCTTGAAATAAAGGAAGAAGATGGAGAACAAGTATATGATACTCTTACAGATGAAGAACTATTAAAAGATGTTTATTCAAGATTTCTAAAACAACAAGGAATAGAAGAAGATGAAGAATAATAATTTCAAGGTATATTTTTATATACCTTGATTTTTTTTTGACTTTGTGAAATTTTTGAAAACTATATGGTGCTAGTGTTTTTTTGGTGAAAAGAGACATAATATATTTATTTTTAAATATTACTGTGGTATAATTAGTTACGGTGATAAGGAAATGGAAAGCGCATATAAATTATTTAATATTAGTGAAGAATTAGAAAATATTGCAAGAAAAACAGAAGATGAAGTAAAGGATGTTTTTAAGCAAATTGAAGAAATAGCACTATATAATCAGGCGAGAGTTTTAAAAGCATTTCAAAGTGTCCCTATAACACAAGCTCATTTTGGAAAAACAACTGGTTATGGACATGGGGATATTGGAAGAGAAGCAATAGAAAAACTATATTCTAATCTATTTGAAACAGAAGATGCGTTAGTTAGAGTTCAATTCGTAAGTGGAACACATACTTTGGCTACTGCACTAAAAGCTCTTTTAAATTATGGAGATGAAATGTTAGCGATATCTGGAAGACCATATGATACTCTTTGTACAGTAATAGGTCTTGAAGAAAATGATATGTCTTTAATTAGTAGAGGGATAAAATATTCTCAAATTGATTTAGATGAAAATGACAATTTTAAATGTGAAGAGATTAAAGAATATTTAAAGAATAATAAAGTAAAATTAATACATATTCAAAGATCAAGAGGATATGCTGTAAGAAAAGCTTTATTAATATCAGATATTGAAAATGTGATTAAAGAAATAAGAAGTGTAGACAAGGATGTAATAATATTTGTAGATAATTGCTATGGAGAATTTACAGAGGATAAAGAACCAACAGCAGCCGGTGCAGATATTTGTTGTGGAAGTTTGATTAAGAATGCTGGTGGTGGCCTTTGTGAAATGGGAGGCTATGTATGTGGCAGAAAAGATTTAATTGAAAGAGTTGTACAAGAGCTATATTGTCCAGGACTTGAAAAAGATAATGGTGCTACACTTGGACAAAATCAAAATATTATACAAGGATTGTTTATGGCACCAACTGTTGTAGAATCTGCACTTAAAGCAATGACTTTTGCATCGAGATTATTAGAAAATCTTGGATGTGATGTATTTCCAAAATATACAGATAAAAGAAGTGATATTGTTCAAATAGTTAATTTTGGAGATAAGGAAAAATTAATTAAGTTTATTCAAGGAATACAATTTGCATCTCCTATAGATAGTAATGTTGTTCCGATGCCTTGGGCAATGCCAGGATATTCAGATGAAGTAATTATGGCTGCTGGTACATTTATGGAAGGTGCATCAATAGAGCTATCTGCGGATTCTCCAATGAGAGAACCATATTCTGCCTATATGCAAGGTGGTCTTTCATATGAGTCAGCTAAACTTGCAATATTGATAGCTGCTCAAAAAATGTTAGGAGAATAGTTAATGAATGTACTTGTAATTGGTGGTGGTGCAGCTGGAATGATGGCTGCAATAAATAGTGCTAAGCAGAAAAATAATGTTATTTTAATTGAAAAGACTTCTTCACTTGGAAATAAAATAAAAATAACGGGAAAAGGAAGATGTAATATTACTTTTGATGGTGATATAGATGATTTTGAAAGCAATATTACTAAAAATAATAAATTCATGTATAGCTCTTTTATGGGATTTAGTAACAAAGACACAATAGAATACTTTAATTCATTGGGACTTAAGACTAAAATTGAAAGAGGTGGAAGAATTTTTCCGCAAAGTGATAGAGCAGAAGATGTTGTAAATATTCTAAAAGAAGAATTAAAAAAATATGGTGTAGAAGTTAGATATAATACATATTTACAAGATTTTATAATTGAAGATGATACATTAAAAGGAGTAAAAACTAATTTTGGAAATATTTTTGCAGATAAGTTTATACTTTGTACTGGTGGAGCAAGTTATAAAAATACAGGTAGTAGTGGAGAGGTCTTTAATATATTAGAAAAATATGGACATAATATAATAGAGTTAAGACCTGGACTTATACCTTTAAAATCTGATGATAATATTTGCAAAAGACTTCAAGGACTTACACTAAAAAATGTTTCGCTAAAAATTTATGACTCCGAAAAACAAATATATAATGCGTTTGGAGAAATGCTTTTTGCACATTTTGGTATTACGGGTCCAATAGTGCTAAGTGGTAGTAGTATAGTAAATAGATTAAAAGATGTAGAGGAAAAATTAAAATCAGGCAAAATAGTAGCAAAAATAGATTTAAAACCAGCACTTGAAGTTAAAGTGCTAGATAAAAGAATTCAAAGAGATTTTCAAAAATTTACTAATAAGGAATTTAAAAACTCTTTAAATGAACTTCTTCCACAAAAATTAATACCGATAATAATTGAGAAAAGTGGAATTAGTCCTGAAAAAAAAGTACATCAAATTACTAAAGAAGAAAGAATATATTTAGTAGATTGTATAAAAAATTTAAAAATTGTTATTAATGGATTTATGCCAATTGATATTGCGATAATAACTTGTGGTGGAGTAGATGTAAAGCAAGTGAGTCCTAAAACTATGGAATCTAAGTTGATAAAAAACTTATTTTTTGCCGGTGAAGTTCTAGATGTTGATGCTTTAACAGGCGGATTTAATTTACAGATTGCTTTTTCAACTGCTATTGCAGCAAGTAATAATTAAGGAGGGATAATAATATGGAAGAGAATGAAAAAAAGGAAAATAATATTCAAATTATTTCAGAAAGAAAAAGAAACAAGGTACCAATGATACTTATTATTATAGTAGGAGTAATTTTAGTGTCAGTACTAAGTTCCCTAGCAACATATTTTTTAGTAACAAAAGGTAATGTACAAATTACAGGAGCAAATAATACTACATATAATGTTGAAAATGTAGAAAATCCTGTTGTTGCAGTTGCTCAAATAGCTGGACCTTCTGTAGTAGGTGTAAGCGTTACATACTATGAGCAGAGTATATTTGGGCAATTAGCAGAAGGTGAATCAGAAGGCTCAGGAATTGTGTATTCTGAAGATGGATATATAATTACAAATTATCATGTAATTGAAGATGCTGTAAATTCAAGTAGTGCAGCTGTAAAAATTACACTATCAGATGAGACAGAGTATCAAGCAGAAATTGTAGGAACAGATGAAGTAACAGATTTAGCACTTTTAAAAATCGAGCCAGAAGATAAATTAACACCAGCAACTTTTGGAGATTCATCTGAAATTCAAGTAGGAGAACTTGCAGTTGCAATAGGAAATCCTTTAGGTCAAGAATTTGCAGGAAGTGTTACTGTTGGTTATATATCTGCGCTAAATAGAGATATTACAACAGATGGTAGAACATATAATGTAATACAAACAGATGCAGCAATAAACCCAGGTAATAGTGGTGGAGCTTTAGTAAATTCTAAAGGAGAGGTAATTGGAATAAACACTATAAAAATTAGTGATGATTCTGTTGAAGGTTTAGGTTTTGCAATACCAAGTAATGATGCTTTAAAGATAATAGAAGAGCTAAAAGTAACTGGAAAGATTATTAGACCATATGTTGGTATATATGGTATAGACTTAGATGAAGCTACTGCAACAAGAAATAGACTTGTGGAAGGTATATATGTATATCAAGTTCAAGAAGGTTCTCCAGCACAAGAAGCAGGACTACAAAATGGAGACATAATAGTTGAATTTGATGGTCAAGAAGTAAAGACAACTCAAGAATTGAACGATATTAAGAATAAGAAGGAAATAGGTGATACTGTTCACATTAAAGTATATAGAGCAGGAGAATATAAAGAGGGAGATTTAGTACTTGGCAGTGACGAAAATGCTTCAAGTGGTACTGTGACAAATTAATTTGTATTTATAAGGTGATTTTGTTAAAAAGTCACCTTATTTTTTATGTAAAGTGTTGCTTTTGAGGTTTACTAGGTGTATAATTTATATGCGATTTAAATATATATGTGGTTTTATATTTAAAACTATGTTTTTAGTTTGAAAAAAATTTTTTAAAAAGGAGGAAATATTTTTATGAAAAAAATATTTAAGTTTATCATTATATTAGTAATAATTGCAACTATTGTTACTGTAGGAGGACTAATTTTTACGAATACTTTTTTTAAATTAGATATTCCAGACATTAAAACTGAAAATTTAGAATTTGGAAAAGTTGTTAAAAATGAAAATATAACTGATAGTTATGAAATCTATACTCAAAAGATAGAGTCTGAAGACTTTATTAATTTAATAGTAAATTCATATATAGATAATTTAATAGAAGAGTTTAGAAATAACAATTCAAGTGAAGAAATTATATTTAGCAAAGATAAGGCGGTATTAAAACAGATAATAGATACTTATAAAGTAAATGATGATCTAGTTAGTATAAAGATAACTAGTATGATAAAAAAAGTATATGAAGATGAATATAGTACTGAAATTTATTCATATAATTTTAGTATGAAAAGTAAAATAGTAGTTACTTTAGATGACCTTTTCAAAGAGGGATATAAAACTATTATACCGGATGGTAGCTATGATTGTTTCTTATTGAAATTTAATGAATTAGAATTGTATTCTGGGGTTCACAAGAAAAACATTAGTTATAACTCACTGTTAGAATATAATGCTTCTAAAAAACTCAATGCAAAAAATTATGATATTACACAAGAAGAGTATGATAAGTTATTTTCAAATTCAATAGATAAAAATAAAAAAATGGTAGCAATAACTTTTGATGATGGACCTCATGCTACTAATACATATAAAATTTTAGATATATTAGATTGTAATAATGCTAAAGCAACTTTTTTTATGCTTGGATCTAATATTGAAAAAAATAGTGATGTTGTAAAAGCTGTTTATGATAGAGGAAATGAAATTGGTATACATACATGGAATCATAAAGAACTTACTAAGCTATCTTTAGAAGAGATACAAAGTGAAGTGAATTCTACAGCTGATGCAATATTTAATTTAACAGGAGAAAGACCAGTACTTGTAAGACCACCTTATGGATCAGTAAACAATACTGTAAAGTCTGCATTATCTAATTATATCTTAATTCTTTGGAATGTAGATTCACTAGACTGGAAAAGTAGAAATGAAGAAAAAATAGTACCTTTAGTTATGAATAATGTAAAAGATGGAGATATTATTTTACTTCACGATATTCATTCTACAACAATTCCAGCAGTAGAAAAAATAGTAAAACAATTAACAGAGCAGGATTATCAATTAGTAACAGTATCAGACATGCTTAAAGCAAAAGGCTATGATACTACTCAGGTTAAGCTATTTTATAGTGCAAGACAATAAGATTTAAAGTTCAACTCAAAATGAGTTGAACTTTTTTTGATTTATTATTTTTTTTATAGTATAATATAAAAAGTTTGAGGAGATAAATATGGCAAAAAAAGTAATAATTACAGAAAAACCAAGTGTGGCAATGGAATTTGCAAAAGCTTTAAAGATAAATATAAATAGAAAAGATGGATATATTGAATCAGATGAATGGATAATTACATGGTGTGTAGGTCATTTAGTAACTATGAGTTATCCAGAGGCTTATGATGAAAAGCTAAAAATATGGAGACTAGATACACTCCCTTTTTTACCTAAAGAATGGAAATATGAAATAATACCAAATGTAGAAAAGCAATTTAATATAGTTAAAAATTTATTGCAAAGAGAAGATATAGACATAATATATAATGCTGGAGACTCAGGACGTGAAGGAGAATATATACAAAGACTTGTGTTTATGATGGCAAAGCCAAATCCCAATGCACAGATAAAAAGAGTATGGATAGATTCACAGACAGAAGAGGAGATTTTAAGAGGAATTAAAGAGGCGAAAGATTTAAATGAGTATAACAGCTTATCAGATGCTGCGTATTTAAGAGCTAAAGAGGATTATTTGATTGGAATAAATTTTTCAAGACTTCTTTCTTTAATGTATGCTAAAAGAGTTGCTAAAACTATGAATGAAGAAAGAGCTGTTATTTCTATTGGTAGAGTAATGACTTGTGTTTTAGGATTAGTGGTAAATAGAGAAAGAGAGATACGTAATTTTAAAAAAGTTAATTTTTATAAAATTCAAGGATCTTTTTTAAAAGACTCAGAAATTATTGGAGATTTTAAAGTGCTTGAAGGATCAGTAGTTTATGAGTCACCAAAATTATATAATGAAACAGGATTTAAAAAGAAAGAAGATGCATTAAAATTTATTGAATATTTAAAAAAGACAGATAGTGCTACTGTTGAGTCAATAACAAAAAAGAAAATAAAAGAAAATCCGCCTCTACTTTTTAATTTAGCAGAGGCGCAAAATGAGTGTACAAGACGTTTTAAGATAAGCCCAGATCAGACTTTGCAGACAATACAGAGTCTTTATGAAAAAAAACTTGTTACATATCCAAGAACAGATGCAAGAGTTTTATCTTCTGCTGTTGCAAAAGTTATAACTAAAAACTTAAATGGTTTAGCTAAATTAAATATAAGTCAAGAAATAAATGAGATTATTTCTAATATGGTAGAGAGAAAGTATAGTACCAAATTAGAAAAGACAAAATATGTAGATGATAGTAAAATAACAGATCACTATGCAATTATCCCTACTGGAGAAGGCAAAGAAAATTTTTCTAAATTAACAGACTTAGAAAGAAAAGTATATGAATTAATTGTAAAAAGATTTTTAGCTATTTTTTATCCTGCAGCCGAATATAATAGAATATCTGTAAAGTTAAAGGTGGGAAAGGAAAGCTTTTTTGCTAACGGGAGAGTATGTTCAAAAATGGGATATTTAGAAGTGTATAAAAATGAAAAAAATATAAAGACAAATAATTTAGACGATAAAGAAAAAGATGACGAAGAAAGTACTAACGAAAATATAGATACTTTAGCTAAATTAAAGAAAAATGATGTGCTTAAAGTAAAAGATTATAATATTAAGGAAGGAGAAACAAAGCCTCCTAAAAGATATAATTCAGGTACTATGGTTCTTGCTATGGAAAATGCAGGAAAACTTATTGAAGATGAAGAACTTAGGGAACAAATAAAAGGTAGCGGAATAGGAACAAGTGCAACTAGAGCAGAGATAATTAAAAAATTAGAAAGAATTGATTATATTTTTGCAAATCCTAAAACTCAAATTTTGACTCCTACAAAAAGAGGAGAAACAATATATGATATTGTGTTAAATACAATGCCAGATATGTTAAATCCAGAACTTACTGCAAGCTGGGAAAAGGGACTTGCAATGGTAGAACAAAAACAAATTTCGGCAGATGAATTTATGGAAAAGCTAGAAAAATATGTAAGAAACAAAGTGGTTAAATTTAAAAATAAGAGAAATGAGTATTTGTATGGATATTAATTATTGCTTTTTTGTAAATTTATTGTATAATTATATTATGAGAAAATTAAAGGAGAGTTAAATTATGGAATATCAAGAAATCGAAGATAAAATGCAAAAAGCAGTGGATTATTTATGTGATGAACTTGCTGCAATTAGAGCTGGAAGAGCAAATCCTGCTATACTTAATAAAGTTACAGTAGAATATTATGGAGTTCAAACTCCATTAAATCAAGTTGGAGCAATTTCAGTTCCAGAGGCAAGGCAAATATTAATTACACCTTGGGATAGATCACTTATTGGACCAATTACTAAAGCAATACAGGTTGCAGAGCTTGGAGTAAATCCAATAAATGATGGTAATGGTGTAAGACTTACATTTCCAGAACTAAATGAAGAAAGAAGAAAACAAATTGTAAAAGAAGTAAGAGCTTTAGGTGAAGATGCAAAAGTTGCAATTAGAAATGTAAGAAGAGATGGAATTGATGATGCTAAAAAATTAAAAAATAGTGGAGAAATGACTGAAGATGAACTAAAAAATACTGAAGAAAAAATTCAAAAAATAACAGATAAATATGTAGAAAAAGTAGAAAAAGTTATTTCTGATAAAGAAAAAGAGGTTATGGAAGTATAATAAGGTAAGGAGAATAAAATTGAAAGAAGGAATTAAAAGAATAACAACTGGATTTGTATTCATGCTTGTTATTATATCAGTACTTGTATTAAATAATAAAGTGGTTGATTCTATTTTTGTTATGTTATTATCTATAGCAGGAATATATGAATATAATAGATGTTTTAAGAAAAAAGGATATCATCCAATATCCTTTATAGGATATTTAAGTTGCTTAGTTATTCCCTTAATGGGAGTTGTTAGTTCTCAAATTATACTCAATATATTAATGATTGCAATTCCGGTTGCAATTGTTGTTATGTTTGCATATATAGTTATAAGGAAACTGGAAGTTAATATTGTTGATATAGCTATTACTGTACTTTCAGTTATCTATGTACCATTTTTATTTTCTTTCATAAAGCTTTTATTTTTACAAGAAAATGGAAGAATATTAGTACTTATTGCTTTTGCTTGTGCAATTGCAACCGATACTTTTGCTTATGAAATTGGTTCAAGATTTGGAAAACATAAGTTGTCACCAATCGTGAGCCCTAAAAAAAGCGTTGAAGGTTCAGTTGCGGGAATTATAGCAGCAATGTTTGTAACAGGATTTATATGTTTTATTACAAATACATATTTTTCAACAGAATTTAATATAATATTAATGACTATTATGGGAGCAGTGTTTAGTATAGTTGGACAGATAGGTGATTTAGCTGCTTCGTCTATAAAAAGATTTTGTGGTCAAAAGGATTTTAGTAATTTATTACCAGGACATGGCGGAATATTAGATAGATTTGATAGTATAATGTTTATTTCACCAATATTATATGTGTTTATATATTTAATAAGTATAATGTAAGGAGGAAGAATATTGGTTAGTTTTTTAATAACTGTAGTAAAGTTGTTAGTTATTATAGTGGCAGTTGCAACTATACATGAATTTGGACACTTTCTTGCAAGTAAACTACTTAAAGTAGGTGTTGATGAATTTTCAATTGGATTTGGACCTAAAATAGTTCAAAAAAAGTTTAAAGGGACTATGTATTCTTTAAGATGGTTGCCACTTGGTGGATATTGTGCAATAGAAGGTGAAGAGGAAACCGAAGAAAATAAAAATAGTGAGTCTTCATATCAAAGGAAAAATCCATTAGAGAAGATAATAATTCTTTCTATGGGGGTAATATTTAATTTTATATTAGCACTTATCGTGTTTATTTGTGTGTATCTTCCTGGAAATGTTGCTACAACACAAATCAAATCATTTACTTCTGATTCTGTATTAGTTGAAGCAGGATTACAAGAGAATGATAAGATACTTTCTATTAATGGAAAAGAAGTAGAGCTTTATTCACAAATTTCTAATTTTAAACTAGATAGTGATGCTAAAGATGTTCAAATAGAATATGAAAGAGATGGAAATGTTTATTCTACAACTGTAGAAAATGCTCAAAGAGTAGAAGGAAAAATAGGTATTAATTTTAAGATAGATGATCAAGGAAATTCTACAAATGTGATTGAGTTAACAGGTGCTGGAACAAGTGCTGCAGAAGTTGGTTTAAAATCAGGAGATATTATTTTATCAGTAAATGGTGTTTCTACACCAGATGCATATGCGATAGTTAATGAAATAGAAGGTAAAGCAGGGCAAGAGATAGTAGTGCAAATTCAAAGAGGAGAAGAAGTACTAGAATTTAATGTTATACCTGAAGCTCAAAAAGTATTTGATTTAGGCATACAAAGCGTTGCGACAACTAAATCAACTATAGGCTATGCTTTTATAGAAACAGTTGAGAATATTAAAAATATTGTGGGCTCTTATGTTGATTTATTTACTGGAAAAGTATCAATTTCAAATATGTCAGGTATAGTTGGAATAGGAGAAGTTGTTTCTAAGAGTTCAGGAATGTTAAATTTCTTCTATTTAATGGCAATGATTAGTATGGCAGTTGGTGTTGCTAATATTTTACCGTTTCCACCACTTGATGGAGGTAAGATTGTATTAGTGCTTATAGAGGCTATAACAAGAAAGAAAGTATCTGAAAAAGTTGAGCTTACAATTTCTTATATAGGTCTTGGATTGCTACTTGCTCTTACATTCTTTGTAACTATAAAAGATATTATAAGAATAGTATAGGAGGAAAAGTAAAATGGCTGAATATGTTGTATTAATATTTGCTGCTATTGCAGTTATTATAGTAGCTAAACTTTTAGCATGGCCAGTAAAGAAAATTTTAAAATTAGCATTAAATGTTATTATTGGTGTTATTTTAATTGTTCTTGTAAATACTTTTGGTGGTGCAATTGGAATATCTATTCCATTTAATATTGTAACTGCATTAATTGCTGGTATATTAGGTGTACCTGGAGTAATAGCATTAATTGTAATTGGCTTTTTTATATAGTGTAATATAATTAAAATAGGCATATTGTATATTTTTTAGATAATTTAACCAAAATAATGGTAGGTGAAAATTATGAATAAGAAATATACAGTATGTCTTTTTTTTATGCTTTTTATATTATTTGGAATTGTTTATGCACAAACACAAAAAGCAGAGAGTTCTATTTCAACTACTAAAGCATCAGGTGATAATATGGTAGAGCTTCTTGCAAGACTTATAAATGGTGAAGCTAGAGGTGAACCATATATAGGTCAAGTAGCAGTTGGTGCAGTAATTATGAATAGAGTAAAAGATCCATCTTTTCCTAACACAATAGCGGGAGTAATTTATCAAACAGGACAATTTTCTTGTGTAACAGATGGTCAGTTTAATGTTGAGATTGCAGAAGATTCCACAGTATATAAAGCTGCACAAGATGCAATGAATGGAGTTGATCCAACTAATGGAGCTCTTTATTTTTATAATCCTTATAAAACAAAAAGTAAGTGGCTATTCTCTTTAAAGACTGTAACGACAATTGGAAAGCATGTATTTGCTGTGGAGGAATAACATGTTAGAAAAATTTGAAAAGAAGATTATAGAAATAAAAAATAAAATTGGTAGAAAAAATACTGGCATAATTCTTTTTTCATTTGTCTGTATCATTGTACTTTTTTCAATGATTCTTTTAAAAAGATTTAAAATAGAAAAACAGGAAGTTCAAGATTTATATAATAGAGCCATGTATGATTTTGTATCAGATGTAAATAATATTGAAAATGAAATGACCAAATTAAAGATAACTAGTAATGATACATATACAATGACAACTCTTGCTAGTGTTTTTGCCAAATCTAATAGTGCAAAATCAAATTTAGATATATTACCATTTTCGGCTAATAGTATATCAAATGTGTCAAAGTTTTTGACTCAACTTAGTGATTTTTCTTATTCATTAATGAGAAATATATTAAATGGAGATAATATATCAGAGTATAAAGAAAATATAGACTCACTATATGATAAAATAAGTGAATTGTCTGATGTCGTAGAAAAGATTTATTCGGATTTGACAGCTAATAATATAAAGTGGGATGAACTTGAAAAAGTTGGTAATGAAAAGATAAAAGAGAGCAATGCACAAGAAGAATTATCTAGTGTAAATTATATTGGAAAAACATTCACTGAGTATGAAGGTATAATATATGATGGTGCATTTTCTAATCATATATTAACAGCAAAGCCTGTATATTTGAGTGGAAATATATTATCAAGTGAAGATGCAAAGAATTTGATTAAAGAAGAATTAAGAGTTGATAGTATTGAATTTAAGTCTGAACAAGATGGTAAACTTCCTCTATATGTATTTGAGGTAAAACTAAGTGGATTTGATACGTTAAAAACGCTTTATGTTACAAAAGAAGATGGAAGGGTATATCAGATGATATCTGATAGAAATAGTAGCACTGAAAATATAAGTATAGATGAGGCAGAGAAAAAAGCAACAGAATACATAAATAGTTTAGGGATAGAAAATATTGTTCCAACGTATTATCTTAAGTCTGAAAATATGATTACAATATCTTTTGCTGCAACTGAGGATGATGTTATTATTTATTCGGATTTAATTAAAGTTAAAGTAGCTTTAGATAATGGAGAAATTATGACTTATGAAGCAGATGGATATATATATAATCATAAAGAAAGAGAAATTAGTGCTAGTAAAACTATAGACGAAGCTAGAGAAGTACTTTATAAAGATTTATCTATAGAAAATGAAAGACTATGTATAATTCCAACTGATTCTAAAGATGAGGTTTTAGTATATGAGTTTGAAGGAGTAATAGACGATAATAGATTTTTAGTATATGTTAATGCTAATAATTTAGTTGAGGAAAAAATATATATATTACTAGAGACAGAAGGTGGAACTTTAGCTATGTAATATTGAAAATTACACAATTATATGATATATATTAGTTGGTGATAATATGATATATAAAGAGGTAACAAAATGTGATTTGGATTCTAAGGAATTATTTTCTCAAAGAGATGAAGATGGATATGTTGTTTTAGATGGAAAGCTACCCAAATTTACACCAAATTCTAGAGAAAAAGTTGGTAATGAAAATAGGGTAAAAAATTGGATAGAGACCAAAGATGGAAAACAATTTTTAATAAAGACTAATGCAAAACTTGATGGAGAAGAAAATTATACTGAGTATGCAGAGTTAATATGTATGAAAACAGCGGAAAAAATGGGACTTGAATATGCAAAGTATGATATTATAAAGTATAATGGAGAAAAAGGAATAATAACTGAAAATATGTTAAATAAAGATGAATATTTATTTACTCTAGAAGACTTTATTGATTCGTCTCAAGAAAATCCAGATAATCCAGATATAATAGATTATATAGATACTGTAAATCAACTTGGGAAAAAACTAAAACAATATGAATATAGTAATAAGGATTCTAAAAAAATAATAAAGGAATTTAATAAAAGAGTTATCTTTGATTCTATTGTAGGAGCAACAGATAGGCATGCTGAAAATATAAGTTTTATTGGTAATACTAAAGATAGTAAAGCTATTAAATTATCTCCAATCTATGATACAGAAAATTCGTTATTACTAGAAAATAATATAGATTTAGTAACTCGTCTTGCTTTTGATAAAGATAAATGTAGTGATGCTGCTTTAAGTACATATCCAAAACTTGCTATTGTTCCAAATAAAAATGCTGATCCTACAGATATAACAAGAGCTACATTTGAATTTAGCACTATGTCACTTGATGAAGATGATTATGAGCTAGAAGATTTTGCAGCTGAGCAGTTGGCAAATTTAGATATAGATGAAATATTTAAAGAAGTGGAAGACCAAATTAATTCGACTATTCCAATTCAAGTAAAAAATGTAGCTAAAATTTGTGTAACTCAAAGAATAAATGATTTATCTAAAATGCTTGACGGAAGAGCTGAAGTAGATTATGACAGAGAATATATGAATGAAGTTAGAGATAAAATATCACAAAGAAGAGAAAATATTATAAGAAAAGATGATATTTCTAACTAATGTTAACATAAAACTTGAAAAATACTTAATATTATGTTATAATAATATAGCAACGAGAATTTAGAAAAAAAAAACGAATGGGGGTTTTGTTTATGAGATATGTGTTAAAATATGGAGAACTACCAATAGGAATATATAATCAAATTAGCAATAATTGTGTAGAATATACTGTAGATAAAGAAAATATAAAAAAATTACAAGAAGAGGGAGTACAGTTAAATCCAATAATTGCTAAGGATTATAGTGGTAAAGAATTTCCTTTTTTAGATAATAGAATTAGAAATTCTAAAAGATTTAAAAATGTTGAGATAGGTTATCACACAGATCCTATTGGATTAGAAGAAATAGAATAGATTTAAAAATCTATTCTATTTTTATTTGGATTTTTAATTGAAATGGTATATCTTTTTTGATATAATAAAACATGTAAATCAAACAAAGGTTTGAGAGGTGAAATATGGGATATATTATAGTTGATAGTAGAATGAGAAATGTTGAAAAAAATACATTGAAATATTTAGGATATAAACTAATTGAATTAAAAAAAAGTAATAATGTGTATGCCGAGATTTCATCTCATGTTGATATATTTACTACAAAAATAAATGATACTTTGGTAGTAGAAAAAAGCAAATTTGAAAATTTAGATTTCTTATTAAAAAATTCTCAATATAATGTTATATCTGGAAAAGAGGAAGTAGGACTTCATTATCCAGATGATATCAAATATAACGTTTGTATTGTAGGAAATTATGCTATACATAATTTTAAATATACAGATAAAACAGTGTTAAAAAAGCTTAAAGAAAGTGGATATGAGCTTATTAATGTAGAACAAGGATATACTAATTGTTCTATAGCAGTAATAGATAATACTAGTGTAATAACTACTGATAAAAAGATTGCAGAAAAACTTATTGCAAATAATTTTAGTGTACTATTATTAGATTATATTCCTAATATAAAACTAAAAGATGAATATGGAAATTTTAGCAGTATGACTGGATTTATTGGTGGAGCAATAGGAAGAATAGGAGACAATATAATTATATTTGGAGATTTGGATAAAATAGATGAAGATGGGAAAATAAGAGAATTTATTAGAATAAGAAATTTGAATATAATAGATTTTAAAAATCTAGATGTTATAGATTATGGTGGAATTGTAGAGGTGTAAAATGAGCGATTTATTAACTGGATTAAACGATAGACAAAAAGAAGCAGTAGAGTATATGGGAGGACCACTTCTAATTCTTGCTGGAGCAGGATCTGGAAAAACAAGAGTTCTTACATATAAAATTGCATATCTTCTTGAAAAAGATATAGTAAAACCATGGCAAATTCTTGCTATTACATTTACAAATAAAGCTGCAAAAGAGATGAAAGAAAGAGTAGAAGGATTAGTTGGACAAGTTGCACAAGATATGTGGCTTGGAACATTTCATTCTGTATGTGTAAGGATTTTAAAAAGAGAAATTGAACTACTTGGATATACAAGAGATTTTAATATTTTTGATGAGATAGATAAAGAAAAAGTATTAAAAGAAGTATCAAAAAAACTAAATATTGATGAGAAAATGTATCCAATAGGGTTACTCAAAGCTGAAATTAGTAAGGCAAAAGAAGTAATGAAAGATGAAAAAATGTATCAAAAAGAAGCAATGGGAGATTTTAGAAAAGAAGAAATTGCTAAAGTATATAATTTATATCAAGATACATTAAGAGCTAATAATTCAATAGACTTTGATGACATTATAATGCTTACAGTAAAGCTATTCTTAGAAAATCCGGATAAACTTATGTATTATCAACAGAAATTTAATTATATCTTAGTTGATGAGTATCAGGATACAAATAAAACACAGTTTTTACTAATAAGTCTATTATCTTCTGCTACTGGAAATATTTGTGTGGTTGGAGATGAATCACAAAGTATTTATGGTTTTAGAGGTGCGGATATAACTAATATTTTAAACTTTGAAAGAGAGTTTCCAAATGCAAAAATTGTAAAACTTGAAGAAAATTACAGAAGTACAAAGAATATACTAAATGCCGCAAATGAAGTAATAAAAAATAACTCTTCAAAATTAGATAAGGTTTTATGGACACAAAATGAAGAGGGAGAAAAAATAGAATACAAAACTTTAAATAATGAGTATGAAGAAGTTGAATTTGTTGTAGATAAAATAGATGAGCTCTGTAGAAAAGAAAATCAAAAGTATTCAGACTTTGCAGTACTTTTTAGAACAAATGCACAAGCTCGTGTATTGGAAGAAGTGTTTATGAAATCAGGAACGCCGTATAAATTAATTGGTGGCATTAAGTTCTATGCTAGAAAAGAGATAAAAGATATTATTAGTTATTTAAAACTAATTCAAAATAAAAATGATAATATTGCATTAAAAAGAATAATAAATGAGCCTAAAAGGGGTATAGGTGATACAGCCTTAGACAAACTTGATATGCTTGCTACACAAAAAGATATATCTATATTTGAACTTATTCAAGATAGTAATAATTTAGCTGGTATTAGAAGTGCTGGAAATATAATTCTTTTTAGAGATATGATAAATAGCTTTATTAAAGTAAAAAACGAGATAAAAGTATCAGAACTAATAAAAAAAGTTCTTAAAGAATCAGGGTATGAAGATATGTTAAATTCTGAAGGAACAAAAGAAACTGAAATTCGTTTTGATAACCTTATGGAATTTATTGGAGTTGCAATTGAATTTGAAAATGAAAATGCAGAACATACATTAGGTGATTTCCTAGAAAGCATTGCTTTGGTGTCAGATGTTGATAACTTAGACGATACAACAGAGGCTGTAACTCTTATGACAATGCATAGTGCAAAAGGGCTTGAGTTTAAAAATGTATTTTTAGTTGGAATGGAAGAAGGCTTATTTCCTTCTAAACGTTCAATTGAAGAAGATGGTCAAACAGAAGAAGAAAGGAGACTTTGTTATGTTGCAATAACAAGAGCACAAAAGCATTTATTCTTGACTAATACAAAAAAAAGAACTCTTTATGGCTCTACAACTTTTTCTATACCATCAAGATTTATAGAAGAAATACCAGATTCAGTACTTAGTGATGAATCAATAGAAAATAGAAATGGTAAAAAAGTTAAATCATCAAATTCATGGCTTGATGATGAGTATAAAAGAGTTGAAACATTTATCTCAAATAGAAATAGAGTAAATGAGAATATTGAAAGAAAAGTTAAACCAAGTATTGGAATAAGTGTGGATTCGTTTTTAAAGAACTTAGCTGGTACGACTGTACCACAAAAATCAAATGTTGCAGCATCTGAAGTGAAATATAAAGTTGGTATGGAAGTAAAGCATAAAAAATTTGGAGTAGGTGTAATTGAAAAGATTGAGCCAGAAGGAGATGATTTTAAATTAGATATTACTTTTGATAATTCTGGATTTAAAAGATTAATGGCAAACTATACTCCACTAGAGATTATAAGTAAAGATTAAAGGAGGAGAATATGAAAAAGATTACATTTGTTACCACAAATAAAGGAAAAATATCTACAGCTAAGCAGTATTTAGAAGATGCAAATGTTGAGCTTGAAGCGTATAATTACGAACTTGTTGAACCAAGAACTGATGATATTCAAGAGATAGCTAGACAGAAAGTATTACAAGCATATGATGTTGTTAAACAACCATGTATAGCACTTGACTCTGGATTTTATATTGAGGCATTAAATGGCTTTCCAAGAGCCTTTGTAAATTTTGCATTAGATACAATTGGTACACAAGGAATACTTGATATAATGAGAGGAAAAGAAAATAGAAACTGCTCATTTAAAGAGTGTGTAGCATATTATGATGGTAAAGAAATAAAATATTTCTTCTATGAACACAAAGGAACCCTTGCAGAAGACTATAGAGGAAAGGACAATAATAAGCAATGGAGCCCACTTTGGCATATATATAAAGATGCTTATGATCCTACTAGAACTTTATCTGAACTTTCTGATGAAGAAATTGAAAATAGGAGGAAAGTTACAGGTTCATCCTTACAGGAATTTGCAAATTGGTATAAGAATCAATAAAAAACTCTACTTTAATGTAGGGTTTTTTTACTAAAATTTAATTTTGGTTTGTTCTTTTTCTTTTATTTTTTCTAGCATAGAGTTTATATATTCTACATTGCATTCATCTTTTGATTCATATATTAGAGCATATTCTTTTGCTTTTTTTAAATAATCTTTGTTACCTTCGTTTAAATACTTCGTATAATATATATATATTAAATCCTCATAAGCTTTAAATATATTATGATTTATACATTCTTCTAAAAGACATATACTCTTCTTTATATCTTTTGCAACTCCGATTTCAGCAACACCATTTTCATAGAAATAGTGTGCTAAATTATATTTTGACCAAAAGCATACTGAATAAATAGTAGCTTCTGTTGCTTTTGTATATGCTTCAAAAGCTTTTTGCAGATTCTTTTTTGTTCCAATACCTTGTCTATACATTTGTCCTACTTTATTTAAAGCCCAACTTTCTCCTTGATTTGCAGAAGATTTAAAAAGTTCTAATGCTTTTTTTACATTTCCTTCTTCTTCATACATAATACCTAGATTATTAATTGCATAAACATAATTTTTACTTGCGGCAAATTCAAAAAGCTTTTTAGCCTTTTTTATATCTTTATGAATAAAAGGAATATTTCCTTCTTTAAAAACAGTTCCTAGACTATTTATTGCAGAAATACAGTTGACTTTTCTAGCTTTATTAAAGTATCTAAATGCCTTTTTCATATCTTCTCTAGATTTTGTACCTACAAAGCCATTATAATATAGGTGCCCTAGAGCCCATATGGCATTTGGATGATTTTTTTCTGCTGCAGTCCTATAAAATTCATAGCTTTCTTGATATCTTGGATATCCAGCAACTTGACCATATAATTCTAATGATCCCATTTCAAAGCAAGCGTATGGATTACCTTTTTTGGCAAGCTCATGAATTCCTCTAATGGACCATAAGCCTCCCTTTAATTGAACTGTTACAAAATCTATTGCATCATCTGAAGATACTTCTGATGAGTATAAAAAATCATCTAATGTATCCATAAATTTATCTTCAATATATATAGGTTGCTTTTTTTCTAATATAACAAAAAACAATATTTCAACAAAAAAGCTATATAAGTTTTTAGTATCAAGTAATTTTTTTAAAGTAGAAGAAAATTCTTTTGTAACTTCAATATCGTTTTTAGAGATATTATATAATCTTAGACATACTTTATTAAATTTAATGTTATTATTTATTACATCTATAGACTGATTGAAATAATCTTTTGTTATAAATATATTTTTGTTGTCTATAGTTGCAATTATATTTAGTATTATACTTTTAAAAATTGTTTTATCTTTACTATATTTTTGTTTCCAATTTACATATATATTTTTATATTTTGAGTTTATTGCTCTAACACCTGTACAGTAATTATTTACTGTTGTATCAGATATTGAGTCTATATCAAATAATATACAAAATATTTCAGACTGAATTGTAAATTCTTTATTATTAGTTTCTTCTTTTAATATTCTAAATAAATTTCCTAAAGATAGATGTCTATTGTTATTATTTAATTTAACGTAATTTTTTTTACTCATTATAATCTCCTTTGTGAATTTTGTGTGGATTTAACTATTTTGGTGTAGTTTAATATATGTTGCAAAAATATATGTTTTTGCGTATAATAATTATATAAAACATTAATATTATAGCATAATTCACGAAAAAAATCAAAAAAGCGTATATAATATTATGTTACAAAACAGCGTGAAAAAAGTGAGGATTTTTATATGAAGGCAAGGTTATATATTAGTAGAGAAAATTTAAAGTATAATATAGAATATATTAAAAAAAAGATAAAAAACAGAAAAATAATTGCAATGGTAAAGGCAAACGCTTATGGTGTGGGAGATGTAATTATTGCAAAAGAACTAAATTTATTAGGAATAAATTGTTTTGGGGTTGCAAACTTAGATGAAGCTTTAAGATTAAGAAAAAATAAAGTTAAAGGAATGATACTAGTTACCAGTGTTTTGTCTTTAGATGAAATTAAAGAAGCAATAGAGAATAATATATCACTATCTGTCTCAGATTTTGATAATATAAAATACATTAACGAAGTTGCAAAGAAAACTGGAAAAACTGCTAGTATTCATATAAAAATAGATACTGGTATGACAAGGCTTGGATTTAAGATAGATAATGTGATAGTCAATTTTAATAAATTTATGGAACTAGAAAATATTAATATAGAGGGAATATATACTCACTTGTCTTGTGCAGACTCAGATAAAGAATATACATATGGTCAGATAAAAGAATTCAAAAAAGTAGTAAAAGAGCTTAGTAAGATACAAAAATTTAAATATATACATATTTTAAATTCTAATGGAACAGAATTATATTCAGATAATTTAGATTTTGATACTCATGTAAGAGTGGGTCTAATTATGTATGGATATGGAAATGAGAATACAAAACCTATTCTTAAATTAACAGCTCCAATTATCCATATCAATTATGTAGATAAATATGTAAAAGTTGGTTATGGTGGAACATATATAGCAAAACCAAATACAAAAGTTGCAGTAGTAAAACTTGGATATGCAGATGGTATACCAAGGATTCTATCTAATAAACTTGAAGTTAATTTAAATAATGATAAGTGTAAGCAAATAGGGAATATTTGTATGGATATGATGATGATTGATGTAACTAATGAAAAGAATATAAAAATTGGTGATGAAGTTGTTTTTTGGGATTATAATAATAATTTAGAAGATATTGCTAAGCTCTCAAATAGAATTGTATATGAAGTAATTTCATCACTTGGAAATAGAATTGAAAGAATTATAGAGTAGGTGAGTTTTGTGCAAATAGAGATAAATAAATTAAAAATTAATTATATTGAAAAGGGACCAGATAGTAAAACTTGTGTAGTTCTACTTCATGGTTGGGGAGTAAATATTGCATCTTTTAATCCCATTATTAATGAGTTATCAAATAAATTAAAAGTTTATGCAATAGATTTTCCGGGATTTGGTTTAAGCCAAAAGCCAGATGAAAGCTATCATGTTGAAGATTATTCAAAAATAGTTCTAGAGTTTATTAATAAAAAAGAGCTTAAAAATGTTATATTAATTGGTCATTCATTTGGCGGAAGAGTAATAATAAAATTAGTTGGAAAATTAGGATTTGTTCCTAAAAAAATAATTTTGGTTGATAGTGCCGGAATAAAACCTAAAAAGACATTTAAAAGAAAAATAAAAGAAAGAATATATAAAGTTATAAAAAGAGCTGCAAATTTAATTTTAGGAAAAGAGAAAGCTAAAAAGGTAATTGATAAATATAAAAACAAGTTAGGCTCTGAAGATTATAAAAATGCAGATGATACTATGAAAGAAGTATTTAAAAATGTTGTTAATGAAGATTTAAGAGGGTATTTGCCTAATATAAAAGTACCAACTCTTCTAATATGGGGAGATAGAGATACAGAAACTCCAATTAAAGATGCAAAACTTATGGAGGAGTTAATACCAGATGCTGGACTTGTTACTATACAAGGAGCAGGACATTTTAGTTACTTAGAAAATACAAGATTTTTTATGACTGTTGTAAATAAATTTTTGGAAGGATGTGAGTAAATGTCATCAGTAGTAGTTATATTGTGTTATGTTATTTCTCTTTCTTTAATTGTGGTTAATGTTAATAAGTTCATGCATATCTTTCAGCAATCATTTTATGAAATAGATGAATTTTTTCCTGCAATAAAGACTACAAAATCTGCAAAAATTCAAGTATATGAGATAGCTCTACTTATATTAGCAGTGTTGTCATATTTTATTGTATATTTTTTACTTTTATATGCAGCTCTAAGTGTTCTGTGTGCATATATGACCATAAATCATAGACCTGTAGCTAAGAAAAAATTTGTATATACAAGTAGAGTAAAAATAACTTTTGCTATTATATTTTTAATTATTATAGCTAGTATTTTTGGAGTATATCATATAAGTGTATACGAGTCTTCTTTAGTTGTATTTATAGTTTTATCATTATACAAATATGTATCTATAGGTATTATGTTACTTGGAAACATATTAGCTCAACCTATATTAAAGCTAATTAACTTAAGGTATATTAAAGAGGCTAAAAAAATAATTGCTTCAAATAATAATATGAAAATTATTGGAATTACAGGTAGTTATGGTAAGACTTCAACAAAAAATATTGTTACATCACTTCTTGAAGAAAAGTACATCACGGTTATGACGCCAAAAAGTTATAATACAACTCTCGGTGTTGTAAAGACTATAAGAGAAGAGATAAAACCTTATACAGAAGTGTTTGTATGTGAAATGGGAGCAGCACGACTTGGAGAGATAAAGGAAATATGTAATATTGTAAAACCAGATATTTCAGTTATTACATCAATTGGACCTCAACATTTAACTAGTTTTAAAAGTATGGATAATATTGTAAAGGGAAAATTTGAAATAATAACTAATGCAAAAAATGATGCAATAGCGGTGCTTAATGTAGATAATGAATATATTCAAAAAGGAATAGAATTATACGCTAAAGAAAAGAACATAATTGATTTTTCTTTAAATAATAACTCTAGATATAGAGTTGAAAATATAAAAATGTCGGATAAAGGAAGTATTTTTGACGTGATTGATGGTGATACAAAAATTACTGTAGAAACAAAACTATTAGGAAAACACAATATATATAATATTGTATGTGCAATTGCAATTGCAAGAGAATTAGATATGACTATTGAGGAAATTAAAAGAGGAATAAAAAAAATTAAGCCTGTAGAACATAGATTAGAGTTAAAAACTATGGGAGGAATACTTGCACTAGATGATGCTTTTAATTCAAATCCAGAAGGCTCAAAAGCAGCCATTGAAACATTATGTATGTTTAAAGATAAATATAAAGTGTTAGTGACTCCGGGAATGATAGAACTTGGAGAAAAAACTAATGAACTTAATGAAAAATTTGGGGAATATGCATCAGTTTTAGACTGTGTAATATTAGTAGGTGATGCAACTACACAATACATTAAAAAAGGATTAGAAAATAAAGGATTTAAAAATTATATTATTGTAAATGATATATATGCTGCATTTTCAAAATTACAAGAAATCCAAATTAGTCATAAGAATTTAATAGCACTTTTTGAAAATGATTTACCAGATAGTTATATAAAATAGAAAGGAAGTATAAATATGAAAACAGTTGTCGGTGTATTTTTTGGAGGAAAAACAGTAGAGCATGAAGTGTCAATTATATCTGCACTTCAAGTTATTGAAAATTTAGATAAAGAAAAGTATGAAGCTATACCTATATATATTTCTAAAGATAATAAATTTTATACATCTGAATTATTAAATAGAGTTGAAGAGTTTAAGGATTTAAATGAAGTTAAGAGGTTATCAAATGAGGTATACTTTACGCACGAAGATTCAAAATTAGTTCTTAACTTAGTAAAAGGATTTTTTAAGAAAACTTTGGCAAGAATAGATATAGCCTTTCCTGTTGTACATGGTCTTAATGTTGAAGATGGTACATTAGAAGGGTTTCTAGAAATGTACAATATTCCATATGTTGGTTGCGATGTTTGTTCATCTGCTGTTGGTATGAACAAAATTATATTTAAAAAAGTATTAGAGTCATCTAACTTACCAGTTATTGAATATGAGACTTTAAATATAAATGAATTTGAAGAAGATGAGAATAAAGCTTTTGAGAAGATAACTAAAAAATTAAACCTTCCAGTAATAGTAAAACCTTCTAATTTAGGCTCAAGTGTTGGAATAGAGATAATAAAAGATGAAAGTGAATTTAAAGAAAAAATGCAAAATGTATTTACTTTTTGTGAAAATGTATTAGTAGAAAGATGTGTTACTAATTTAAGAGAAATAAATTGTTCTGTTTTAGGTAACTTTAAAGAGCAAGAAGTGTCTGTACTTGAAGAACCAATAAAAAATGATGAAATACTTAGTTATAAAGATAAATATATGGGAGATGGTTCAAAATCTGGCGTTAAAAATGGAATAAAAGGAGCAAAATTTTCTGGAGCCAAGGGCTCAGGTATGGCATCTTTATCTAGAAAAATACCAGCAGAACTTTCAAAAGAACAGGAAGAAGAGATTTATTCTCTTGCTAAAAGAACTTTTAAAGAGCTAAATTGTGAAGGAATATCAAGAATAGACTTTATTATAGATAAAGATAGTAATAATGTATATGTAAATGAGATTAATACTATTCCTGGTTCACTTGCTTTTTATCTTTGGGAGCCAAAAGGAATTAGTTTTTCTGAGCTTTTAGATAAAGCAATAAGATATGCAATAAAAAGAAAAGAAAGAAGAGATAAAATAGTATATTCAACAGATGTGAATATTTTAAATATGAATGGAAAAAAATAATATAAAGATATAAATTGGGAGGTATGTTTTACTATATACCTCCTTATTTAGTATAAAAAATACAAATTAATTATTAATTCTTCACAAAGAATTGTTTTTATAGTATAATAGCTTTAGCAGATGAGGTATATTATATGAAAGATAAATTTTTAGTTATATTACAAACTATTATTTTTTTGGCAGTTGTTTTATTTTTATTTATTACTGCTAAAGATTTTAATAATAAAGAAATAAATAGAGAAAATGCAAATTTAATTATTTATGGAGATACAATATCGCAAGAATATAAGCCGTTTGTTGAAAATGGGAAAATATATCTATCTTTTAATACAATATTACAGTTTATAGATGAAGAAATATTTTATGATGAAGAAACTCAAAAAGTAATAGTTACAACCAAAGATGGATTATATAAATTTACTATAGGCAAAAATGTTGCTACTAAAAACTTAAAAGAATATGATGCAAAATCATGCACTAAAATAGTAGATGATATTGTATATATAGATATGAATTTAGTTAAAGATATATATGGTATAAAATGTGAGTTTAATGAAGAAACTAATTCTATTTCAATAGATAAGCTTAATACAAGCGATATTAATTTGAATTATAATCAAGTTAAGTTATATAGTCAGATAAATACAAATTCAGAAGTTTTAGAAACTTTAAATACAGATAATACAGTAACTGTTTATGCAGAGAGCTTAGAACACAATAGATGGTATAAAGTAAAGAGTGATTCTGGGAAAATAGGATATATAGAAAAAGGTGCAGTTACACTAGATAAAGAGAATGATTCTAATGAAAATGAAGAGGTAACTAATAATGAAAAACTAATTATGTTTTGGCAGTATGGAAGTAGTTTAAATACATTAGGAGATAAAATTGATGGTGTTAATGTTGTAATGCCAACATGGTATGCTATATCTGATAATCTAGGTAATGTTGAAACAAACTATAGTGAAGATTATTATAAGAAGGCAAAAGAATATGGATATGAGTTATGGCCAATAATTACTAATGGAATAGATAACCCAGATTTAGACAAAAAACAAGTAACATCAGAAATAATGAATGACGAACAAAAAAGAGAAAATCTTATTAGAAATATTATTGATTTAATAAAAACTAATAAGCTAGATGGGATAAATATAGATTTTGAAGGGATGCTTGCAGAAGATAAATATATGTATACTCAATTTTTAAGAGAGCTATATCCTATGGTAAGAGAGGCTGGAGCAAAATTATCTGTAGATATTTATTTTACTAATTATATTGATAGAAAAGGTGTTGGAAAAGCTTGTGACTATGTAATGCTAATGGGATATGATCAAAGAGGAGATTGGTCAGAGGAACCAGGATCAATATCTGAGATTAGTTGGGTAGAAAACAATATCAGCTCTTTAATAAATGATTCAGAAATTTCACCGTCTAAAATAGTACTTGGAGTACCTTTTTATACGAGAATGTGGAATGTTGAAGAAGATGGAAGTTTTACAACAAATGTATATACTATGAATGATACAGAGGAATTTTTAGAAGAATATAATTTAACTCCAACAATGGATAATATTTCAGGACAAAATTATATAGAGGTTGTATTAGATGATATTAGACATAAGCTTTGGATAGAAGATGCTGATTCTATAGCAAGTAGAGCAGATATTGTATTGGAATATAATTTGGCTGGAATTACAGCATGGCAAAAGGGATTTGAAACTCCAGATATATGGGAAGTATTAAAAAATAAATTAAAGTAGTTATTACATCTTCATATGTTAGACTATAAAGTTTAACATTTGAAGGTGTATTTTTTTGTCAAATTTCTTATTATATATAATTTTTTTTACATAAAATTTAACATAAAACATTCACAAATCAAGAAAAATATAGTATAATATATTTTATGATGTAATCGAGTATAGGAGTGTGAATAATGTTAATAAATGCAGAGGAAATAAATAGTATATTATTTGAGGCAGGTACAGACGTTACTAATAGAGGAAAAAAATATTTTGAACAAAATAGAGTAAAAGTTGCAGATTTTAATTATGTTTCAGAAAATAACTATGTTGCTAAAGCATATGTTGAAGGAACTTATATATATGAAGTTGAGATAAAGAAAACAAATGGAGTATTATCATATAAATGTGAATGTCCTTCATCGACAAAGAAAAACACACCTTGTAAACATGTTGTGGCTATGGTATTTGATATGTATATCAATGAAGCTTCATATGTTAACTATGTTAAAAATAGTGAATCTACGGATATTGATGATGATTTAATTGAAAATAAATCATATAAAGATAAAATAAATGAGCAAAGAGAAAATAATGGATTAATGATTTATTATGAGAATTTAGAATTAAATAGAAATCTAGATAAGGAAAGTGTAAATATTGAGGCAATACTATATCTTGTTAATGATATTCAAAAAGAGCTTGAAATATCTTTTAAAATTGGAAAAAATAGAATGTATATTTTAAGAGATTTATACAAATTTAGCGAAGATATGCAAAAAGGAATTGTAAACAAATACGGAAAAGAGCTTGAGTTTAAACATTCTATAGAATCATTTACTAAGGAGGCACAGCCACTTGCAAAACTTATCGTCTCAAAAGCTCTTGAATATAATGAGTTTTCAAAACTTGGCACATATCATTTTACAGTAAATAAAAGATATAAGACTAATTTTAAATTAAAATATTCTTTATTAGATGAGATTTTTGATATATTAAAAGGAAAGAAAATAATAATTGAAGACTATGATTATGAAAAGGCATATGGAATGATAACACTTGAAGAAAGTGATCCTTCTTTTGACATAGAGTTATTTGATATGCAAGATAGTGGGCTTGCTGTTACATCAAATAGTGATAAATATTATATTTTTGAAGGACAAGAATATTCTTATGTATTATATAAAGATAAACTTCATAGATGTAGTAATGAATTTACAGTAAAAGTTTTACCGTTAGTAGAAAAATTATCTAAAGATCCTGAAGGAAGAATAACAATTTCAAAAAATAGTGCTACAAGTTTTTGTGAGTATGTAATACCAGCACTAAAAAATAGTACTAATTTAATTATTGAAGATGGAATACTAGAAAAATATAAAGCTGAAAAGCTAGGAACAAAGATATATTTAGATATAGATAATAAAGGAAATATTGTAGCGGAAGTTAAATTTTGTTATGGGAATGATGAGTTTAATCCTTTTGATAAGGACTTAAAAATCACATGTAATAGAAATATTATTGAAGAAGCTAGAGCAAAAGAATTATTTAAGATGTATAATTTTGTGATTAATTTTAAGAAACATATTATATATCTTTCAAACGAAGATGATATCTATACATTTTTAACAGAGGGTATAGATAAGTTTATGGAAAAATTTGAAGTATTAGTTACAGATAAATTAAAAAATAAGCAGATAATTACCGAGAAAACATTTAATATGGGTGTAAGAATTGAAAACAATTTCTTAGAGATAGATTTTAATGAACTAGGGCTTGATGAAAATGAACTAAAAGATATCTTTAAAAGGTATAAGTTAAAGAAAAAATATTATAGACTAAAAAATGGTAGTTTTATTAATATTGATTCAGAGGGGATAGGAACTCTTGTAAATTTAGCTAAGACTTTAAATATAACTGAAAAAGATATTGTAAACGGAACAGTAGAAATTCCTAAATATAGAGCTTTATATATAGATAATTTAGCTAAAAATAATTCATCAGATATAGCAATAAAGCTAGACAATGATTTTAGAGAAATAGTAAGGAATATAAAAGATATCGATGATACTAAATTTGAAGAGCCAGAAGAGCTTAAAGGAATACTTAGAAGTTACCAAAAAACAGGATTTAACTGGTTAAAGACACTAGATAAATATGGATTTGGTGGTATTCTTGCAGATGATATGGGACTTGGTAAAACAATTCAAATTATTGCTCTTTTATTAGATGAGAAGAAAAGAACAGGAAAAACTTCAATAGTAGTTTGTCCAAGCTCGTTATATATAAACTGGGAAAAAGAAATAACTAGGTTTTCAAATAGTATAAAAACACTAATAATTTCTGGAAATGCAGAGCAAAGAGAGAACTTGATCAAAAACATATCAGACTATGATGTTATTATAACTTCATATGATCTATTAAAAAGAGATATTGAACAGTATAAAGATTTTAAATTTAAATATGTTATAGCAGATGAAGCTCAATATATAAAGAATAATAATACTAAAAACGCAAAAGCATTAAAAGAATTAAAAAGTGAAGTAAGGTTTGCTCTAACTGGTACGCCTATAGAGAATTCTCTTGCTGAACTTTGGTCTATTTTTGATTTTATTATGCCTGGATATTTGTATTCATATAAAAAATTTAAAGATGAATTTGAAACAATTATAATAAAGGAAAATGATTTTGCAACAATGGAGAGACTTCAAAAATTAGTAGCACCATTTGTTTTAAGACGTATTAAAAAAGAAGTTTTAAAGGAACTGCCAGATAAAACTGAGCAAATAATGTATAGTAAAATGGACGAAGAGCAACAAAAACTATATAATTCATATTTGGCACTAGCTAAAGTTAAAATGAGACAAGAAATTGAGTCTAATGGATTTGAAAAGAGTAAATTTAAGATTTTATCCTTAATTACTAGACTTAGACAAATATGTTGTCATCCAAAATTATTTTTAGAAAACTACGATGGTGAGAGCTCAAAATTAAATCAATGTTTAGAACTAATAGAAGGTGCTATAGCTGCTAAACATAAGATTTTATTATTTTCTGGTTTTACATCAATGTTTGATATATTGGTTAAAGAATTAGAAAAAAGAGGAATAGAGTATTCAATACTTACAGGCCAAACTAAAGTTGATACTAGAATTGAAATGGTAGATGAATTTAATAAAGATGATAACATAAAAGTTTTCTTAATATCACTTAAAGCAGGTGGAACAGGACTTAATTTAACTGGTGCAGATGTTGTAATTCACTTTGATCCATGGTGGAATTTGTCAGCTCAAAATCAAGCAACGGATAGAGCTTATAGAATAGGACAAAGAAATAATGTTCAGGTATTTAAACTAATATGTGAAGATAGTATTGAAGAGAAAATACAAAAGCTTCAAGAAAGAAAAAGAGATCTTACAGAGTCAGTTATAAAATCAGGAGAAACATTTATATCTAAAATGTCA
>CALXES010000013.1 GCA_944387385.1 uncultured Clostridia bacterium | reverse complement strand
TATTACTATCAAGAAATATCAGCACCAGAGGGAATTGTAGTAGATAATACAATGTATGAATTTGAGATAGTAGAAGACGGTCAAAATGTAATAAAGAATATGATAAACTACTATGCAAAAGGAAGCTTAAAAATAGTAAAATATGATAGTAATAAGGAAAGTTTAGCAGGAGTTAAATTTGAAATAACAGATGAGATAGGAAATGTGGTAGATACAATAATAACAGATGAAAAAGGTGTGGCTACAACAAAAGAATTACCACTAGGAACATATTATTATCAAGAAATAGAAGCTCCATCAAATGTAGTAATTGATACACAAAAACATGAGTTTGCTTTAACAGAAAATGGACAAATAATAGAAAAGACAGTAATAAATGAATTAAAAGAAGCAAAATTAAAGATAATAAAAGTAGATGAAAATAATAAGCCACTTGAAGGAGTTACATTTAATATCTATGACAAAGATAAGAATTTAATAGATACAATAGTAACAGATAAAGATGGTATAGCATATTCAAAAGATTTAGAAAAAGGTGCATATTACTATCAAGAAATATCAGCACCAGAGGGAATTGTAGTAGATAATACAATGTATGAATTTGAGATAGTAGAAGATGGTCAAAACGTAATAAAGAATATGATAAACTACTATATAAAAGGAAGTTTAAAAATATATAAATTAGACGATAAAAATGAGCCTTTACAGGGTGCAAAATTTAGTATTTATGACGAGAATGGTAATGTTGTCGATAATATTGTTAGTGATGAAAATGGTATAGCATTATCAAAAGATCTACCTTATGGTACATACTATTATAAAGAAATAGAAGCACCGGATGGATATGTTTTAGATAATACTGAATATAAATTGGATATAAATAGCAATATAGTAAATGAGGCTGTTGTATACAACGTTAAAGAAAAATTACCAGAAACAGGTGGACTATTAAGCACTAATATAAAAATTATATTATCAGTTATGTTTATATCAACAATAAGTTATAGTCTATTAAGTTTACTAAGGCAGGAAAAAGAATTTTAATATAAAATAAATACACCATAAAGGTGTATTTATTTTTATCTAGTTTGAACCATAATAAGAAATATCAGATTTTTTGTATGTCTTCAAATCACTACCAAATCCAAAAAAATCAACTACATGAACAGTTATGGTTGAACTACTATCGTTCATTTTTCTTTTTAGCTCATCGTAATGCTCTTCCACATAGATTGTTGAGCCGTACTTTAATTCAATGTAAGAATTGCCAAATACAAAGTCCATATCACTCACTCCTTTAATTATAAATTTATTAAATCTCATTTTCTTTAATAATATTATATAATATTAACTACTAAAACACAATATATATTAAAACTATAAAGTACTAATATTTACATTATTTTTAATTAAAAAGTATATAAAGGTGTTGCAAAATTTTTTTCTTTTATATATAATCATGTTAGGTTAATTTTTTAGTTAACCTAAAGCAAAAGATAAAATCATAGGAGGTAGAAAATGGATATATTAAAAATTTCAGCAAAATCTAGCCCTAATTCTGTAGCAGGAGCTATTGCAGGTCTTGTTAAAGAAAACGGAAGAGCAGAAATGCAAGCAATTGGAGCAGGGGCTATAAATCAAGCAGTAAAGGCAGTAGCAATCGCAAGAGGATTCGTTGCACCAACAGGAGTAGAACTAGTATGTTCTCCAGCATTTACGGAGGTAAAAATAGATAACGAAGATAAAACAGGAATTAAATTCGTTGTTGAACCAAAAGTTTAATAGAAATTAAAATTAAAAAATATGAGCTCAAAAAGATAAAAAACTATCTTTTTGAGTCTTTTTATGATATAATTGGGCAAGATATTATTAAGAGTTAAGAAAAGTAGGTGTGATATTTTGTGTGCTAAGATTATTGATTCGCGTAGATATAAAACTATAACTAAATCTCAATTAGAAAAAAAGAGAAAAAAGAACGAAAAGGAATTGAGAGTTAAGAAGAATAACTACAAGAATACAAACAAATATTCTACAACAAATAACGATAATAATTCATTTATATCAAATTTAATGATAAGAAAACATAGAGAAAGAAAAAAAGAACAAGAGCTGCTTCTTTATTCAAGACCACAAAAAACAGTTTTAAAAGAACCTAAACAAAAGATATATATTCCAAAATCTTTTGTTATTTCATGTTGTGTATTAGTAATGGTGCTACTTGTTTTTATCTCTATTAAAATCACTAGAGTAGATGAAAAAATAACAGCTAGTGTTTTTAATAGTAGCGAAGGTAAAACTACTGAGTCTAATGTAAATTTAGAGACAAATTATGACTTAAAAATTGGACTTACATCTCTTGACACTACAGATGTATATAAGTCTTCAAATTTAATTGTTAATGATTTATTAAAAAAGACATCATATAGTCTTGTAAAAATTGAAAATAATTATGATATAAAATATCAAATAGCAAAAAATATTGTAAAAGTATCTAATTTAGAATATATAATAACTTTAAATGATAAATATAATTTAGATATAGATGATTTAAAATACTCTGTAGATAAAATATTATCGTATGGTGAGAGCAATATGTATTATTCAAGACTTAATAATATTCTATCTATAGAGAGCACAGAAAATAAAGATGAAGTAAAATTAACTCTTAAAGAAGAAAATCCATATTTTGTATATTGCTTGGATTTTCCAGTAACGGATAATGAGTCAAAAGTAAAAAATGAATTTGAATATTCTATACAAGATAACTCAATACTTTTTACAAAAACAGAAGTTAGCTCAAATAAGAGTCTAAGCTCTATAATACTAAAGAGTTATAGTGGAATAAATGATAGTGTTGAGGCTTTTGCAAATGATGAGATAGATGTTTTCTTTGCAACCTCAAATAATGATATGCAGCTAATAGGACAAAAAGATTATAGTGTTAAAAAATATAAGGACGGTGAAACACTATTTATTTTAGGAAATAAAAATTCAAATATATTTTCTAGAAAAGAATTAAGAACTGCTTTAATGTATTCTTTAAATAGAGATGAAATTGTAAAAACTAGTGATAACAATTTTATTGAGGTAATAGATTTACCTTTTATGTATTCTAGTATAAAATATAAGTATGATATTGTTGGAGCAAAAAATATTATGAATGCTAGCGGATGGAGTCAAAACACATCTGGAATCTATGAAAAAGTAGAAGATGGAAATTATTTAATAGCTAGTTTAAGATTACTTGTAAACTCTCAAGATGAAAATAAAATGAATATAGCAAATAATATTAAAAATATGGCCTACAATGCTGGTATAAATATTGAGATAATTGCACTTACATCAGAAGAAGTTCAACAAAGAGTTGATAGTTTAGATTATGATATAGTGCTTTCAACAATATATTTAAATGAAACACCAGACATAAGATTTTTACAGAATTATTTGGATATAAATGATGCAACAAGTCAAGCGTTTAAGCAAGTAGAACAAAGTAATGTGGAAGATTTGTCACAAAATATTCAAAACTTAGAATATGTTTTATCTGATGAAGTGGCTTGTATTGGCATTTATGCTAGAAATATAAATCTTGTTTATCAAAAATACATATATGGATTTAATGATATAAACTATATGAGTATTTTTAATGATATAAATAATATTGGAAAAATAATAGATTAAAATAGGGGGAATAAAGAAGTGGAGATTAGTGGAATAGTTGCTAAAATGGCAGAAAAAGTAAGAAAAAATAAAAAAAAGATAGTACTTCCTGAAAGTGAAGATCCAAGAGTACTAAAAGCTGCTGCAATTGTAGCATTAAATGATTATGCAAATATTGTTTTAATTGGGAAAAGAGAAGAGATAGAAAAAAAATGTAAAGATGAGAATATAGATATGCCTTATGATAAAATTGAAATAGTAGACAATTTGACATCATCAAAAAAAGATGAATACGATACTTTATTATACGAATTAAGAAAAAATAAAGGTATGACGTTAGAAAATGCAAAAAAAATAAACGAAGACAAGGTATATTTTGCAACTATGATGGTAAAATCAGATGATGCAGATGGTTTAGTAAGTGGAGCAATTCATTCAACTGCAAATACTTTAAGACCTGCTCTTCAAATTATTAAAGCGGCAGATGGAATAAAAAATGTTTCTTCATTTTTCTTAATGGAAACTAAAAAGAAAGAAATAGGCGAAGAAGGAGTGTTGATTTTTTCCGATTGCGGTCTTATAGAATTTCCAACAAAGGAGCAACTAATAGACATAACAATAGAATCAGCTCAAAGTTATAAAATGCTTACAGGTTATGAACCAAAAGTTGCACTACTTTCTTATTCAACAAAAGGAAGTGCAAAAGGAGAAGCAATAGATAAATTAAATGATGTTTTAAATGAATTAAAAGAGAGAAAAGTAGATTTTGAAGTTGACGGAGAATTTCAACTTGATGCAGCAATTATTCCAGAGGTTGCAGCACTTAAAGCACCAGAAAGTAAAGTTGCGGGTCATGCAAATGTTTTAATATTCCCAAATTTAGAAGCTGGAAATATAGGATATAAAATGGCTCAAAGATTTGGAGATACTCTAGCAATTGGCCCAGTAACACAAGGCTTAAAAAAACCTGTAAATGATTTATCTAGAGGAAGTTCTGTAGAAGATATTGTTGGTACAATTATTGTAACTTGCATGCAAGCTAAGTAATAATGTATATTTTTTAAAGGAGGATTTTAAATGAAGATTTTAGTAATTAACTGTGGAAGCTCAACAATTAAATTTCAACTTATTGATGTTGAAAATAACAATGAAGTAATAGCAAAAGGTAGATGCGATATGGTGGGATATAAAGAGTCAAACATTATATATAATAATGTTAGAGATAATATAAAGAAAAACGAGGATATATCAATGCCCACTCATAAGGAAGGAATGGAAGTACTACTTGACACATTAATGAATAAAGAATATGGCGTAATTGATTCAATAGATGAGATATATGCTATTGGACATAGAGTTGTCCATGGTGGAGAGAAATTTAGTTCATCAGTGCTTATAGATGACAGTGTAATAAGTACAATTGAAGAATTATCTGATCTTGCACCACTTCATAATCCAGGTTGCTTAATGGGGATAAAAGCAATGATGGAAATTGCGCCTCAAAAGAAAAATGTTGCTGTTTTTGATACAGCTTTTCATCAGACAATGCCAATATATAATTACTTATATGCAATAGACTATAAGTATTATACTAATAATAAAATTAGAAGATATGGTTTCCATGGAACTTCATATCAGTATATTCTTAGAAGATTAGAAAATATACTTGGTAAGAAAAAGGAAGATATTAATGCTATTGTATGTCATCTTGGAGGAGGAGCATCAATTTGTGCAATAAAAAATGGTAAATCATATGATACATCAATGGGATTTACTCCACTTGAAGGATTAGTAATGGAGACAAGATGTGGAGATTTAGATCCATCAATTGTAACACGTCTTATGAAAGATGAAAATTTATCAGTAGAAGAAGTAGAGAATATTTTAAATAAGAAATCAGGTAGACTTGGTCTTTGTGGTATAGGAGATCAAAGACAGTTAATACAGGCAGAACTTAGCGGAAATGAACAAGCAAAACTTGCAAGAAAAGTTCAAACACATAGAAATAAAAAGTATATTGGATCATATATAGCAGAACTTAATAGAGTAGATGCTATTGTATTTACTGGTGGCAATGGAGAAAATAATGCGATTGAAAGAGAAGATGTTGTATCTGATATGGAATGCTTAGGAATAGAATTAGATAAGGAATTAAATAATATGTCTTCTGGTAAAGAAGCAAGAATTTCTAAAGATTCATCTAAAATAGGAATATATGTAATACCAACAAATGAAGAGCTAGAGATAGCTAGACAGACAGTGGATATTGTATCAAAATGTTAAACGATTTTATTGATACAATTAAAGATGATGATACTATTTGGGTAATGGAGAATAAAGAAAACTCAGATAAAATTTTTAAAGAGTATGTTACAGATAAATTATTTTCTTCTACTTACATTATAGTATCAAAAAATATTGCATATGTTTTTGTTCATAAGTTAGATGAAGGAAATATAAAAACTATTGAAAATCAAAAATGTAGAGTATTTGTTTATGATTCAAATTCAGTTTTAATAGAAAAAATTAAAGAATCATTAAAAAAACTTAAGTATCCTAAAAAAGTACTTTTATCTTATACTACAATGTCAGATAATAATACAGATGTTATAACTTATAGTTCATATGTTAGGATCACAAAATTATTTAGAAAAATATATAGAGAAAATAATAAAAAAATATCTATTAAGTCTGCACAAATGAATATTTATGATATAATATCAAAAAATAGTAATGATGAAATAGAAAAACTAAAAGTACTTGCAAATATTACTGATAATATTTTAAAAGAAGCTTTTTATACAATTAAATCATATCAATCTGAATTTGAGATTGCTCAAAATACGAAAAAAATTATGACTCAATACATGAATAATATAAAAGATAAATATGATATAATAGATTATGATTTAGCTTGGGATATTTGCCCAATAGTTTTAGTTGGTAAAAATTTAAAAAAAGGTGGTCATGCACTTCCAACAGATAAAAAAATAATTCCTGGAGATACTATTTATTTTGATTTTGGAATAAAGGCAAAATTTAAGGATGGAAAAATTCTTTATACCGATATGCAAAGAATGGGATATTTATTAAAAGAAAATGAAAGGCAAGCTCCAGATAGTGTAATAAAAGTTTTCAATACTTTAGTTTCATCTATTGAAAGTGGAATTAAAAATATGAAACCGGGAATAAAAGCGTATAAAATAGATGAAATAGTAAGGGGAAAAATACTTGAGTCTGGATATCCAGATTATCCTCATGCAACAGGGCATCCAGTTGGAAGACAAGTACATGGTGCTGGAGCTTTAATATCGCCAAAGTATAGTAAGAGAGCTAATCTAAATTTAGTTGAAAAAGCAGTTTATACACTAGAACCTAGAATAAATATAGAAAATGGTGGTTCTATTGAGGAGATGATATTGGTTACAAAAAATGGAGCGATTCCACTTTGTAATATACAAAAAGAATTATATTTAATATAGAAAAGAGGTAGAAAGTATGAGTTTAAAATATGAAAAGAAAGATATTTATTCAACATTATCTCAAGAAGAATTAGATAATGCAAATGGATATGCAAAAAGCTATATGAATTTTTTAGACAAAGCAAGAACAGAATATTTAGCTGTTGAAGAAGCAATAGAAATACTTGAGAATAATGGTTTTATTTCTCTTGATGAAAAACAAATATTAGAACCAGGAGATAGAGTGTATTTTGTCAATAAAGATAAATCATTGTATGTATGTGTAGTGGGAAATGAAAATATTGTAAATGGTTTAAATATTGTTGGTGCACATATTGATAGCCCAAGATTAGATATAAAACCAATGCCATTGATAGAGAAAAGTGGTACAGCATTATTTAAAACACAATATTATGGTGGCATAAAAAAGTATCAATGGATGTCAATACCACTTGCTATGTATGGAGTAATATATAATAAAGATGGTGAAAAGATAAAGATATCTGTTGGGGAAAATGACGATGATCCTGTATTTACAATTGCAGATTTACTTCCACATCTTGCAAAAGACCAAATGAAAGCTAATGCAAATGACTTTATAGATCCAGAAAAAATGAGTGTTTTAGTGGGATCTTTAAAAGATAAAGACGCGGATGATAAGGTTACAGATAAAGTTAAACAGAATATTTTAAAAATTCTTAATGCAAAATATGGCATAGAAGAAATTGACTTTGCAAGAAGTGAAATTTCATTTGTTCCTGCTTTTAAAACAAAATTTATTGGATTTGATAGAGGACTAATAGGCGGATATGGTCAAGATGATAGAGTATGTGCATATGCAACTATTAGAGCTTTAGTTGATGCAGCAGATGAACTTGGAGATAGTATTAAAAAGACTTCAATAGCAATGATTGTTGATAAAGAAGAAATTGGAAGTATTGGAACAACTTCAATGAGTTCACGTGCTTTTGATATGTTTGTTAATAAATTAATTGAGAAAACTAACAGTATGGGAGTAGATAAACTAGAAGTATATTATAATTCTAAAGTCTTATCTGCAGATGTTACAGCTGGTATTTCTCCAGAATATGAGGAAGTTTCAGACATACAAAATGGTAGTACACTTGGATGTGGAATATCTATAGAAAAATATACTGGTTCTGGTGGAAAGTATAATGCTAGTGATGCAAATGCAAGCTATATGTCTAAAGTTATGTCATTATTTGATAGAAATAACGTTATGTATCAAGTAGGAACTTTAGGGAAAATTGGAAAAGGTGGTGGCGGAACAATCGCTTATATCCTTGCAGATAAGGGCTGTGAGGTTGTAGACTGTGGAACTCCTGTTCTTGCAATGCATTCACCTTATGAGGTTACTTCTAAGTATGATGTTTATATGACATATCTTGCATATAAAGCATTTTATAAGGAGTAAAATTGTTTAAAAATTTATTAAAAAATACAGATTATATATTAGTTATAACAATTATAGCCTTATTTATAATAGGAGTGCTAGGAATATATAGTGCTGGTTATGGAGATGCAGATGGCAGTAATACCGAATATCAAAGACAGATTATTTGGTTTGCTGTTGTCTGTGTAATAGCTATATTTTTATGGGCAATAGATACATCAATGTTTGAATTTATGGGATATGCTCTATATGCTATAAACTTCGTTTTACTTATAATAGTTTTAGCAATGCCAACGGCCTATGGAGCAAGTAGTTGGTTTAATATAGCTGGTATTTCTTATCAGCCATCTGAACTCATGAAAATAGGTTATATTTTATGCGCTGCAAAAGTTATGACTATGTATACAGAAAATAATCAAACACCACAACCAGATAAAAAGAAAAATGTAATATTATTAGTTATACTTGGCATGCTATTTATAGTACCTTTGTTTTTAATTATTTTGCAACCAGACTTTGGTACAGCACTTGTTTATGTAATGATAACTGTATTTATGATATTTAAGCTTGGAATAAAATATAGGTATATAATAATAGCTTTACTTCTTGCATTAGTATTATTACCAGTTGTATATAATTTTTTACCGGATCATGCTAAATCTAGAATAGATGTATTTTTAAATCCAGAGCTTGATCCATTGGGAGATGGATATAATGCAATACAGTCAAAAATTGCTGTTGGAGCTGGAATGCTTTTGGGTACTGGATATCTAAAAGGATCTCAAACTCAATATGATTATTTGCCTGTTCAGTCATCAGATTTTATTTTCTCTGTAATATCTGAAGAAATGGGTTTTGTTGTTTCTGCTCTTGTTGTTATTTTGTATTTAGTTTTATTATTGAGAGTTTTAAAAGTAGCATCAGAAGCAAGAGATCTATATACATCTTTTGTTGCTGTTGGAATAGCTGGAATGTTTGCATTTCATTTTATAGAAAATATTGGAATGACGATTGGACTTTTACCAATAACAGGTGTACCTTTACCTTTTGTAAGTTATGGTGGAAGTAATTTACTTACATCTGGTATTGCTATGGGTATTATACTTAATTTATCGGCAAGAAAAAATAGTAATGTAATGTTTTAAATAATATAAAAAATAGTGATTAATTATGTGATTAATCACTATTTTTGTTTTATTACTTGAGAAGTTGGTTTAAGTATGATAAAGTAAATATACTTTTAAATATTTTGCTTTGAAGTTATTAAAAAGGAGGATATATATATGATTATTAAAATAATTATAGGAATTATTATTTACATTATATTTTTGGCATTCGCATGTGTATTTTTTAAAGGAGCTACGATGCTTGGAAATGAATTTGATGAAAAAAGAAAGGTAGAAGAAATTTTAAAGAAAGTAGATAAAAAGAAGTTCTAAAACTAGAACTTCTTTTATTTTATTATTCCACATGCAATTTTTTCTTTTGAATTTCCACTTGGTTGTGTGGTTAAATCATCAGCATTACTATGAATTATTACAGCTTTATTAATTATTTCTGAAAGTTTAAATCTATTGGTAAAAAAAGACATGTAAGCATATCCATCATTTTCAAATATCGGTGGCATATCACCAGAATGATATGGATGCTTACAATTATTTGTACTAAAATGTGCTCCTACGTCTTTAAATTCATCTTCAGAATTTTCTGTACATGTTGTACCTTCATGAATATGAAATCCATAAATTTCATTTTTACATTTTTCAAAAGGTAAATTAAAAACTTCTATTTTTACTAAAACTCCATTTTTCATTTGTTTAAAATTTGCTATTCCATGTAAATTAGGATATTTTGTTGAACCTTTTATTATAGCTTTAGCTGTTGTGGTTATATATGCACTTCTCATAAAACGCCTCCTTTCATTATTACATAATATGAATTTTTAATTTAAATTATATTTAGATATAAAAATAAGTTAAATAGTAATAAAAAAACATAAATTTACATATATTTAAATGTAAATTTATGTTTTAGGCATAATAATTAATCTTTATAATAACTACAATACTTTATATTGATTATTTATATTAAATAATTGTTCACCTATGTCATAAGCAGTTCCATCTTCTTGAATTACTAAAACAGTAGCATAGCCAGATCCAGGTCCACTAATAGAAGCAGATACCATGTCTACAATATCTTCTATTCCTTCTATCTTTCCGTAACTTCTAAAATCATTATTAGCTATTGCATATGCTAGTGGCATATATTCAACTGTTCCATCTTCCATTAAGAAAAGTAGGCAATTTGCGGATGCTGATTGTCCTGCTCCCATAGAATAAATATTTTGTACTTTTTTATCAGTAAAATTAATTTCAATATTATATGTATTATAATATTGTTCAGCATTTGGAAATGATGTGGTTCCTTCTAATTTTGTAAATGTTAATCTTACAGTATTGTTATTAGTTAAAACTGCACTTACTCCAAGTGCTGAAGCTGAGTATCTGTCTATTATATAAGAGTAACCACTATCATCTGGGAAAGCTTTATTAATTACGTTAATTTCATCATTTAATTTAAATATTTTGGTATATTTTTCTTGATCTTCTTTATTTTCTATTTTTTCATCATCTTCTTTGTTTTCTTCTTGAATTTGAACATCTTGTGTTGGATTTTCCTCTTCATTTTTCTGATTTAGACCAAAATAAACTGCTGTTGAAGTAGATGCAATTGTTGTAATAGTAAGTAATACTATTAATATATTTTTAATTTTCATATAATCCCCTCCATATATATAATATATAATATTTTTTATTTTTTCAATATAAGTAATGGAATTAGTAATTATTTGTGATTATATATTTATTGATTTTTAGCGCAAAATATAGTATTATATTACAGATAAAGGAGATAATATGTTAGAAAATTACATAAAAGAAATTAAAATAGGAAATATAAAAGTAAAAAATAATGTTTTTTTGGCTCCTATGGCAGGAGTAACAGATATACCTTTTAGAAAAATTTGCAGAGAGTTTGGACCCGGACTTACATTTACTGAAATGGCAAGCTCTAAAGCTATGGAATTTAATAGCAAAAAAACAAGTAAATTGCTTAATATAATAGAAGATGAAAGACCATCAGTTGTTCAAATATTTGGTAGCGATAAATATGCTATAAGAAATACTATTGAAAAATTAAATGAAGATGATACTATAGATATAATCGATATAAATATGGGTTGTCCTGCACCAAAACTTGTTAAAAATGGAGATGGCGCGGGTCTATTACTAAATTTAGATAAGGTTGAAGAAATAATTAAAGAAGCAACAAGTGTGTCTAAAAAGCCAATAACAGTAAAGACAAGAAAAGGATTTAATGATGATATAATAACTGCTGTAAAAGTTGCTAAAATATGTGAAAAATATGGCGTTGCAATGATTACTATTCATGGCAGAACTCGTGAACAGTACTATAGTGGTAAGGCAGATTTAGATATAATTAAGGCTGTTAAAGAGGCAGTAAGTATACCAGTAATAGGAAATGGTGATATAGTTGATATAGAGAGTGCTAAGAAAATGTTTGAATATACAAATTGTGACGGAATAATGATTGCAAGAGGGGCACAAGGAAATCCATGGATTTTTAAGAGTATTTTAGATGGAAAGAATTATATACCATCAAATAGTGAACGCTTAGATATAATTTTAAAACATATAAATTATGCTGTAGAAAATGAAGAAAATGTAAAACAAGCAGTTTTAAAGATGAGAAAGCATATTGCGTGGTATTTAAAAGGAATAAAAAATAGTAGCTATATAAAGGACAAGATAAATAGAGAGGAAGATATAGAAAAAGTAAAAGAAATATTAATAGAATTTTTAAGTCAAAATTAAATTTGACATAATAAATAAAAGATGGTATAATTCCTCTGTCATAATAATAAACGAAGTATGTAATAATTTATATACTGTATTTTGTATGGTAATTTTATACAATATGTAAATTGTAATACTTCAATTACAACTAAGGAGGAAAAACACATGACAATTTTTTATGATCAGTCAAAGCCAATTGAAAAAATTGGAGTATTAACATTAAGAGGAAGAAAGTATACTATCTTTTGTACAGAAAGTTCTAATCAACAAGACGAAAAAAAGATATTTTTATTTGATTTAGTAACAGAAAAAATATTCTATTTGTGTAGAATAAATGAGTATGAAAAAATCGAAAATTTTTACTTAAAAGGTGATATATTAAATATATATATTCAAACAAAAGTAATTGTAGCAAAATTTATTTTTTATTCAAATAAGATTAGATTAAGAAAAATTAAATCTTATAATAACAGCAATAGTTGTACTGTCGCATCATCATCTAAGCTTGTTTCTTTTGCTAAGGAGGAAAGATATAACTTAAGTGATAAGGTTTTGTATGAATTTTATGATAAAGTTTCAAATAATTTTGTTTTTAGAACAAAACATGGAATAGTATTTCAAAAAAATGGTAATCCTAATGGTGGAATATTTTTCATTGATGGTATTGTTACATCTGCTTGTGCAGACTCAGAATACTTTTATATAACTTGTTTTTATGAAAAAATAAAGTTATCTAAACTATATGTTTATGAACGAGAAATTGTTTGCTTTGGGCAAAAAGGATTGCAATTTTTCTCTGATGCAAATTTTTATTAAATAAAAAACATGTGAAGATTTTTTCACATGTCTTTTTTTCTTGTTTTTTAGAGGCTTTTTTGGTATAATATATGGAGAAAAATTAGGTAGAAAAAATGATAACAAAAATAGATAAGCAAAAAATACTTGAAACGATTAAAGATAAGGAAGATAAAATATTAGTGTCTAGTATATTAGATAAAGCAATTAGATTTGAAAAAACAGATAGTCCATATTGCTCAAGTTTTTTAAATATAAATGAGATGAATATTGTTAAAAATACATTAAATCATTTTAAAGTTAGATATTATACTTTTTGTGCTAATAAATATTGCGAAAAATCAAATATAGCTTTTATACCAGATTATTTAATAGATAATAAAGATGCTTTTTTTGCTAGTAATATATGTTGTATAAAAATAATTTCAAATTCTAAAGGAAAGCTTTTACATAAAGACTATATGGGAGCAATTTATTCTTTAGGAGTTAAAAGAGAATATATAGGTGATATAATTTTAAAGAATGATGTAGCGTATTTTTTTTGCTTAAACTGCATCAAAGAATATTTTATGCTTAATTTGATTTCTGTTGGAAAGTATAATGTTATTACAGAGGAAATTAGTATATATTCAAAAGAAGTACAAGAATTATCTTTAAATTTAATAGAAAAAGAATATATAGTATCATCCTATAGAATAGATGCTATACTTAGCGAAGTATATAATTTAAGTAGAAGTGAAACTAAAGATAAGATATTAAATGGAGATTTATATATAAATGATAAAAATATATTCTATCCTAACACAATTGTAAAAAAAGAAGATATTGTATCTTTTAAGCGATGTGGAAAGATTAGGATAGGAAAAGAATTAAGAAAGACTAGAAACAATAATATAGTAATAGTTATATATAAGTATTCTTAAATAGTGATATAGAAAAGGAGAATATAATGAGAGTTGCTTTTTTTACACTTGGATGTAAAGTAAATCAGTATGAAACAGATTTAATGATGAAGAGCTTTGTAGACTGTGGATATGACATTTGTGATTTTAAAGAAAGTGCAGATATTTATGTTATAAATTCATGTAGTGTCACAAATTTATCTACTAGAAAAACAAGACAGTATTTAAGTAGAGCTAAAAGAATGGGAGGAATAGTAGTACTTGCAGGTTGTTATGCTCAAGAGATTGGAGAAAATACAAAATTACAAAATGTAGACATAATTATTGGAAATCAAGAAAAAAATGATATAGTAAAAATTGTTGAAGATTATATTTCTTTAAATAGAAGAAATGTAGTATACAAAGTGTCTAATATAAATAAAATAGCAAAATATACACAGAAAAAAAGTTTAAATAGAGGTAGACAAATAAGAGAAAGTGTAAAAATAGAAGATGGCTGTAATAATTTTTGTTCTTATTGTATTATTCCATACGTAAGAGGACGAGTAAGAAGCAGAAGTCTTGATGATATTATATTAGAAGTGAACAATTTAGTAAAAAGTGGAGTGGGAGAGGTAGTTTTAGTTGGAATTGAAATTGCTTCATATGGAAAAGATTTTGAAGATACAAACATAAATTTAATAGATGTAATTGAAAAAATTGCCACTGTTAAAGGTTTAAAGAGAATCAGACTTGGTTCAATTGAACCTAGAATTTTAACTGATAATAACATACATAGATTAGCTAAGATAGACAAGCTTTGTCCACATTTTCATTTATCTGTTCAGAGTCTAGATAACGCTGTTTTAAAAAGAATGAATAGAAAGTATACCAAAGAAGATATTTTTCATATAGTAGATGAAATAAGAAAATACTTTAATAATCCTGCTTTTACTTGTGATATTATAGTTGGATTTCCCTCAGAAACAGATGAAGAATTTAAAAATACAATAGATGGAGTTAAAAAAATTGCTTTTTATGAAGTGCACGTTTTTAAATATTCTAAGAGAAAATGGACTTTGGCTGCTACAATGGATGGTCAAGTAGATGGTAATATTGCTCAAAAAAGAAGTGAAGAACTAATTAATTTAGCAAATAAACTAAAAGAGAATTATATGAAAAATATGATAGATAAAAAGCAAAAAATTCTAATAGAATCAGAATGTGATGGATATTTATATGGATATACACCAAATTACGTTATGGTAAAAATAAAATCTAATAATGTTGCTATTGGAGAACAAATAGAAGTTACATTAAAAGATATAGATAACGATGCTATGGTGGCAATAAAATAACGTATTATCTTGAAAAAAATATAAAAAAGATATATAATCTGATATAGATTAATTTTGGAGGGGATAGATATATGAGAAAGGCGATAATTATAATATTATGTGCTTTAGGTATGATAGTTGGAGTTATAGTAGGACAACAAATGGCAGGAACATCTTTAGACTGGCTATCAATTGGAGGAAATATTGGACTTGAAGATCCTTTACTTTTAGATTTAGGAGTAATTGAATTAACTTTAGGTTTTTGGTGTAGAATAAATATAGGTGGAGTAATAGGTCTAGTATTATTTGCATTATTATCTAAATGGATTACAAGTTGGTTAAAAATATAGTAAAAATAGAGCATAAGAAGGAGAAATAATATGAAATCAATGTCAAGGGAAATAGGTATAGATTTAGGTACATCTTATACAAGAATAAGTTTAAGAGGAAGAGGATTAGTATTATCTGAACCTACAGTAGTCGCAATAAATAAGATAACAGGAGAAATACTTGCAGTAGGAAATCAAGCAAAAGAAATGCTAGGGAGAACGCCAGATAGTATTGTAGCTGTTAGGCCATTAAAAGATGGTATAATAGCAGATTTTGAAGCTACTAGAATGTTAATACAAAATTTAGTATATAGAGTTGTTCCAAAGAGTCTATTTTATAAACCAAAAATTGTAATTACGATACCTTCATCAATAACTGATGTTGAGGAAAGAGCAGTTGAGGGAGTGGGATATAAGGCTGGTGCAAAAGCAGTATATTTAATGGAAGAAGTTATGGCAGCAGCAATTGGTGCTGGACTTCAAATTGAAAGACCTGAAGGAAGTATGATTGTAGATATAGGTGGAGGCACTTCAGAGATGGCTGTAATGTCTCTTGGTGGTATAGTTACAGAAAATTCTGTAAAAGTTGCTGGAGATAAATTAGATAAGGATATTGTAGAGTATATAAGAACAAAGTTTAATGTTTTAATTGGTGAGACAGAAGCTGAAGAGATAAAAAAACAAATTGGAAGTGCAAGTTCTGCAATGACTGAAGAAAGAGTTAGCGTGAAAGGAAGAAATCTATCTAACGGATTGCCTGAAACTGTTACAGTTACTACTTTTGATATAAATGAAGCAATGAAAGATTCATTGGAAATTATATTAAAGGCAATAAAGACCACATTGGAAAAAACTCCTCCTGAGCTATCATCAGATGTTATGAGTAAGGGCATAGTTTTATGTGGTGGAGGAGCCCTATTAAAAAATATTGATAGATATATAAATGAACAGACAGGTATACCAGTTTTTATTGCTGAGTCTCCTACTGAGTGTGTAGCAAGAGGAGTTTCAAGTACACTTGAAAATATAGAAGTTTTAAAAAAATCTACAAAGGGAAGAATAGTGTAATATAAAGAACAATTTGGAATATATAGTTTAATATTATATTAAAATGATAATAATATTATTAAAATAACATTGTAAAAAGGAAAGATTAAATGGATTATGGTATAGATTTTTCAAATAATAGTCAAAAAAGAAAGAAAAAAATAATATTTATTATAATATTTTTAGTGTTTGCTATAATGTTTGTTGCATTTTTCTTTAGAAATAGTAACAATGAAATGGTAGCTAGAGTAGCTTCTTTTATCTCTAAGCCAATAAATTTTGTATATAACGGTATAGATAAAATATTTAATTCTAATTCTGATATTGAAGCGCTACAGGCACAAAATGAAGAGTTAAGAAAAGAAAATGAAGAATTAAAAGTACAAGTCTTGGAATCACAAAAAATAATAGATGAAAATACAACATTAAAAGAAATGCTTAATATAAAAAAAGAGTATCAGCATTACGAAACTGTTATGGCAAATATTATTTATAGAGAACATGATAATTGGACACAAACATTTACGATTAATGTTGGAACTAATGATGGGATTGCAGTTGATCAGACAGTAGTTCATGAAGAGGGACTTGTTGGATATATATCAAATGTTACTGAAAACACTGCTGTTGTTACTACAATATTAGATGCTTCATCATCAGTAAGTGTAAATATTAGTACAATTAATGAACCAGCAGTAGTAAATGGGGACTTAGAGCTTAAAGAACAGAACAGATTAAAACTAACTTACATACCATTAGATACAGAAATAGCAGTATCAGATATGCTTTATACATCTGGAATTGGTTTGAAGTATCCTAGTTCAATTCCAGTTGGAAGAATAGTTGAAATTGTAAATAATAAGAATGATGTAAATAGATATGCATTAGTTGAACCTTGTGTAGATATTAGTAAAATATCTGAGGTTGCTGTAATTATAAATTAGGTGAGTAATATGCAAAGAGTGTTAAAAGTAATTGTTACAATTTTATTATTTATTATTTCACTATCTATGCAGCTTTTTGTGTTTAATAACATGAGTTTATTCGGTATAAAACCCAACATGCTTTTAATTTCAGTAATTGTTGTAAGTTTATATACAAGTATTTATTCTTGTACAATATATTCATTTATTTTAGGGTTTATTGTAGATTTAATTTTTGGAAGTTCAGGTATGTTTACTATTTCATATACTGCAATAGGAATGCTTCTAGGTTTTATTAATGAAGATTATATGAAAGAAAATTATCTTTCAATTATAATTCTTACAGCTTTAAGCGTTGCATTGTTTGAGACAATACAATATTTTCAAAGTATGATTATTATATCTAGTTATATAAGCTTTTTCTTTTTAATAAAACAGGTTATACTAAGTATACTTTTAAATGTGATACTTGTCTTTATAATTTGTTTTATATTTGGAAAAATAATAGAGCATATTGAAAAGAAACAAAATAAAATATATTGGTAATTAAAGGAGGTGCAAGTTTTGGAATTTCTTAAGTCAAGATTAAAAAAAATATCAGACATACTAGAAAATAGAGAACTTGTGCTTTCTATTTTTTTAGTATTTATTGCAATTATATTTATTATACAGCTATTTAATATACAGATAATAAATGGTGCAACTTATAGGGAACAAGCTGAAAATAAAATAGTAAGAACAGAAACAATTTCTGCCTCAAGAGGAGAAATTTATGATAGAAATGGTGTGCTACTAGCTACAAATGAACTTACATATAATGTAGAGATTTATAGGACAAAAGTTGGCACAGATTTAACAAACGAGGCTATAAAGACACTAGTAGATTTATTACAGTCAAATGGAGATAAGGTGTATTCAACTTTTCCTATTAATGATACACTAGATAATTTTTCAGAAGAATATTTAGAAGATGATGATCTAAGAATATCATTTTTAGAAAGTATAGATTTATCTAGTGAATCTACTTTTGATGATGTTATTGCCTATTATAGTGAACTATATGCTGTTGAGGATTATAGTTATGAAGATAAAATAAAGGTAATAAAAGTTAAATATGAAGCAAATTATAACGGATATTCATTATTTAATAGTGCTGTGATTGCTAAAAATATTTCTAAAAATTCAGTTGCTCAAATTGAAGAATTAAAAAGTAAATTATACGGTATAAACATAGTTGCAGTTCCAAAAAGATATTATGTTTCAGATGACTTTGCGTGTCATATATTAGGATATGTAAGTAGTATAAATAATACTGAGTACAATTCACTAAAAGATAGAGGATATACTATTAATAGTGTTATAGGAAAGTCTGGAGTAGAAGAATCAATGGAGCAATATTTAAAAGGGACAGATGGAGTAAAAAAAGTCGTAACAGACTCACTAGGAAATGTTACTTCTGAACTAATTACTCAAGAGGCTGTCTCTGGTAATAATGTAACATTAACAATTGATTATAGAATACAACAAGTTGTTGAAAATGCTTTAAAATCAACTCTTGAAGGACTTCAAAATGGCACATTAAGTAGTGAGCCAATACCAGAGGCGAAAGCTGGAAGCTGTGTAGTGTTAGATGTTGAAACGGGTGAAGTACTTGCTATGGCTAGCTATCCTACATATAATATAAACAATTTTGCTGATGGAATTACGACAGAGCAGTGGCAAGAGTTAATATCTGATGCTCAAAATCCAATGTTTAATAGAGCAATATCTGGTACATATTCACCAGGTTCTACATATAAAATGCTTATGGGAATTGCAGGACTTGAGTCTGGTCAAATTACAGTTGATGAAGAATATACTGATCCTGGTATTTATCCGTATTCATATAATCCTAAATGCTGGATATATACGGCTCATAATATAACACATGGAACAATTAATTTAACAGGAGCATTAAAAGGCTCATGCAACTGTTATTTCTATGAAGTTGGAAGAAGGATTGGAATATCTACAATTGTTGAATGGGCCAAAAATTTTGGACTTGGTCAAAAAACTGGAATAGAACTTTCAGGAGAATATAGTGGAAATATTGCAGGTGACAATGCAGATGGATGGTCACTTGGAGATACGCTATCAGCTTCAATTGGTCAGTCTACTAACCTATTTACTCCAATACAACTTGCAAATTATATTTCTACAATTGCAAATGGTGGTACTCTTAATAAAGTATCGTTAATAAAAAGTGTTGGTAATGATGTTTCATTTGTTTCATTAAGTGATGTTTCTGAATATATGAAGGAATTTACAGGAGTAGATTTTAAGTCAAAAGAACTTGATATTAGTAACGAGTATATTGATGCTATAAAAGAAGGAATGTATGCAGTTACAACAGAAACTGGTGGTACAGCTGCAGATATATTTGCAGATAGTAAAGTAGAAGTTGCTGGAAAAACAGGAACAGCTCAAGTTTCAGATGGAGCAAATAATGCAATATTTGTTGGATTTGCACCATATGATAATCCTAAAATTGCTGTAGTTGCAATTGTTGAACATGGATCAGAAGGATATTATCTTGCTCCAATGGTAAAAGAAATAACAAATGAGTATTTTGATATATATACTAATGATGCTCAAAAAGAAAAAACTCAAAATATAGTTGAAAATAAAATAGAATTTTAGAAACTAACTTTTTGTTAGTTTCTTTTTTGTTTTAAAAATATTAAAATATCATTATATTAGATAATACATTATTTTTATATGATATAATTATATATAAATAAAGTGTTAAAGTGTGAGGTAAATTTATGGAAAATAAATTGATTTTTTCATTATATGAAAAAGCCATAGAAAATACGCCTATTGAAACTGTTTTTGATATAATTAATTTATATGGAGATAAATGCATAAATGGAATTGAAATTAATAGTAAAAATATGTCTTCATTAAAAAAATGTGCTCTACTATGTAAAAAGAATAAGATGCTATTTAGATGTCACTTTCCATTAGAGAAAATGACTGAAATTGATACTATTAAATACTTAAACTTTATAAATGAACTTTCAAAAGAGCTTAGGTATAAAATTAATATAGTATTTCATAGTAAATCAACAGAAGATACTTTTGATGAAATGATAAAAGATACTAAGTTTTATATAGATAATATAGTAAACTATGTTCAAAAATATAAATTGAATTTAAATATATCACTTGAGAATTTAAATTTTAGAAATGGAACAAGTAGAATAAACGTATCAAAAATAGATGAAATATTAAAAAGTAATAATAATTTATATTTTACATATGATATAGGACATGATTTGTTTGATAATAAAGTATGCTCTAAACTTAGTAATATTCAAATAGAAAGACTAAATAATGTTCATATTCATAGTGTAGAAAAAAATGAAGATCATCATATTATAAATAATAATTCTTACTGTTTAAATGAGTTAAAAAAAGCTTTGACAGAACTTAATAAGGTAAAATATAATGGTCCAATAGTATTAGAATATTCTTTAGATCATATTAATGCAAAGAATATAGAAGAAAAAATAATTGAAGTAGTTAAGTCTTTTAAATTTTTTAAGAACGAAATATTGTAATTATAAATTAAGACAACAAAATATTTTTGATTGTCTTAATTTTTTTGCTTTTAAAAAACTTATTACTATGATATAATGATGTGGGGTGATAAAATGAGCAAATATAATATTTACAAAAATATTAACCCAAATATATTTAGAGGATATGATATTAGAGCTATATATGGTCAGGATTTAAATGAAGATATAGCTTATACTATTGGATTATCTTTCGGCTCATATATTAGGGAGAAAGGGTATAAAAAATGTGTAGTAGGGCATGATAATAGAGTATCATCAGAACCACTTTCAGAAGCATTACTTGAAGGAATAACAAGTACTGGTGTTGATGTTGTAAATTTAGGGCTTTGTACTACACCAATGTATTATTATGCACAAAAAAAGCTTAAAATTGATCCAGGTGTTATGATTACAGCATCACATAATCCAAAAGAATATAATGGATTTAAAATAGCTTTTGATGATTTTGGGAATGCTTGTGGTCAAATGATACAAGATTTTAGAATTTATACAGAAAAGGGTAATTTTAAATCTGGAGAAGGAAAAGTAGAAAAATACGATATCAAACAAGAATATCTTGATGCTATAAAAGAATCAATTAGCTTGGGTAACAGAAAAATAAAGGTTGTGGTTGATACTGCAAATGGTACAGCTTCTATAATAGCTAAAGAAGTATATGAGATGTTTGATAATATAGAGCTAGTACCTTTATATATTGAATCTAATCCAGAGTTTCCAAATCATCATCCAGATCCAAGTGTTGAATCAAACAACGCAGACTTAAAAAAGAAAGTCTTAGAAACAGGTGCAGATTTAGGTGTAGGAATAGATGGAGATGGTGATAGAGTTGGTATTATAGATGAAAAGGGAAATATGATATTTATTGACTTTTACGCAATTATTATCTGGAGAGATATTATGAGTAAAGTAAAAAATAAACATGCTTTATTTGATGTGAAATGTACAAAATCCCTTGCAGATGAAATAATTAAACTTGGAGGAATACCTGTATGTTATAGAACAGGAAATTCATACATGAAAGCTAAAATGAGAGAAGGCGATTTTGCTTTTGGATCAGAGTTATCAGGACATGTATTTTTTAGAGATAAATGGGACAATATTGATGATGGACTTTATGCAGGATTAAGACTAGTTGAGATATTATCTAAAACAGAAAAAACTGTATCAGAGCTTCTAGATGGTGTAACAAGATACTATGCTAGTCCTGAAATAATAATTAAATCAACAGATGATGAAAAATTCAAAGTAATAGATAAAGTAAAAGAGTATTGTAAACAAAAAGGATATACTATAAATGATATAGATGGTGTAAGAGCTGAATTTGATAATGGTTGGGCTCTTGTAAGGGCATCTAATACAGGACCAAATATAACAGCAAGATTTGAAGGGGTAACTCCTGAGGATAAAGAGGCTATACAAAAAGAATTTATGGCTTTAATTTAAAATTAATATGAGTTGCTTTTAAAAGCACTCATATTTTTTTGATATTTAGTTGAATTTTTTTGTTTAATATTGTACTATTAGGGTGTAACTGGTCAGTATTAAAAACAGGAGGAATAATTTATGAAAAAATATAAAATCGGATTTGTTCAAGGTGTATTTGATATGTTTCATGTTGGACACTTAAATATTTTAGAAAGAGCAAAGGAAAATTGTGATTATTTAATTGTTGGAGTAAATTCAGATAAATTAGTAGAAGAGTACAAAAATAAAAAAACTATTGTTCCATGTGAGGAGAGAATGAGAATAATAAAGGCATTAAGATGTGTTGACGAGGTTATAGAAATGACAGATAGAGACAAAATAAAAGTATGTACTGAACATAATATTAATGCCATTTTTATGGGAGATGATTGGAAGGGATCAGACTTTTATAATAAAATGGAGGTTGAACTTAAAAAGTATAATGTAGACATTGTATATTTTCCATATACAAAAGGAACTTCGTCTACTGTATTAAGAGAAAAATTGCTTGATAGGTAATAATTAAATGAGTTTTGCTAACACAGCTTTTTCACAAAAATATCTTTTAATATATACAAAAATATGATATAATTTACACGAATATTTTAGCGCAGATAAATTGATGTTAAATGTAAAAAATAATAAAAGAAAGGAAGAAAATAATGAGTTTTATAAATAAAGTTAAAGAAGTTTATAAGTATAGACATATGTTATTTACTTTAGTAAAACAAGATTTACAAGGAAGATATAAGGGCTCAATATTTGGATTTTTATGGACATTATTAAATCCATTATTTATGCTACTTATTTATTCTATTGTTTTTCAGTTTGTTTTTAAATCAAATATAGAATATTATCCTATATATTTGTTTGTTAGTTTAATGCCTTGGAATGCTTTCAACAGTATGATAGGTGGAGGTACAACTTGTGTTTCAAATAATGCAAGTATAATAAAGAAGGTTTATTTTCCAAGAGAAGTTTTGCCTCTTTCTGTAATAATTAGTAATACTATACAGTATTGTTTTAGTCTTGTAATTACTATTATTGCAATAATGGTCTCAGGTGTAGGACTTTCATTTAATGCACTTTTTTTACCATTAATTATATTAGTACAAGTTACTTTTGCATTTGGTTTAATATTAATGTTATCTGCAGCAAATGTATATGTAAGAGATGTACAATATATGATGAATCCAATAATGATGATTTGGATGTATGCATCTCCAATATTATACAGTATACAAATGGTTCCAGAAAAATGGCTTTCAATATATAAAATGAATCCAATGACTGTCATTTTACAAGGATATCAAGATATTTTATATAATAAAACATTGCCTAATTTTAGTTCTTTAGGAATTACTTTTGCAGTTTCAATAGTTATATGTATTATAGGATATTTGATATTTAATAAACTACAAAAACGTTTTGCAGAGGAGGTTTAATATGGCTAAGAAGACAAAAAATAAAGATGATGTAGCAATCTCTGTAAAGAATGTTACAAAAGAGTTTACTGTATATGAAGATAAGTCGTATTTTTTAAAAGAAAAAATTGGACATTTAGGTAGAAATAAAAAGAGAAAGCATGTTGTTTTAAAAGATATATCAGTAGATATAAAAAGAGGACAGTCTGTTGCTCTAATTGGTGTTAATGGATGTGGAAAATCTACATTATTAAAGCTTTTAAACAAGATAATATATCCTCAAAAAGGAACAATAGAGATTAATGGAAAAGTTTCAAGTATGATAGAGCTTGGAGCAGGTTTTAATACTGATTTTACAGGAAGAGAGAATATTTATTTTAATGCTTCTATGTATGGACTTGGAAAAAAGGATGTAGATCCTATTATAGATAAGATAATAGAATTCTCTGAACTTGGTGATTTTATAGAATCTCCTGTTAGAACATATTCTTCTGGAATGTATATGAGACTTGCATTTTCAATTGCTGTAAATGTACAGGCAGAGATACTATTAATAGATGAAATTCTTGCTGTTGGTGATGCACATTTCCAAGCAAAATGTTTAAATAAGATGAAAGAACTTAAAGCAGAGGGAAAAACAATGGTGTTTGTATCACATAATACTAATCAAATTAAGAGTTTTTGTGATAGAGCTTTATGGATAAAAAAAGGCGAGATAGTAATGGACGGACCAACAGAAGAAGTATTGGAAAAATATATCGAAGAACAAGGCTAAGAAAGGTAATAGAATTATGGTTGATAATATTAAGATTAGTTACTTTAATTGTACAGATAAATTTAAAAAGAAATATTTAGAATATTTTAAATCTGCAAATCTAGTAGATGTTAATTTTGATACACTTATATCTAATGTAAAAAATGAAGTAAAAGAAAGCAATAAACTATTTAGAGATTATATTATATTCAAATATTTATATGATAATGGTGGTATGGTTCTTGATGGCAATTTTGAGTTTATTAAGACTATAAATTCATTTTTTAATAACGATTTTTTTATTGGTTTTTATGATGATAAGGATATAGCAACAAATATAGTTTGGGCAAAAGAAAAAAATAATAAGATTGTCAAAGAAGTCTTAGATATAATAAAGCAAGAAAAATATGATAATATAACAGATGTGTTCTCAGAAATTACAAAGAAAGACTTGCATAATAACTATAATTATGTATTAAAATTTGATGAGAATTCATTTATATACCCATATGATTATTTTTATCCAATAGACTATGAGAAAATAGGAAAAGCATATACAAGTAATATTAAAGCATTATTTTTCGATAATAATAAAAAACTAGGCTTTAGACAAAGAAATAAATTAAAAACATTAAGAAGGATAGGACCTACAGCTTGCGAATATTTATTTACTACTTTAAGAAGATTTAGATATAGTGTTGGACATAAGAAATATATTTTTATGCAAAATTTAAAAAGAAAGATTTCAGTTAAAAAGGACGCTGGAATAGAAGAAACAATAAATACACTAGATAAGTATCTTGAAGCAAAAAAGAATGGGCAAGATATAGAATATCTAATAATTCATAATCCTAATTGGCTTGGAGTAACAAGTGCTACAAAGGAATTGTTTGAAAATCTTTTACCTATGCAAGAAGTATTTTTAAACAGTAATGTGGATACTATAGTAAATAAAATTATAGAACTAGATGTAAGTCAAGTGATATTTAGTGCTTTTAACTATGGATGGGACAAGATTGCTATAAAATTAAGAGAAAAATGTCCAAAAATAAAACTAAAAAGTTTTTGGCATGGAAGTCATTCTCAAGTAATAGAAGAAATAAATTGGGGAACTAATCTAATGGTTATTAATCTGCATAAAGCTGGAGTAATAGATGTCATGGGTACATGTAAAGCAAGTCTTGTTAATTTTTATAATTCGCAGGGATATAAATCTGCATTTATAAAAAATACAGTAAGACTTACAGATGACGTGAAGGAGAAAATTGCTAAAGCAGAAAGAAAAAATGATGGCAAATTAAAATTTGGATTATATTCTGCAAGCACTGATTGGAGAAAAAATACTTTTAACCAAGTTATGGCAGCATCTTCTTTTGAAAATGCTGAACTTGAAGTTGTACCTTTAAAATATGAGTTAAAAAAACTTGCATATTATAATGAGCTTGAAATTGTTGGTTCTAATACTCATTTAAAAAGGGAAGACTTACTTGTAAGGATGGCACAAAGAGATGTTGTTTTATATGTTACTTTCTCAGAATGTGCACCAATGCTTCCAATTGAGGCTTTAGAAGCAGGTACATTATGCATAATGGGACATAATCACCATTATTTTCAAGGAACAAAGCTTCATGACTATCTTGTAGTTGAAAGAGAAGATGATTTAAATGCTATAAAAGAAAAAATAAAAATAGCACTAGATCACAAAGATGAAATTATGCAACTATATAAAGAGTGGAAAGAGCAAAATGATAAAGAAAGTACACAAAGCGTTATAGATTTCTTAAATATGTAGGAGGGAATATGAATAGACATGTAAAAAAAATTAAATCAATATTCTTTTATCAAAAAGATTATACAGAAGATGTTATAGAAGATATTGAAGATATTAAAGATACATCATTTGTTGCTATTTATAATCCTGAATGTATAGGAATTATGAATGCTACAATAGAACTTTTTGGAAAAGATAACTCAATAAAACTATATGAAATTTTTAATGATAAGCAAATAAGTAATATAGCAAATGCAATTGTAAAACATAATTTTAAGCAGGTTATTTTTTCTACAATGGCATATGGATATAAAGACTTAGCAGAAAGAATTTATGAACTTAATAGCAAAATTAAAATAAAATTTATGTGGCATGGAAGTCATGCACTTTTTGTAAATTATAACGAACAAAGCTTTTTAGAAGATTTATTACAATTACAAAAAAGAGGTATTGTGCATTCAATTGGCTTTTTTAAGAGTGCAATGGCAGATTTTTATTTAGCAAAAGGTTACAACGCAAAACTTTTAATGAATGATGTAAATATTAAAGATAAAGATGATTATAAAAAGAATAAAGAAGATAAAAGATTAAAGATTGGTCTTTATTCTTCTGGAGATAGATGGGAGAAAAATACATATAATCAGCTAAGTGCTTGTGCTATGGTAAAAAATGCATATATTGACATAATACCAGAAACAAAGCTTGCAACTAGTTTTTGTAAATTAATGAATATAAAAACAGTTACAAATGATGCACCGATGTCTTTAAAAAGAAAGGAACTTTTAAGACGTATGGCAAATAATGACGTAAATTTATATGTTACATTTACTGAATGTTCTCCTATGATACCACTTGAGAGCTTTGAATTAGGTGTTCCATGTATAATTGGTAACAATACAGATTTCTTTTTAAACAACGAAAAATTGAATGATTTAATTGTTGTTAAAGAGGAAGATAGTATTGATGAAATATATGAAAAAATTAATACTTGTTTAGAAAAAAAAGATGAAATTATGAAGTTATATAAGGAATGGAAAAAAGCTTATTCAGAACAAGTAAAAAAATTAAAAGAAGATTTCTTGAATGATTAATAGGAGGAAGGTTTTGTGGAGAAAAAAAGTAATAAAATAATACATTACATTTGGTTTGGCGGAAATCCTTTATCTGATCTTACAAAAAAGTGTATACAAACATGGAAAAAATATTTACCAGACTTTGAAATCATGGAATGGAATGAAAACACATTTGACATAAATCAATGTCCTTTTGTAAAAGAAGCTTATGAGCAAAAAAAGTGGGCTTTTGTTGCAGACTATACAAGATTTAAAGTATTAGAAGAGTATGGTGGAATCTATCTTGATACAGATATGGAAATTACAAGTGATATTTCAAAATTTTTGGAAAAAGATTTATTTTTAGGTGTTGAAGACTCTAAAATGATTAATGCAGCAGTGGTTTGGGCAAAAGAGGCACATAATCCATATATAAAGGATATTGTTAATATATATGAGAGTAAGAAAAAGTTTAACGAAACAGGTGATCTATATGATGAGAGTGTTCCAAGAGTATTAACAAAATATTTTGAAAAATATGGATTTAATAAAGAACTTGATGAAGTACAAAAGCTTGAAGATGAAAAAATATATATATATCCTATGGAGTATTTTTATCCTTTAAGCTATGATTATCAGCATAATAAATTTACAGATAATTCTGTTATGATACATCATTTTGATGCTACTTGGATTAGCCCTATGGAAAAATTTAAGACAAAGATGAAAAGAAAAAATATGATATGGGTAGTATATGTAATAGATTTCTTCATTAGTTTAAAAAATAAAATTAAATTCTTTAGTAATTATAGAGATCTTACGATTTTTGCTGTAATGTTTATTACTATGCTTCTTGCAATGTTTTCATTTACACCTATAGATGGAAATAATTTATTTTCAGAAATAAAGCAAAATTTGTCAACTTCTATTATTCAGATTTTAGTTATGTCTGGAGTATGGACTTTTATTTGTGCTAAGATAAGAAATATTGATTTGAACTATTATTCAGATAAAATGACTAATACTGATAGTACTAGTGGAGAATATAGAAAAGTTAATCTTAATCTTGATCAGACCTTAAATCTTTATAAAAGAGAGAAGATATTATATGCTGTTCAAATGATTTTGACAATTTTAGTATCATTTTTTCCTTTATTAGAACTTACAACTGTTATTCCTAATAATATAACTTTATATATGTTATTATCACTTGTAAACATGTATTTTATTTATTTGGGAATAAAGAAAAACTATTTATATAGAATATTAGAATTAATACCTTACGCTTTAATACAGGCATTTTTAATACTAATATGTCCGTCTTTTGGAATTATTACATCGGTTTTAAGTTTTGCTTTTATTATGTATAAACTAGTAAAAAATAAGGTAAAACCAAAAAGAATTAAATCTTATGGTATTTCATATCTTGCAGGAGTAGTTTTGGTTATTGTACTTGCAGTTTTAGGTATTGGGGTACCTAATAATGTTAATGCTCAAAACTTTGGATTTTATACTACAATTGATTCATCAAATATAGTTAATGATTTAAGTAGCTATAAAGTAGAAGAAGGTATTACAGAGTTTAATGCTGGAAAGGATTTATTTGGTGAAAACTTAAACAATATTTCAAATAGCTTTATACTTAATCCAAATTTATACTTGTGTTTATCAGTTGTACTATCAATATTAGTATCAATTTTAGCTAAAAAATTAGAATATATAATGATTGGAATACTTGCTATTGCAAATGCTATTTGCTTATTTGCAATAGATTCACTTTCTGTTATGACTTTAATTTGTAGTAATTTTGTAATTGTATTACTTTTTGCTATACAAGTAATTTTAGATAAGGTTTTGAATAGGGAATGAGTGGAGACAAATATGAAAAGGAAATATTTAATTGGAATAGTAGCTTTAATACTTTCTATAGTTGCTACTGTAAATATTAGTGTAGGAATATATGCAAGAAAATATGTTACATACGAGGCAGAGGTTACAGCTAATCAAAGAATTGATAATGTAGTAATTAATAATACAAAAATACCACTTGATAGATATGTAAATGAAAACGTAAAAATAGGACAAAAAGAAGATGAAGCAAGTAAATATCTATATTCAGATTCAATAGGAAAAATAGAGATTATGACTTCAGTAGTTGATGATGTCTGTATAAATTTTGAGGGAGATACAGATGATATAACTGTCTATAAAAATGGAGAAATACAAACTATAGATGGTTCAACTTTTTTTTATGATTATAGCGTAATGTCTATTATATTTGATAGCTTAAATTACTATTCTATAATAATTTTAGCGGTATCTTTTGCAGTGATACTTGGTTTAGTGGTTTTAGTATTTAAATTTTTAGATAAAATAAATAAAAAAAATATAAATTTATTAGATGTCGTTATTTTTATATGTTCTGTATTTTTAATATATTTGAGTGTTTTTTATATATCTCTTAGTTTAATAAGAGAGGTAATAGTAGTACCAATCATTGCTGTAGCTGCTTTATCATTATATTATATAAAAGATACAATTAAAGAAAATATAGAAAATGCTTATATAGTGCTTGCTACTTTCTTTGGTATTGCAATGTTATTTTTAATACCACCGTTTAATGTGCCAGATGAAGGAGCTCATTTTATTAAGAGCTTTGAAACTTCTTATATAAATAACAATGATGGAGGTTATTCTAATTTACCAAAATCAATAGAAGATTTCTTTTATAAATATGTACATGGCTCACTTGATGGTACTACAAAATATAATGGAAAAAACTATTTATCTGACTTTTTACAAAGTGGAGAATATGATATAAGAAGTGAGAATATTAAGGATTATACAAATACTAAGTTTTTAAGTTTAGTACCATATATTCCTTCGATTATAACTATAGCAATTGCAAGAATTATTAATTTATCACCATTATTACTTGTAGTAATAGGAAAGTTTACAAATTTGCTTATTACAATTACTTTGTGTTATTTAGCTTTAAAGAAAATATCGTGCTTTAAAAAAGTATTATTTGTAATTGCACTATTTCCAATATTTTTACAACAAGCAGGTGCAATCAACATGGACTGGTTAACAAACTTGTCTAGTTTATTAATTGTTGTATCAGTATTTTACTATAGACAAACAGAAAAAGAAATTGGAATCAAGGATATTGCTTTAATGTCATTAATTGCTATAATACTTGCATATTGTAAATTTGGATATTTTCCAATTCTTTTAATGGTACTATTAATTCCTAATGAGAAATTTAAAGACAAGAAATATGCTATTATATTTAAAACACTATTTATAATAGTTCCATCACTTTTATCATATTTACAAAATAGTAGCTTGGGAATTTCTAATGATAGTCCATATTATCATATTGAATATGCATTATCTCATCCATTTTCTGCAATGAAAGTATATTTTGCTACGGCGTTTGAAAGAATGCCTTTAGATATATTTAGAGGACTATTTGATGGCTTTGGTGTGTCTACTCAGTGGCATTCATCACTTGTCATGTATGTACTTATTGCTTTATATGTGCTTTTAATTGCTTCATCAGGAAATGGTGAAAAACAATTTAATTGGAAAGAAAGAACATTAATGCTAATATTATCATTTCTTATGATTTGTATAATATATTCAGCAATGTTTTTTGGATGGACTTATTTTGGTGCACCAACAATAGATGGTTTACAACCAAGATATTTTATACCACCAGTTATATTAGCTTATCTTGCAATAACTAACAATGCTATTAAACTGGATGTAAAGAATAAAAATATTGTTTATAGTTTTTCTATGGTGGCAGTATATCTACTTTGCTTTTTAACAATATCTTTAGGTTTTTATTAAAATTAAGAGAAGAGGATGAAAAAAATGAAGTTTATAAGAAATAACTGGAAGAAAATATGTTTTTTTTCTATAATAGTTATCTTAGCTATTACATCAGCAATTAGCGTAAGTGTATATTATTATTCGCGAAATGATAATAACTATTCAATTGAATTTTCAGATAAAACAAGACTTAAAAATGTAAGTATAAACAGTAATAATTTTAATTTTAACAAACTCAAAGGTAAGATTTTTTTAGTCAATGAAAATAATATAATGTATGCTAAAGAATCTAGTGCAGTATTAAATTTTAAAGCATCTATTATAGATAATGTATATATCGAGTTTGAAAATCCTGATGGCGCAAAGTTATTTTGTAATAACGAAGAGTTAAAGATAGAAAACAATATATATGAAAAATTTATAAGTACTTTTTCAATAATAAAAAATAGTTTGAATGTATATACTATTTTAGTATTTTTAATAGCATTACCAATTCTATATTTTATAATTAAATATATAACAATTTTTTATAAAAAAATAGTAGAAGATAAGATAAAGTTTTACGATATTTTACTTGTTGGTTTATGCTTATTTGTAATATTCTTCTTTAATTTTTATTTGTTATATACGTTGTTAAAGAAATTTATTATTCTTCTAGTTATAGGAATTATTTTAGCTGTATGGTTTTTAGTAAAAAAATTACCAGATAAAAAGTTTGAAAAAATTTACTTAATGTTTGCTATAAGTTGCGGAATAATGATGATTTTTTTGATGCCACCATTTAATGTACCAGATGAATCGTCACACTTTAGTAGAGCATATAAAGATTCGTTATTTGTTACAACAGAAGATGATGGGCGTTTTTATTTTCCAAAAGCAATTAATGATTTTAATTACAGATATACTAGAAACGTTAATTTTTCTGATATAAAAATATATAGTAGAAATTACCTATCAGATATGTTTAAGCCTGTAGATTATAATATTATTGATGAAAAGTCTTCTAATTATAGTAACGTAAAGTATCTAAGTTTTGTTCCATATATACCATCAACATTAATTATACTTGCTGGAAGACTATCTAATATAGCACCACTTGTATTATTACTTTTATGCAGATTTGTTAATTTAATGATAGTAATTATTTGTTGCTACTATGCTATTAAGAATGTACCACATTTTAAAAAAGCATTTTTAGTTGTAACTTTATTTCCAATATTTATACAACAGTCTGCAGCAATAAATATGGATTATTTGACAAATGCAGTAGCTATATTACTAATATCATTTATAATACAGCTTATATATAAAAAAGATAAAATAACAAATAAAGAATTTGTAATTTTAGGAGGATTATGTTTTATATTGTCACTTGGAAAATTTGGATATTTTCCGATATTACTACTATTCTTCTTAGTTTCAAATGATAAGTTTAAGAATAAATACCAAGCGTGGGCAATAAAGAGTGCATTTATATTAGGTACATTAATTTTTTCATTTTTCTTTAGTTTATCTGCTGCAACAGGTGGAACTGCAACAAACGTTTATGGAATAAAATATTTCTTTACAAATCCTATTGATTCTATAAATGTATTTATTAGAACGGCATTTGCTCGTTTAGATCAAGACATATTTAGAGGATTTTTCGATGGATTTGCATATTCGACAGTTTGGCATCAATCATTATTTAAGACATTTATGTATTTAATGTATTTTGTATTTATAATTATGAGTGATGAAAACGATGAAGAAATTTCTAAAATAAGTAGATGCATACTTTTTGGAATAACAATTCTGGTTATAGGAATAGTGTATGCTATAGCTTTTTCACAGTGGACAAAAACTGGTGAAAGATTAATAAATGGAATACAAGCTAGATATTTTTTACCTGTACTAGTACCTATATATATTGGAATTTCAAATAAAAAATTTAATTTAGATATAAAAGATAAGAGATTAGTTTATTCAACAATTGTGACTATAGGATTTTGTATATCATTTGCAACTATAGTGTGTGCTTTTTCTTAAAAGTTTAGTAAAAAAAATTGAATAAATTGTTAAAATATAATATAATCACGTTAGATTATATTTAGGAGGCGATTAAAATTAAAGTATTAGTTATTGTACCAGCATACAATGAAGCATTAAATATCGAAAAGACAGTAAAAGATATAACAAAAAATACATCATATGATTATGTAGTAGTTAACGATTGTTCAAAGGATAATACTAAAGAAGTATGTCAAAAGAACAATTTTAACATGATATCACTTCCAATAAATTTTGGACTTACAAGTGGTATTCAAGTTGGAATGAAATATGCAAAGGAAAATGGATATGATATTGCAATTCAATTTGATGGTGACGGACAGCATGATGCTAAATATCTAAAAAAATTAGTAAAAGAAATTGAAAAAAATAATGTAGATGTAGCTATTGGCTCAAGATTTGTTGAAAAGAAAAAGCCTTTTACAGCAAGAATGTTAGGAAGTAGAGTTATTAGTTCTGTAATAAAACTTGTTACTTGGAAGAAGATAACAGATCCTACTTCTGGAATGAGAGCATATAATAAAAGAGCAATTGATATGTTTAATTCAAATGCAAGTTTAACACCTGAGCCTGATACTATAGTATACATGATAAAAAAAGGTTTGAATGTTAAAGAAGTACAAGTTGAAATGAGAGATAGAGAATTTGGTGAAAGTTATTTGAATGCTTTTAAATCAATAAAATATATGATGAATATGATGTTATCTATAATATTTATTAGAACATTTACAAGAAAGGAAAAATAGGAGGTAAAAAGTTATGTCAGTAACATTAAGAGTTATTTTACTTATAGGATCTTTAGTATCTTTTTTCCTATGTGTAAAAAAAATAAAACAAGCGAAGCTTAAAGTAGAAAATTCAATTACTTGGATGATGGGAAGTTTTATTTTGATACTAATGAGTATTTTTGATAAAGCAGTTGAGTGGCTTGCTACTAAGTTAGGATTTATGGCTTCTGTAAATTTTGTTTTCTTTATTATTATTGTATTTTTACTAATACAAGTGTTTATAGATAACATAAGATTATCTACATTAAATGAGAAGATAAAAAATTTAAATCACTATATTGCATTAAAAGAGAATGCAGATGAAAGAGAAAAAAATAACAAGGAGTAATAATAATGGAGTACAAATATGATTTGTCAATTGTTGCACTTGTATATAATTTAGAAAAATATCTTCCAAGATGTTTAGATTCACTTGTAAATCAAACATTAGAAAATATTGAAATAATTTGTGTAGATGATGGCTCTACAGATTCCGCACCTAAGATTATAGATGAATATGCAAGTAAGTACCCAAATAAAGTTAAAGCTTATCATAAGAAAAATGGTGGAGAATTTACTACAAGAAATTATGGACTTGAAAAGGCTAGTGGTGAGTATATAACATTTGTTGACACAGATGACTATGTAGAGCCTAATTGGGCAGAAAAATTATATAATGCTGCAAAAGAAAATAATGCAGATCTTGCTGTATGTGGATTTGAAAGAATTGATTTAAAAACTAATAAAATAGTTAGTAAAGATATGACTGGATACGGAAATACAGTAAAGACAATTACTCCAATGGATGATTTTTGTGTTTTTATAAATCCTGCACCTTGGAATAAGATTTTTAAGTTAGATAAGGTAAAAGACTTAAGATTTCAGAATTTTAGAAATTTTAATGATATGATTTTTCTTGCAAGTTCATATTCTAAAATTGAAAAAATTGCTTTTGTACCTGATGTATTATATCATTATTATTTAAGATATGATTCACAAATTCATAGTGTAAATAGTGAGGATGTAGATAATTTTAAAAAGTATCTATTAGAGCTAAAAAAGCTTTATGTTAAAGAGAATAAATATGAAGATATGAAATATATAATAGATTTTATGGCGTTTTTACATTTGGGAATGTCTGTTATGTATAGAGCTTCTTATGATAAATCTATTAATATGAAAATAATGCTAAAAAATACTATTAAGTATTTAGATGAAAATTTTTCTACTTGGAGAAAATCACCTTTTTTAAAGTTTGGATATTCAGTAAAACGAGGCTTAAAAAGAATAGCACTAAGTGTGATAGCATTTTTATATAGACATCATATGGCAGGACTTTATATTTTTATATATCGTTTTGTTATAGATAAATTAAAAATAGATATTAAATGGTAATGGAGTAAATATATGGAAGATAAAAAAGTAGCTGTTATACTATCTACATATAATGGCGAGTCATATATAAAGACACAAATTGATAGTATACTTAATCAAACATATAAAAATATAGATATATATGTAAGAGATGATGGCTCAAAAGATAGTACGGTAAATATATTAAAAGAGTATGAAAATAAAGGAAAAATACATTTTTATCCTAGAGAAAATGTTGGATTTATAAAAAGCTTTTTTGAGTGTTTATCGTTTTGTGATGATGCAGATTTTTATGCATTTTGTGATCAGGATGATGAGTGGTTTGACTTTAAAATAGCAAGAGCAGTAGAAAAACTAAGTAAAAAAAATGAGGACGAGCCTTTGTTATATTTCTCAGATTATGATTTTTATGATAACGATATGAATTTTATTGCACATTCTAATTCACATAAAAAGGGACCATCTTTTAGAAATGCAATTGTTGATTGTATTAATTTGGGAATTACTACTGTTATTAATAAAAAAACAAGAGATATAATGGTTAAGTCTAATATTCAAAAAAGTTGTGGTCATGATTGGACAGCTTATATGATTTGTAGTGGCTTTGGTGAAATAATTTATGATAAGACTCCTACAATAAAATATAGAAGGACAGGAAATAATGTAAGTCCTGGAGGAAAGAATTTCATACAAATGCAAATTTGGAGAATTAAAAAGTTTTTATTAAATAATTATTTTCAAAATGTAAAAGAAGAGCTAATCGAATTTGAAAATCTATTTAGTGATAAATTATCAAAAGAAGATAAAAAGCTGCTAAATTTATTTACTAGTAGAAAATATAATTTCTCTAAAATGATAAAAAGAGTTTTTTATCCAAAAATGTTCAGACAAAAATTAACAGATGAAATCATGTTAAGGTTTGTGATATTGATAGGTAAATTATAATGGGAGAGGAAATAATAGTAAAATATGATAAAAAAGAGAGAGTTTATATGGAATACATTAGGTAGTTTTATATCATCAATTTTAAATGCAATTATATTAGCTTTTTGTACGAGACTAAATGGAATAGAAATTGCTGGTATGTTTTCAATAAGCTATGCAACTGCATGTATTTTAGATGCAATAGGTAATTTTGGGCTTAGAATATATCAAACGACAGATACAAAAAGGAAAAATACTTTTTCTGAATATTTGGTCACTAGATTTTTTGCTGTTGCTTTAATGGTAATTGTTGGATTACTATTTGTTTTTGCTACTGGTGATACTAATGTAATATTATATATTTG
>CALXES010000012.1 GCA_944387385.1 uncultured Clostridia bacterium | reverse complement strand
CATTTTCTTGAAAACTCATGATCTGTTCCCTTACTTGATATTAATGTTGCTGTAAATTCTGCTCCTTCAAGTGGTGATTTTTCACTACTTGTTGTCTCTCCTATCCATTTATTTATCTCTATACTATTTCTTTCTGGTTCATTTTGTATTGTTATTGGTACTACTACAACATCATTTCCTTGCTCTTTATTATCATAACTTACTTCATATACTTTGTCTTTATATGATACTTCCTCTCCTGGGATTATTGTATCTGGATTTACTCCTTCTGGGAATGTTGTTTCTTTTAAGTAATATGTTCCTGTTCTCATTTTTTTAGATATCGCATATCCACTCTCATCTGTTGGCCCTATTACTACAACATCTCCATTTTTATCTACATATTCATTTTTTGCTTCTGCATCAGTATATACTGTAAAGTATGCTCCTGATACTTTTGCATCTGTTGCTTCTCCTTCATTTAAAAGCATTTCTTTTGTTACTTCTATTTGCATTTCTTTTGAATTATCTACTTTTGTATATTCATATGTCTTTCCATTTTCTGTAAAACTTACTTCAAATGGCTCTATTGTATATGCTTCATCTGGTGTTTTGTATTCTTCTATTCTATATTTTCCATATGGAATATCATTTATATCACATACTCCATCTTCTCTCGATACATTTGAATAATATACTTGACTTGGATTACTTATTAATGTTGCTTTAAATTGTGCTCCTGCTAAATTTATTTCTGCATCATAATCTGTCTCTCCTAATCTTTTTATTATATGTAAATTTGAATATATTGGATGCTCTGGTGCTTCATTGTATTCCTCACCAATTACTGGTGTAAATTGACCTTCATAATCTACTGATGTATTAATTCTATCTGGATTTATATTAAATCCTTCTGATGGTTCAATTTCTAAGTAATAATATTTTCCTACTGGTAAATTTGTAACGGCTTCTGTTTCACCATTTACATTTGTAACTACAGTTTTTACCACTTGATTATTACTATATATTAATTGATCTCCTTCATATATATCTTCTCCTGCACATAGATTATATATTGCACCTTCAAGTGTTGCATCTCCTAAAGTTGCTCCTCTATGATCTGCATCAAACTTTGTAAGTCTTACACTTCCCCTTGGATAAGAATTAACTCTTGTATATGTTACAGTAGATGCTGCATTTACTGTAACTTGTACTGTTCTTCCATTTTCATCATTTATAGTTTTATCTGGTGCGTTTGTTTCAGTAACTGTATATGTTCCTATAGGAAGGTTGCTTAATGTATATGTACCATCACTTCCTGTTGTAACATTATAATTTAATCCATTTCCTGTTACATTAAATGTTGCATTAGATAAATTCTTTCCATAAGAATCTTTCTTTAATATTTTTAAATTTCCAACTGGTACTATATGTCCTGATGCTGTTTCACTTGCTGAATCTTCATATGACCCACCTGTAATTATAACATCTTGTCCATTTGATCCAAAGTTATTTGGCCCAGCATATATATCTGCTTCATTATATCTTCTTGTAGTCATACTACTATATATTTGAGCATCAACAGGACCGGTTAAACTATTATTATCTACAACTAATCTCCAATTGTCTCCTTCTCTTTGAAGACCACCAATATTATTCCAAACACTAGCTCCTGATTTTATATATATCCAATCTGAAACCCAATTATTTCCTTCTAAATGGAAGCTTAAATTATGGTTACTCATTTGATTAGAAATATCTGCTCCATTAAAGTTTGCTCTAGCTTCTTCATATAACTGTATAGCAATATTAACATATGTATTACTTCTATCTAATTCATATATATTAAAATCTCCATTTAAAGCCCATATTACTGTTTGCTTTACTTGCAAAGTTTCATTAAGACTACCTACTGGTGGATTACTATCATATACATATGACATTTGTTTTCCAACATCACCTGTATATTTTCCAACATATCCATATGTATGTCCACTATTAAAAGTAACATGTGGTTCTATACAAAAAACTGTTTGATTAGTGTCTCTAAAATAAAAATGCCAAAACAAATTCGGAGTGCCTGGATGCCAAGGTAGCCTAATCAAATTGGTATCTGACAACTTATCTCCTTGCGTTATAGCGGCATAGACATTACCTTTTGAAAAAATAATTAGTGACATAAATATGACTGCAATTATTCCAAAAAGCTTTAACTTATTTTTCATACCCCTTTCACCTCTTAATAAAAAATTAATCGCAATTAACGACTTAACATCTATATTATATCACTAAAAAAATACTTTTTCTTTTAATTATCTATGCTTTATCTTAAAATCTACATAATTATTACATTTCTTTTACAAAGAAATATCATTACTTTTTCTTTGCCTTTTTATTATTATATAAAAAAAGACTTTAAAGTTATATATACTTTAAAGTCTTATTATCACATACTATTTTACACTTTGTTTTTTATTTAATACTAATGAAATAGTCATAATAGCAATACCTGCCACAGCAAAAATTGCTATACCTATACCACCTGTTGCTGGTAAATCAAAACCTTTTGAATTTTGAATTTGAACAGCTGTATTATGTGTTGTTTTTCCAACTTGCACTTCTACTGGTGTTTTTAATAAATTATAGTATTTTGTTACGCTATCTTCTTCATAACTTGGTGCTTGTGTTTCAACTAACCAGTAAGATACATCACTTCCATCATCTGCATAAGCAAGACCTTTTATAACTGCTTGTCCTTGCTCATTAGTTGTTACTTCAATATCTGTACCTGTGCTATCTTTAACAAATACTCCATTTTCTGCATTATCTTTTGTAGTTGCTATTTTAAATTTTGCACCTTGTAGTTTTTCTGTTATATTGCCCTTTTCAACTTTTTCTATAGAAACTGCACCAGTATGAACTTCAACTGTGTCTGAAACTGTTGTTGTGCTTCTTTCGATAAAACCTATAGGGTAACCATATTCATCATACTCATAATCTATATTATTTGTATACTCAAGAGTTGCTGTATTTATATTTCCATCTCCACCTATTACAGCTTTATCTTCATCAAAAGTTACATCATATGTAATTATTATAGCCTCATATAATGGTGTTTTCTCATTTGAAGAAGAATTATACATTTTAGAAGTATCAAAAGTTACTTCTAATCCGTCTTGAGATAAAGTATACATATCCTCTGGTATAACTTCTCTACCAGTAGTTGTTGTTCCCTCAACTATGATACTATCTCTATCTAAAATTAAACCTTCTGGTATATTATCTGTAATTTTATATGTTGACATATCTGCAATTTGCATTGGAACATCTGTTGTAATATTAAATGTTACTATGTCTGTCATAAATGCACTTGCACTATCTACAAAATTACCAGCACTGTTTTTTACTTTTTTTACAATTTCTGGACTTTCATTAATATATGTTACTGTAGTTAAATTTTCTCCTTCTTCAACATTTGTAATGAAATTTTTACAATAATCTGTTAATTCATTTGTATTTTCACAAGGAGCCATATAATAATTTGTTATAATCATTCCATTTTCTAATACCCTAAAAATAAGATTATTAATAATTGTATTATTATTAATATATTTTTCTGGTGAAGAAACTTCAACTAAACGATAAATAGTTACAAAGCTATAATGAGCATTATACATTGGTATATTTTCTAATAATATTTCACCATTACTATCTGTTGTAACTGTTAGTACTTCATCACTTCCATCTGGTATATAATCAATCCATCTATCTCTTTCGTTATCATTAAGTGAATATGGTACGCTATTTAACATAACTTGAAGTTTAAAAGTTACATTTTCAATTGGATTTCCTGAAATATCAGTCTTTTTTAGCTTCAAATTTCCATATGCTGTCTGAATTTTTGGTTCTACTGTAATATCATAATCCCAACCATTTCCCTGAGCATTTGTCATAGGAATATCTACTAAAAAATTCTCATAATAATTAGTATTAATACCATCCAGTGGAGTAAGCTTTGCATAATATCTTCCAAGCTCTAAATTGTCAAAAACTACTGTTCCATCCTCTCCTGTAGTTTTAGAAACTCCTTTCACATTATTATCTTCTATATAGCTTTCTGCATCCCATTTATCTTCACATGTTTCATCCACTTTATATAATGTATATTCTGCTCCCTCAAGTGGTGGATTTGTTGTTGTATCTCCATTTTGTTGTTCATGTGTAATGATTGTAAGTGATCCAGTTGTTGGATCTGCTGCTTTTATATTATTTCCTAAACAAGCAACTAATACAAAAGCTAAAATAATAGAAACAATTCTATATTTTTTTAATTTCATATATTTTCCTCTTTTCTTTTTATATCTATTTTATTATATCATTTTTCTTATAATTTTACATTTTTATATATAATAATTATTATAATATTTCCTTTATTTTACAAAAATGTTACCAAAAAAATACACCTCAAATAATTGAGATGTAATTTTTATTTATTCTGTTCTTAATGCTATAACTGGATCTTTTTTACTTGCCATTTTAGATGGTATTAATCCAGATATTACTGTAAGTATCATACTTATTGCCACAAGAATTAATGCTGGAACAATAGGTACTTGAACAAGATTTGATATGTTTGTTACAGATTTTAATATTGCATTTGCTGGAATAGTAATTAAATATGTAACACCTATTCCTATAATTCCTGCAAAAAAACCAATTATTAAAGTTTCAGCATTAAATACCCTTGAAATATCTTTTTTAGAAGCACCTATACTTCTTAAAATACCAATTTCTTTTGTTCTTTCTAGTACTGAAATATATGTTATAATTCCGATCATAATTGAAGAAACAATTAATGATATTGATACAAATGCTATAAGAACATAACTTATTACATTAATTATTGATGTAACAGATGACATTATAATTCCAACTGTATCAGTATAATTAATTGTATCAGCTTCATTTCCTTCTTCTTCCATCTTAGTATTATATTCATTAATAAAGCTTACTATATTATCTTTAGAATCAAAATCTTTTGGATATATTTTTATTGTAGAAGGTTCTTCTAACTTAACATATCCTATTTTTTCCAAGGTAGACTCAAATGTTGCATTTGCATTTTCTGTATATGCGGCTATAACATTTGCAAGCTCTTCTTGTGATAATGACATTAGATACATTCTTTGTTCATCTGTCAAGCTGTTCATATCAAAAGTCTTAGATGTATTTTCTTCATTAAATTCAAGTCCAGTAAATACATTGATATTTTCATTTTCTAATTGTTCTTTTACTATATCTGCCTCATTTATTTTATTTATCATATGTTCTTCTAATTCTTTTGTATAAAGTACAACTCCACTAGTTTGAGCAGCTACAGATTCTTCATCTATTTTTATAATTCCAACTATTTTTAAAGTTTCAGCATTTTCTAGTTTTTGCTCAATATATTCTTCGTCTTCTGATTTATCTACCCAAATACTACCTTCTTTTTCATAGTAATCTGTTTGTGGTAAAATTTTAAATTCAAGATTTAAAAGGTCATCATAACTATAAGATACTTGCTCCTCTTCTTCAATTTCTTCACCTTTCATTATCTTATCTATTTTTTCTTCTAACTCGTCTTGATCTTTAAGACCTAAGCTATATAGTGTATAATCACTTATCTGATTATTTTTATCTACAAGTAATACAACTTCATTATAATTTTTTGGCCATTTACCAGCAAGTAAATTATACTGAGAATGAACTAATTCCTCGTTATCTAATTGTTTCATAAATACATCTGTTGTAGAAATGCTAGACATCATTGCACTTTGTGTACTTCCCATTGAAAATCCTAGTTTTTCAAAAACCGGACTTGGATTTGTTCTATATGTTTTTCCATCTCTTTGTGCATATATATTTAAGTTTAAATTATAATTATATTCAACTGCTGTTAAGCTTTCTTCAATTTGTGATCTATTTGTATCTAGATATTCTTTAAATTTCTGTAAATTATTTTCCTCTATTTTAGATGACATCGTACTCATCATTTCATTCATAATGTCGTTAGAATATATTCTGCCTTCTTCTTGGTTTTCTACATTTGAATTATTTTGCCCAATCATAAGCTCAATCATTGCTGATGAATCTATTGTTTTATCTTGGATTGAAAGAGGATATGAAGATAAAGTCTCCTCTTGAGTCTTATCTATATATTTTTGTACACCATTAGATAAAGACATAATTGTAGCAATTCCAATTATTCCAATGCTTCCTGCAAAAGCCGTAAGTATAGTTCTGCCTTTTTTAGTTCTTAAATTATTTATGCTTAAAGATAATGCTGTTAAAAAGCTCATTGATGTCTTTCTTGATTTCTTAGCATGTTCTTTTGCTTCTTCAATTTCTTCTTTTGTTGGTGTGTATGGATTAGTATCATCTATTATTTTACTATCAAGAAGTTTTATTATTCTTGAAGAATACTTTTCTGCCAAATCTGGATTATGCGTAACCATTATAACTAGCTTATCTTTAGATATTTCTTTAATTAAGTCCATAATTTGAACTGAAGTTGACGTATCAAGTGCTCCAGTAGGCTCATCTGCCAGTATTATATCCGGATTATTTACTAAAGCTCTTGCTATTGCAACTCTTTGCATTTGGCCACCAGAAAGCTCATTAGGCTTTTTATACGCATGATCTTTAAGTCCAACTTTTTCTAATACCTCAAGAGCTCTTTCTTTTTTCTCTCTCTTACCAACTCCACTTAGTGTCATACTCATTTCTACATTGCTAAGTACACTAATATGACCTATTAAATTATAGTTTTGAAATATAAATCCAACTGAATTATTTCTATATTGATCCCAGTCCTTGTCCTTATAATCTTTTGTTGATTTTCCATTAATTACAAGATCGCCCGAATCATATCTATCAAGCCCACCTATTATATTTAACAATGTAGTCTTTCCACTTCCACTAGGTCCTAAAACTGATACAAATTCACTTTTTCTAAATTTAAGTGAAATATCATTAAGAGCAACCTGCGTATACTCTGCTGTTTTATAGCTCTTTTTTATGTTTTTTAACTCTAACATAAATTATTTCCCTCCAAAATGTATTAACATCAATACTATATATTATTAATATTAGCACATAAAAAGAAGCAAATCAATAAAACTTGCTTCTTTCACATTATATTCACATTTCTTTCATTAACTATTATTTTTAGGCTCTACATGAACAATTACATTATCTATATTTTCAAATTTATTCATAATATCTAGCTGTAATTTATCTGCTATTTCATGACTTTCATAAGTATTTAACTCTCCATCTAAAAATATAGTAATTACAGCAATATATTTATATCCTGTTGGTATAGTATATACATCTTGTACTCCTTCTACTTTAGGATAACTTTTTATATATTCAATAATCTTTGATTTTGTACTATTATCTAAAGATTTATCCATTAAAACATTATAACTTTCAATAAATATCTTCACACCAGTATAAAAAATCCACATAGAAATACCAATACCAACTATTCCATCAAACCAATATAAATTAAATTTACTTAAAATAATTGAAATTGTTGTAAAGGTAGTAACAATACAGTCATTTCTATGGTCCTTCATACTAGATTTAATCAAAATATTACTATATTTTCTAAATGCAAATTTGCAAAATAAATATAATGAAAGTTTAATGACAATTGTTACAATACAGACTGTAATTAACCACCAAGAAAATTCCACTTGATTTTTATATATTACAGAACATATTGAATCATATAAAATTTTAATTGATATTGCCATCATTGATAAACTTATAAATAAAGAAAAAATATATTCAGCTTTACCATGTCCAAAATTATGATCTTCATCTTTGGGTTCACTTGCAATTTTATTTCCTATTGTAGTCATAGCTGAAGCAAAAATATCTCCTGCACTGTTTGCAGCATCAGCAATCATTGCTTGACTCTTAGACAAAAAACCAACAATTGCTTTTATTATAAGTAGAAAAATATTTCCAATTATACCAAGCGCTCCAACTCTTTTTGTTATTTGAAACCTATCCAAAATAAATTCACTCCCATTTTTCATATTATATATTATTAATATGAAATCAAATTCGTACATAAATGATAAAATAAAAGATTGAAATTCTACCATAAAAGCAAATTCCAATCTATAATCCATTTAATTTAACATCCATCTTTGTAAGCTTATCTACTATAGACTGCCAGCATAAAAATTATGGCAGGGGCACTAGGAATCGAACCCAGCTCTGGAGTTTTGGAGACTCTTATTCTACCGATGAACTATGCCCCTAAGCTAACAATAATTATTTTAACATTTTTTTTACAGTTTTTCAAGTATTTTGCAAAATTTATTTACTTAATTTTATAAGTTTAAATTTTGTATAGTCACACCCAACCATTTTATAGTCTATGTTTCCTATCTTTCCTTCTCTTACCATATTATGTCCATAACCATGTAAATGTCCATATATACATATCTTTACGTTATACTCTTCCATAATACTAACAAAATTTGAAATAAATGGTGGAAAATGTAATGCTACAATTATATCTTTGTGGATTCCTTTTTCTAAATATTCTTGCTGTATTTTTTTTCCAGCTTCTAAAGAATTTTTTAGCCTATTTTCTTCTCTAGATATTATTTTTTTATCTTGCTCTGCATTATTATTTTCAGTCTTTCCCCATCCTCTAGTTCCACATATAATATAGTCTTCTACAGCTATTGCAGTATTATGTATAACTTGAAAATTATTAAAATTTTGCTCTTTAAAAAATTTTTCCATCTTAGTTTTAGTAGCAAAATAATAATCATGATTTCCTCTAAGTATAATTTTCTTACCAGGTAAATTATTTATATATTCAAAATCTTTTACACTCTCATTTAAAGTCATAGCCCATGAAATATCTCCTGGTATTATTACTGTATCTTCATTATTTACAGTATTTGTCCAATTTCTTTTTATTTCTTCTTCATAATTATCCCAAACTTTTCCAAAAATATTCATTGGTTTATTTACTCCAAATGATAAATGCAAATCTGATATTGCATATATAGCCATTTATTCACCTACTCTCCAATCTTTAAATTTGCTACTGCATTTAAGTCTAACTTATCCTTTATATCATAATACTTTCCTGAAATATAGTTATAATGCGCTGCACTTGCAATCATAGCCGCATTATCTGTACAATATTTTAAATCAGGCATAAAGCACTCATATCTTCTCTCTTTACATGCTTTTTGGAGTTTTTCTCTTAGTACCAAATTTGCTGATACTCCTCCTGCAAGAACTACTTTATTTATATTTAAATCTTTCATAGCTCTCATACAATTACTTACTAACTCATCTGTAACTGTTTGTTCAAAAGAACATGCTAAATCTGCTCTTCTTAGATTTTCTTTTTCTTTATGAGCTATATTAATCACAGCAGTTTTTATTCCACTAAAGCTAAAATCATAATTTTCAAACTTTGTTTTAGGCAAATTATAACTAAACTCACCATCTCTTGCAAGTTTGCTTACTTCTGGTCCCCCTGGATATGGAAGTCCCAACACTCTTGCAACTTTATCAAAAGCTTCACCAACAGCATCATCTCTTGTTTTACCTACTATTTCATACTCTGTATAATCTTTTACATATATAAGATGAGAATGTCCACCAGACACTACCAAAGACATAAATGGTGGCTTTAGCTCTTTATAAGTCAAATAGTTTGCTGCTATATGTCCAGCTATATGATGTGTAGGAACAATAGGAATGTTTAAAGCATATGCTAAAGATTTGGCATATGCCACACCAACAAGCAAAGCTCCTATAAGTCCAGGTCCATAAGTTACTCCTATATAATCTATATCTTTAAAAGTAATATTTGCTTTATCAAGAGCCTCTTTTACAACAAAAGCTATATTAGTTAAATGTTTTCTAGATGCAATTTCTGGAACAACACCACCATATTTCTTATGAATTGGTATTTGTGTCGATACTACATTTGCAAGAACTTCTCTTCCATCTTTTATTATTGCAACAGCTGTTTCATCACAACTACTCTCTATTCCTAAACAAATCATTTCTATTTCCTTTCTTTATAAGTTTATTATCCATTCTAATAACTTTAGTATTGCATTATATGCAGGACTTATTATATATGAAGTTATATTTGTACAGAAAATAATTAGAATTATTATAAAAGAATATCTTTCTAACGTATACATTATTCCTCTTAAACTTCTTGGTAAAAAATATGCTAATACTTTTGAACCATCAAGAGGAGGTAAAGGAATTAAATTAAATATTCCAAATACAATATTAAATTCTATTGTGTACAAAAACATTTGTAAAAAAATATTTCCAACACTATTTGCTACTAAGTTTCCAAATACTCCACACATAATTAAAACTTTTAATACTATTGTTAATAATACAGCAAGTAATAAGTTTGAAGCTGGTCCTGCAAGTGCTGTAAGCATAGTTCCTCTTCTACTATTTTTAAAATTTCTATCGTCAACCATTACTGGTTTACCCCAGCCTACACCACAAAGTACAATACATAAAAATCCAATAGGATCAATATGTTTAAACGGATCAAGTGTAAGTCTTCCTCTTATCTTTTGTGTATAATCTCCTTGCTTGTATGCTATCCAAGCATGAGCAAATTCATGAATTGATAAAGAAATTAATAGCGCTGGTAAAGTATATAAAAAAGCTATTAATCCTTCTCTTGTAAATATATTTAACAAATCATCATCTCCTAGTTTATTCTATTAAAAACTATATAATATTTTACTATATATGACTTATTTTTGCAAGAAAAAAAGATAGAATCAGTATTGATTCTATCATAATTGTGTTGGAGCTAGAAAACTAAACATTGGTATATTTCTAAGCACTCCAAAAATAACCGTTATTACTGCTAAAATAATAATTAGTATATCTGTAATTTTTTTTATAATTTTTTTATTCTTAAATAATATATTTAAAACAAATAATATAAATATGATTGGTACATCTATGAAAATTATAGGATTATATCTAAAAGCCTGATATATATCTCACACAAATAAGGAAAGGCAAAGTCATGTTATAACGCACCCAGGACAATATAGTCCAGTAAATTCAAAAAAAATACAAGGTATACCAAAATCAAATTTTATAATTAAAAATGCATATATAAAAAAAATAACAAGTAAAATTATAAAGTCTTTTATTTTCATAACCTAAACTACTGTTGCTGATTTTTTAGCTATAGTATTTAATTCGCTTTGCATTATACAATAGTTAACAATACCAAGTCCAAATAGACCTAATACTAAATATAAAACAGCATTATCACTAGCATTTATACCTGCTTGATCATTAGCCATTTTTAAATTTTTTCCCATTTTATAATACCAGAAGAATATATAAATACCACAAGTAATAATAGTAAATAAGAATGCTTTTCCTCCGCTAAAGTTTACGTCTCCTGATGCTTTAGCTGTATCATTAGTTAAACATATAAACCAATAAATTCCATATAATCCACATGTTATCAATGATAATACAACACATAAAACAATATTTCTTTCTTGAATCATAATTATACCTCCTATACATTTATATTAAAATTTTACACTATGAGTCTATAAATTTCAATATAAACAATGACATTTTAAGACTTTTTGTTATTTTTAACTGCTAAAACAAATTCTTTAAACAATGGATGTGAAGTATTTGGTCTTGACTTTAATTCTGGATGGAACTGTACACCAACAGCCCATGGATTATTTTCTATTTCAACTATTTCAACAAGTTTATTATCCGGTGATACACCAGCTATCTTAAGTCCATTTTCTTCTGCTAACTTTCTATATTCATTGTTAAATTCATATCTATGACGATGTCTTTCATATATTAAATTTTCTTTATATGCATCATATGCCTTTGTTCCTATATCTAAAGTACATGGATATTTTCCTAGTCTCATTGTACCTCCTTTTTTAGAAACATTTAATTGATCTTCCATAATATTTATAACGGCATTCTTTGTATTTGCATCAAATTCTAAACTATTGGCATCTTTTAGTCCTACAACATTTCTAAAAAATTCTACTACCATAAGTTGCATTCCCAAGCATATTCCAAACATTGGAATATTATTTTCTCTTGCATATCTAATTCCTTCTATTATTCCTTCTATCCCCCTATTTCCAAATCCACCAGGAACAATAATACCATCTACACCTTTTAGTAATTCTTTAGCAGATTTTTTTTCTATTTCTTCTGAATCTATCCATCTTATTTTTACATTTACTTTATTTTTTACTCCAGCATGATTTAATGCCTCATATATTGAAATATATGCATCATGAAGTGATACATATTTTCCTATCAATCCTATTTCAACAGTGTCTTTAATATTATTATCCTTTTTACATTCATTATGCCATTCAATCAAATCATTTTTTGTTTCTTTTAAATCAAGCTTATTCATAATAATTTGTGCAACATTTTGTTTTTCAAACATAAGAGGAACATCATATATCGAATCTGCATCTAAATTTTCTATAACATTTTTAGGTGATATATTACAAAATAAAGATATCTTTTCCTTTAAATCATCTGGAATTGGATAACTAGTTCTAGCAATAATTATATCTGGAATAATTCCCATACTCATTAATTCTTTACAACTATGCTGAGTTGGCTTTGTTTTAAGCTCTTCTGATTTAGGCAAAAATGGAATAAGTGTAACATGAACAAATAATACATTTTCTGCTCCCTTTTCTGATCTAATCTGTCTTATCGCTTCTAAAAATGGTTGTGATTCAATATCTCCAACAGTTCCACCTATTTCTGTTATAATTACTTGTGCATTAGATATTTCTCCAGTTTTATATACTGTATCTTTTATTTCATTTGTTATATGAGGAATTACTTGAATTGTCTTTCCAAGATAATCTCCATTTCTTTCCTTATTTAAAACCTGCATATAGATTCTACCAGTTGTAATATTAGAATATCTATTTAAACTCTCATCAATAAACCTCTCATAATGACCAAGATCCAGGTCACATTCTAACCCATCATCTGTGACAAAGACTTCACCGTGCTGACAAGGGTTCATGGTACCTGGATCTATATTTAAATAAGGGTCAAACTTTTGGATAGTGACAGCTATCCCTCTTGATTTTAATAATCTTCCTATCGAAGCGGCACTAATACCTTTTCCAAGCCCAGATACCACTCCACCTGTAACAAAAATATACTTTCTTTCCATAACTACTTCTCCTTTTTTCTACATTTTTTATTATATCATAAAAAAATTAAAAGAGCTACTATTTTAACTGCACATCCGTTTTATTTTTACATCAGTAGACTCTTTAAGTTACTTGACTTTAATATCCTTTTAAAGTAAAATATATTTATATATTATTAGGAGAAAAATATGAAAAACTATTATGATATACTAGAAGTTAGTAGAAAAGCTTCAAAAGATACAATTAACAAAGTATTTAAAATGCACATGAAAGCAAATCATCCAGATTTATTCCAAGGTGAAGAAAAAATAAAAGCTGAGGAAAAATCTAAAGAATTTACAGAAGCTTACAATATTCTTTCAGACGACGTACAAAGAGCAAAATATGATGAGGAACTTAATGCTGAGGAAAGCTCTAGCACTGCTGCACAAGTTCAATCTATACTCCAAGAAAATGAATATCTAAGACAAGTAATTGCTCAAAAAGATGAGTATATAACTAGAATTACTGGTGGATCTTTTGAGTCAAACCAATATAATAATGGACAAAATTCATACTATAATCAATATCAACAGCCTAATTTCCAACAACAATATCAACAAAACGCAGGCGGATATGGAGGATTTAATGGCTTTACTCCTCCACAACCAAAAAATCCATATGAAGGAATGACTGTTGAAGAACTAAAAGAACTAAAGAAAGAGCAAACTAAACAATATTATAAAAATATGTTTAAAGAAATTGGAATTAAAGTAATTATTTTTATATTGCTAATGGTTGTACTTTTAATAAGTCTTTTCTCATCATTTAAAGATTTAGCAACATTATTTGGAAAATAAAAAATACAGATTAAAAATCTGTATTTTTTTACGCTTTTAAAAATTCTACTGAATTTTCTAACAACTTATCTATTTCCTTATATGAATCATTATATCCTATGTTTTGGGATATAATTTGATTTGATTCATTTACAACTCTTCTTCTTAAATTAAGGTCATTTATTAATTCTACTTGACTTTCATCTTCATTTGAAAAAATATGTAAATTTTTTTCAAACAAAACAGAAAATTTTATTCCGTCATTACATGAAGTTATAACATCTTGTGCATTATAAATAAACTTTAAAAGTTCAAACGGCTCTATATTTTTTAATCTTTTTCCCTTATGAAATACGCCTTCCACTTTATCTGCTACAATATAAATTTTAGAATTATTATTACTTGCTATTTGACTTGCATAATTTAGCATTTCTTTTGAAACAGTATCACTATAAATTAAAATATAATCAATAGGCATATTTATATTATTTTCCTCACTAATTAAATCATACCATTCCTCTTTAGATAGTAAAAAGATCGGGTCAATTACCCTATTTATTTTCTCATCTTTTGCATCATAAAAAGTTGATACTTTTGAAAAATTATCACTTATATTGCTAATATCAGACAAATTAGTCTTTATACCATACGCTAAATTTTTATCTCCACTCATTTGCAGTGTTAACTCATTATATTCTCCATTTAAAACCACAAATCTATCTGCAAGCGGTAAATTATCTTCTAATTGATTAACATCATTATATCTATTAAAAGTTAGGACAACGTTATTTGTTAAAAAATCATATAACATTTCTGACTTTTTATTATCATTTTTCAAAAAATTATAATCTATTATTTGTACTTGATTTCCTTGCCCCTTTAAATACTCAAACATTGAATATGTTTGAAAAACTAAATCATAATTTAATCCATTATTACATACTAAAGTTGCTATTTCCATATTTCTACCTCTACTTTTAAAATAATTTTACCATTATTTTCATGTTTGTCAAGAATATATATAAAAAAAGTAGCACTTTTATTAAGTGCTACTTTAACTATATTTATTAAACTCAGAAATCATAAACTTATCAAATCCCTCTTGTATTATATCTATATCATAAAAAAACTTTTAGGATTAGAAATATAAAGCAAAATTTTATTGTTTGAGTAGTAATTCTTAATATATTTTATTAGGAAAAATCCATAAAAATATCCATTATTTTTAGCAAATTCTTCACTAGAACAGTCTATAAAATATCTTAATTTTTTTTATCAACATAATCTTCTTTTAACTTTTGAAATTTTCCTATAGTCATCTGATTTGCTAAGACCTTCTTCAAGTAAAATTGTTCTTTTACCCTCTACGCTTAGCTTATATGATAATAAATGGACTATTTCATGTAAAGCTGTTTTAACAACTTCGTTTATATTTTCTTTTTCTGGATAAACCAGATGTATACACTCTTCATTTGTAAATCCACTTGCCAATTAGGTACTTTTTCTTTATATGAACTAGAGTTTTTTAATATATAACAATCAAGTTCTTCTTTAGTATTCAAAAAAACATCTAAAATATAATTTTCTTTAAAGTTAAAAAACTCTTCAATTTTTTTATGAATATATTTACTATATTCTCTTTATATTCTATATTTGATATTACATTTAATTTTATCATAAAATCACTATAGTTATAATATCATAACAAAACATATAAATTAAATTACAATTTTACAATATTATACATATTAGTCCACCACTACCTTCATTTATTATTTTTTGCAATGTTTCTTGTAATTTCATTTGAGCTTCATCAGGCATTTTATAAAGCTTATTATGAAGCCCTTCGTTTACAAGCTCGTGAAGTGATTTTCCAAATATATTTGATTCCCATATCTTTTTAGGATCTGTTTCAAACTCTGATAATAAATATTTAACTAAGTCTTCAGACTGTTTTTCACTACCTACAATTGGTGAGACTTCTGTTTCAATATCAGCTCTTATCATGTGAATAGAAGGTGCAGATGCTTTTAATTTAACACCATATTTATTTCCTTGTTTTACAATTTCAGGTTCTTCAAGTTTTAACTCATCCATTGTCGGAGTAATTATACCATAGCCTTTAATTCTAACCTCTTCCATCGCCACAGCAATCTTATCATATTCAGATTTAGTATTGGAGAACTCTCGTAATAAAGAAAAAATATCCGCATCAGATCTTACTTCAAAGTTAGATTCTTCACTAAGTATTTTATAAAATACATCTGGAGTTATATCCATTTCAACTTTAACATTTCCGGTCTCCATATCTGCATCTTTTAAATATACTTTTTTAAATACTTCGTTTTCATTTATTTTATCTAACATTTGATTTATTTCTCTTATAGAGTAATCTTTATCTAAAAAATCTTTTACAACTCCTATTACATCTTGCTTTAACCAATGATCTAAATCTAATATATTAAACCACTCTGGTAAATCAAATCCTATTTCTGTTACAGGGAATTCCTCTAAAACACGCTCAAAAATATTTGAAAAATCTTCCTCTTTCATATTCTCAATATCCATACTAATTACTCTAGAATTATATTTTTCACTTAACTCTTCTTCTAATTTTTTAGCTTCTTTGCCATTTGGATTGATTGAATTAAGTAATACAATATATGGCTTATTAATTTGCTTTAATTCACGTATAACTCTTTCTTCTGCATCAACGTAACTAGCCCTATCTAAATCTGTAATAGTTCCATCTGTTGTTACAACTATTCCAATTGTAGAGTGGTCAGTAATTACTTTTTTAGTACCAATCTCTGCAGCTCGTGAAAAAGGCATCTCATCATCAGACCATGGTGTTTTTACCATTCTTGGCATATCGTCTTCCATATGGCCTACTGCGCCATCTACTAGATATCCCACACAATCTACAAGTCTTGTTTTAAATCTGACATTATTATCTAGACATATTTCAACTGACTCATTTGGAATAAATTTAGGCTCTGTTGTCATTATTGTCTTTCCAGATGCACTTTGTGGAAGCTCATCTAAAGCACGATCCTTTTTGTACTCATTTTGAATATTGGGAATAACAAAACTTTGCATAAAGTTTTTAATAAAAGTAGATTTACCTGTTCTAACAGGACCTACAACTCCAATATATATGTCCCCATTTGTTCTTTTTGATATATCTTTATATATTTCAATATCCTTCATTTTCTACCTCCAAGTAAACTTAATACAAATATATTCTTGTATATTACTTTTATGATAAAATCTGAAGAATAACTTTTATTTGTAACAATATAGATATAAAAAATAGTTATTAAATTTAATTATTAAAAAATATGATTTGCAGTAGTTGATATGTTTTTTTTATTTTTGATATGATATTTATGTAAAGGAGTGAACAATATGGATTTTTCAAATTGCAAAAATGATGACTTTCATACATATTCAGGTAAAAATGAAAAAACACAAATAATATACAACAATAAATCATACTTAGTTAAATACAGAGAAAAGGATCATGGAAAAGATGTTTTCTGTGATTTTTCTGAGTAAATATCTTGTAAAATATTTCAAAGCTTTGGATTTGAAACACAAAACGTTATATTAGGAGAAATTAATGGAAGAGATTGCGTAGCATGTGAAAATTTTTTAAAAGATAATGAAGTACTACAAGAATTTTCTAATTTTACTAACAGCTCCGCTTATGCTTCTGATAAAAGATATTCTTTTGAAAAAATACTAAATACTATAGAGAACCATCCAAATATTTTTAATAAGGAAGATGTAAAAGAAAAATTTTGGAAAATGTATGTTTTAGACTCTTTTTTAGGAAACTTTGATAGACATGGTGGCAATTGGGGATTTGTTGTAAATGCAAAAGAAAAATATTCTAAATTTTCACCAATTTATGATTGTGGAAGTTGCTTATATCCTCAAATGTCTGATAAAGAAATGGATAAAATACTTAATGATAGAAAAGAAATAGAAGCAAGAATTTTTCTATTTCCTGCTTCTCAGATAATGAGAGATGACGATAACACAAAAAAATCAAATTATGCTGAAACGATTAATAGCTTGAACTATGAAGGATGTAATAAAGCTATAGAATGATTTGTTGATAATCTTGATTTTGAAAAAATAGATAATATAATTAATAATACAGAAAAAATAAGCAATAAAAGAAAAAAGTTCTATTCAACTATGTTAAGAGAAAGATTTAATTATATAATAAAACCAGCATATGAAAAAATAAAAGAATTAAATAAAGATAAAAAAGAAATACATTATAAGGAAGAAAAAACTATAATTAATAAAGAAAAAATGTTAGCATATAAAGAAGAACTTAATTATAATAGCGAAAAAATTAAGATGGCAGAATTAGAATTTGAAAAATTAATTTCAAATCAAAAAAATAAGGAGTAATACTATGTTTATAAAAAAAGAAGATAATAAACTAATGGAAAAGGATAAATATATCAAAATAAACAATACAGCATATCAAAGTTATATTGATATGCGAAAAAAGGAACTTGACAAAATTCTTGAAGAACAAGAAGAAGAAATCGCATTAATGAAAGATATAATTCAAAAACAAAAAAGTTTGCTAAAAAGATACGATACTATATTAAAAAAATATGGTGTGGACTTACAACTTGAAAATGATAATGAATATATGATAGCATTAAAAAATATATTAAAAGAGATAAAAGAAATGATCGAATCAGGAAATGATGTTCCAGATGTTTATTTTAACGAAGTCGAAGCAGACATTACTAGTTTATATCTTTGGAAAGAAGCAACTAGAGAAGAAGTTCTAAAAGTAATAAAAAGTTATGGTATATATGATATTATAGCAAATAATATTTCAAAAAGACTATTAACAGATGATAATATATATTAATAATATTTATCTAAAATCATAATTTTTATAATAAATAAAAGGTTGAAATAAATCAACCTTTTATTTATTATGTTATTCTATAATGTCCAACTATATCATCTCTATATTCTAAAAAATCTTCTTCATAATTTAATTGATAGGGATTTGCATGATGTATAACATATGGTATACCTTTTTTGTTTCTCTTATCTGATACTATTCCTATATGTTTTTCAAAAACAATAATATCTCCACCTTGCCACTTATCTATATCATTAATGTCTGTTGTAAGAGTTATAGCATTTCTATCTAAATATATTTTTAAGTTTCTTACTCTTCTAAAATCTATATTTTTATCTATATTAGTTATGTTATAATCATTAGGATTTTTTATAATATCCTCGTTTACTAGCTCCATCAAATTATAGCCTGCACCAAGTAGTCCAAAAGCAATTACATCTGTGCATACACCATATTCATCATCTGGATATCCAGTACTATAATATTTACTCTTATATTTAGGTTTAGTACTGATATACTTTCTAACATTTTCTAATATATCTGTTTGATCGTCAATTCCATCTCCATCTTTATCTGTATCACTAATATAATTTTCAATATTAAAATCTTCGTTAGTGTAATAATTTTTTATATATATTTTATTATACAGTAAAATATATATGGTAATTATTATAATAACAATAGTAATTAAAAAGCCAACTATTATACCTTTTTTCATAAAAATCTCCATAATTAAATAATATTTATTAATTTATACCCTATTAGGAAAAATAGCTCTCTAAATAAGAACTTAGTTTTTTCTTTTATGCTTTTATACATGCTTGTATTAGTTGGAGAACTATATGCATCAATACCATAATCTTTTGCCTGTAGCATTGCTCTTTTCATATGTAGAGGATCACTTACAATTAACGCTGTTTTATAATTATGCTCGTCCATTATGACTTTAGAATTATTCAAATTTTCTTCAGTTATAGTTGATGTCTCCTCAATATATATTGCGTCTTCTGGTATTCCTTTAGATACCGTATATTTCTTTCCGATAAATGAGTCTGAATATACGTTTCCTTCTCCTATCCCGCCTGTTATAATAATTCTTTGAACATATCCATTATTATACAAATCTATTGCATGATTTATTCTTTCTGCAAATACAGGAGACACTCCATAGTCTGAAGCAGCAGCTCCAAGAACAATTGCGACATCAGCATGTCTTGTCTCATCTACTTTAGAATATAACAATATATCTAATGCATTTAGTAATATATACATTATAATACAAACTATAATTAAAAATAATATATATCTCTTCTTTTTTAAAATATATTTGATAATCTCTTTAATTTTCATATTTTCCTTATAAATAACGATTTTATTCAAAAATATCTAATAAGTTTTGACTAGTTTTAAAATCAAATTTCATTCCTGAAACTTTAAGTTCAACATAATCACCAGAATTATAAATTGTCATCGTAGCTATTTGTTCGATATCTGAGCTATTTTCATTATCTTGTACTTTCTTTGTTGGTTCCTGATACATTACTATATAATATTTTGCAGTATCTTCTTGAGGTATATTACTTATTTTCCATTCTTCAATATCTAGATTTATAACAAAACTATCTATATCTTCTTTTGTATCATATTTACAAATTATTTCATCTGTCTCATAATCATATACTTCTACAAGTTGAGCTTTTGTAAAGTTATCCAAATCATAGTCATTATCTTTATTTTTAATTACAAAATATATTCCAAGTCCTATTACCAACAACGCGATTGTAAAAGTAATAAAAATCTTTTTAGCTTTCATATTTATTGCTCCTATCCTATTTTACTTAAAATTTCTTGATATTCATTTAATTTTTCCTGATCATTAAACATCAAATTTCCATTTATAATATTCCAATCATCTTTATTTTCAACTAAATAATCTATAGCGTCTTCCATTTTATCTAAAAGATCTATAACTTGAACTATTGAATCTTGAACAGTTTGATTATCTTCCTCTGAAACTGTTAAAATTTCATTTTTATATAAATCTACATAATATTCATCTAATCCCTTATTATCTATATATGACATGATTTTTTCTTCATCATACTGCTTGTCATAATCTTCTTTATACTGCTCTAAGTTTTCTCTTGTTGTTGTTATAAAATTTTTAGAATTAGTAAATTCTTTTCCATCTTCTTCAAAGTTTTCAATTGTTAAAATTGTACCAAACTCTTCACTATTCATTGTATCTATAATTTTTTCAGCTACTGAAGAAGTATCCTTTATATAGTTCTTTATAGCTTCCTCAACAACACCATAATCACCCTTTGTAACTATTACATCTGTTTTTGCATAGATTGCATCAAAGTCTAGCTCATCTGCATTCATTATATCTTCTAATGCTAACATTTCATCATTAAATTTTGCTTCTTGTTGCAGATCTGAGATAACAAAAAATGCAATAACACCAATTATTAAAATTGCTATCACAGCAACTGCTATTAATATTTTTTTCTTCATAAATAAACCCTCCTTATAAATATATCATCATTTTATCATATTCTAATATATTTTTCCACTTTATAAAAATATAAACCTTATTAGTACAATAAGGTTTATATTTATTATTTTATTTATTTAATAAATCTGTAAAATCTTTCATTGCTTCAGATATTTTTAATTGTTGTGGACATACAGCTTCACAGCTTCTACATCCTATACATGCACTTGGTTTTTTATCATCTGGAAGTGCACTAATAGCCATAGGAGCTATAAATCCACCACCTGTAAACTTATGCTCATTATATAAAGCTAAAATTTTGGGAATATCTAATCCTTTTGGACAATGTGCTGTACAATAACGACAAGCTGTACATGGAAGAATATTACCTTGTAACATTTTTTTTGATATTTCAAAAATAGTCTTCATTTCTCTATCATCTAATGGCTTGTCCTCCTTAAATGTATTGATATTTTCTTGAAGTTGATCCATATTAGACATACCAGATAAAATCATTGTAACACCTGGTATAGATTGTAAAAATCTAAAAGCCCAAGCTGGAACATTTTCATTTGGTCTTAACTCTTTTAGTTTTTCTTCATCCTCTTTTGATAGTTTAGCAAGCTTTCCACCTCTTAAAGGCTCCATAACCCAAATAGGTATATTATACTCATTTAAAAGCTCTACTTTAGATTTAGCATCTTGAAACTCAAAATCCAAATAGTTTAATTGTATTTGACAAAATTCCATATATTTACCATAAGCTTTTAAAAATTTTTTCAATACTTCCTGACTTCCATGAATTGAAAATCCTAAATGCTTTATTCTACCATTTTCTTTTTGTTTTAATAGATAATCTAAAATACCATATTTTGGATTAAGATAATAATCTACATTTTTCTCATATACATTATGGAAAAGATAAAAATCAAAATAATCTACTTGACATTTTTGTAATTGTTTTTCAAAAATTTCCTCTACTTTATCCATATTAGAGATATCATATCCTGGAAACTTTGTTGCTAAATAAAATTTATCTCTTGGATATTTCTTTAATACTTTTCCAATAACCTTTTCTGATTCACCATTGTGATATCCCCATGCAGTGTCAAAATAGTTTATACCATTTTTAATAGCATAATCTACCATTCTTGCTGTTTCCTCTTCATCTATTGGAGTATCTCCATTTACTCCTTTATTAGGTAATCTCATTGTTCCAAGTCCTAAGTTTGATAGCTCCAAATCTTGAAATTTTTTATAAATCATAATCCCCCTCCTATTTTCTTATTATAATTTTTCCATTAACTTTCATAATAGCATCTTCATTTATAATTTTATCAACACTGTCAACTATTATCGTTCCAGATTTAGGATTTTTTATTGATTCTACATTTCCTTTTATATCTGCCTCAACTTCTGAATATTCAAATGCTAAGTCTGTTTTTTCCATTGTACAATTTATTAGCTTCAAATTTTTACAATAACACAAAGGTTGTGTGCCTATTATTTTACAATTAATAAGTGTTAAAGTATCTGAAAACCATGCTAAATATTCTCCCTTTATTACAGAATCTTTAACTGTTACATTTTTACTATGCCAAAATGCATCTTTAGTATCAAGAAAAGAATTAGTTATCACTAAATTTTCTACATATTGAAAAGAATATTTTCCCTCAAATTTAATATTATCTAATTTTAAATTTTTGCTATCTAAAAAAATATATTCTGAATTTATATCTGAGTCTTTTACTTGAATATTATTACATTTCCAGCCAAATTCATTTGAATTTATCTTTGAATCAACTATATCTGTATTACTACATTCTCTTAAAAACTTTACTCCATTTAAACTACACTTTTCAATGAGTCCTTTATTTGAATACCATATTGGTGCTCGTGTATTACTATCTAAATCTGAATTTATTAGCTCATATCCTTGTGCATGCCAAAGCGGATATCTTAGTGAAAAACTACAATCTACAACTTTAATATTTCTAGTCTCTTTTAAGACAGATTCACCATCATTTTCTCCGGCAAATATACAATTTTTTACTTCTGTGTTCTTTAAATTATATAATGCTCTTTCAGTATCAAACACTTTATCCTCAATAACATTATCTACTTTCATTATATCATCCTTTCTTATAGTTTATATAAAAAAAACAATTATGACAAGTGAAAATTACTTTTCTATTGTAATATCTACACTTGAATTTCCAAATACACTTTTTAAATTTTCAGGATTATCTATATGTCCAATTTTAGTATAGCTATAAGAAGTTGAAAAGCTATCATAAAAAATAACTAGACAATTGTTACCATAAAGCATTATGTCTCCTTCATTTATATTTCCAATATTTTGTGTATTTGTAGTAAAACTATCACTAAAATAATAATACTTCTCATTTCCATTTAGTTCACTCATAGTTATAGTTAAAGGTAGTTTTTCTAAAAGTTCTTCAACTGCTAAGTTATCATAAAGTGTTGCTGTAAAATTCTGCCCATTTATATTTAGATTAATTTTTTTCATATCTTCATCTCCATTATCTATTTCTTCATCTTCTTTTTTTATTTCTTCTGCCTCTATATTATTAGTATCTTCTTGAGATATATCTTCATTTAAATTTTTAGTATCTTGTATTCTTTCTTCCTCTTTTTTAGTATTTGCTAAAATTAAACATAAAACTATAATAAAAATTATTAGTATTAAACATATTGATATTAATATTGCTTTTTTCATATTCTCTCACCATTCCTAATTATATTATAATACTATAAGCACCTCTTTACAAATACTTATTTTCTATATAGAATATAACAAAAAAGTATAAAAGGATACTAAAATTTAGTATCCTTTTTTATGCTATTATTCCACCACCAACAAGGACATCATCAATATAAAACGCAATTGCTTGTCCTGGTGTTATAGCTCTAATTTTATTATTAAATTTAACTGTTAACGTTTGATCATCATTAACAAATATTTCTGCCTCTTCTTCAGGAGCTAAATAACGTACTTTTGCTTTGGCTTTCATGCCATTTTCAAATTTATCGAATAAAATACAATTTGCATCTTTTACTACAACAGTATCTGTAAATAATTCATCTTGTTTTCCTACAACCAATTCATTCTTTTGTTTGTTTAAATTTATAACATACAAAGGTGTAGAGCTTGATACTCCCATTCCTCTTCTTTGACCTATTGTATATCTATGTAATCCTTGATGCTTACCTAAAACTGTCCCTTTTGTATCGACTATTTTTCCGTGTTTCATTCCTTTAATATTGTTTTTTTCTAAAAAACTTATATAATCATTATCTGGTATAAAACAAATATCCTCACTATCTGGTTTATTTGCCACATCTAAATTATATTTTTTAGCAATTTCTCGTATTTCCTCTTTAGATTTAAAATCTGAAAGAGGAAAAATAATATGCTCTACTACTTCAGAATCTATTGTACATAAAACATATGTCTGATCTTTTTTTCCAGCATCTGATTTTTTTATTATTTTTTTACCATACTTTTTACTATATTCTACCTTTGCATAATGTCCAGTTGCTATATATTCTGCTCCAATACTTTTGGCAAATTCATACATAGCACCAAATTTTAAATATTTATTACAATAAATACATGGATTAGGTGTTTTACAATTTTGGTACTCTTCAATAAATTTATTAATTACTCTATCTTTGAACATACTTTTTAAATCTATTACATGATGCTCTATTCCTAGTTTTTCACATACAGCCTTTGCATCATTTGAAGCTTTTCCATCGTTTGGTATAAGTTCCATAGTTACTCCAATTACATTATAACCTGATTCTTTTAAAATAATTGCACTTACAGAACTATCTACTCCACCACTCATACCTAATACTACACTTTTCATTTCTTATCCTCCACTTAAAGCAAGTCTGCAAGAGTCTTACTGTCAACATAATCCTCAATTGCTTTGTCAAGACCCTGCCAAAAAGACAATGTAGCACACTTATTCTTTTTAGGGCAAGTATTTACGCTTCCATTAGATAAACAATCTATAGGAGATAAATTTCCCTCTGTTGCTCTTAATATATCTCCAACTTTGTATTCTTCTGGTTTTTTGGCAAGTCTATATCCTCCATTATTACCTCTAGTGCTTAAAACCATTTTACTTTTATTTAATGCAGAAATTATCTGTTCTAAATATTTATTTGAAATTTCTAGTCTTTTAGAAATTTCTGTTAAGGATATATACTTGTCCTCATTACTATTTTTGGCAAGATCTATCATTATATTTAATGCATATCTTCCTTTTGTAGATATTCTCATTTGCTACTCTCCTTTTTTATTTAATAGCTCTTCCATAGTATGCCATGCAAGAAGTGCACATTTTACTCTAGCTGGCATATTAGAAATATTTTTAAAAGCTATTGCATCTTCTAATTTTTCAAGCTCTTTTTCATCTTTAATTTCACGCTTTATCATATTAATAAATGTTTCAATTATATCTTTTGCCTCTTTAATTGTTTTTCCCTTTAATACATCAATCATAACTGAAGTTGAACTTTGCGATATAGCGCATCCATGACCAGTAAATGCCATATCTTCTATAATATCTCCATTTAGTTTAACTTCTAATTTTATCTCATCTCCACAATTAGGATTATGCCCCATCTCACAAAAATCGCAAGATTTAAGCTCTTTTTTATTATATGAATTCATGCTATGTTCCATTATTATATCATTATATAACTCTTCTAAATTATCCACTATAAACATTCCTTTCAGTTTATTTACTTAAATATTTTTCAAACATTTTATATGCTTTTTGTATACTATCAACTAATTTATCTACATCTTCTTTAGTGTTATACAAATAAAAACTTGCTCTACATGTTGAATCTATTCCAAGATATCTCATAAGTGGTTGAGCACAATGATTTCCACTTCTTACACAAACACCATTTGCATCAAGTATACTTGCAACATCATGCGGATGCACTCCAATAATATTAAAAGAAACTACTGCAGAATGATTACTTTCGTTTGGTGTAATATATAACTTTATATAATCTAGCTCCTTTAATTTATTTATTGCATAGTTTACAACTTCTTTTTCATGTTTTTGAATATTTTCATATCCAACCATTTCAATATAATCTATTGCTGCACAAAGCCCTACAACACCTCCAACATTTTGAGTTCCTGCTTCAAATTTACTTGGAAGAGGTGCAAAAGTTGTTTCTTGCTCATAAACATACTCAATCATATCGCCTCCCATTAAAAAAGGGTTCATATTTTCAAGTATATTTTTCTTTCCATAAAGAACACCAATTCCTAAAGGTGAAAGCATTTTATGTCCAGAAAAAACTACAAAATCTGCATCAAGTTTTTGCACATCAATTTTCATATGAGGTATACTCTGAGATGCATCAAGCACAACAATAGCTCCCTTTTTATGTGCATATTTTATTATCTTCTCAACATCATTTATTGTACCTGTTACATTTGATACATGTGTTATTCCAACAATTTTTGTATTATCTGTTATTTTAGAATATATCTCCTCGTCAGATAACTCAAAATTTTCATTTATATACATATACTTTAACTTACTATTGGTCTTTTTTGTAACAAATTGCCAAGGAACTAAGTTAGAATGATGCTCCATAATACTTAGTACTACTTCATCATCTTTTTTTAAGTTTTCAAGTCCATATGAATATGCAATAAGATTTAGTGCTTCACTTGCATTTTTGGTAAATATTATCTGAGAAGACGTTTCTGAACTAATAAATTGTGCTATTTTTTCTCTACCTTCTTCATACACTCTTGTAGCTTCTATACTTAAACTATAAGCTCCTCTATGAGGATTTGCATTTTGTGTTTTATAATATTTATCTACTGCATCTATAACTGCTTGTGGTTTTTGTGTTGTAGCACCACTGTCTAAATATGCAACATTACTTGAATTTAAAATTGGAAAATCTTTCTTTAATTCGTCCATAATATATTCTCTCCATTTTACTTACATAATTTATTTTTTATTTTATTTAAATTCTCCTTTGAAATACCACAACTTAAAAGGTAATTTTCAAAAGATTCATATTTTTCTAATAGATTTTGTATAAAAGTATTCATAAATATGGGCTCAGATATTTGCATGTTTAATGGATAGGTGTTCATAAATTCGCAGTCAGAAATATATGTGTAAGTTACTTCATAATTTGCAATAATATCTTTTCTATCCACATTACAAAGTCCAAGTATAAGTGCACTTACAACACCAGTCCTATCTTTTCCAGCAGTACAATGAAATAGCACTCCACCTTTTGAACTAGCAATTACATCAAATATCTCTTTTATCTTAATTTTATTATCTAACAAATATGTATAACCTATTCCAAAATTAAAATTATCTACATATTCATTTTCTTTTATATATTTTTCAATTCTTTTTGTAGATAATGGAATATAGTGAAAATTAAAGTAATCTTTATTTATGTTGTCATCACTAACAAATTCGTCTTGAATTAATGTTGTACCTCTTAAGTCTATTATATCTGTTATTCCATATTCTCTTAAAAGTTCATTATCTTTAGCTGTCAAATCAGTAAGTCTACTACTTCTTACAAAGACATGAAATTTAGTAACTTTATTATCTTTTGTAGGATATCCTCCAATATCTCTTGCGTTTGCTCCACCCTCAAGTGGTAATCTTACAAAATCCATGTTTTTTCTCCTTAATTTAATCTTTCATCTATTTGAGATAACACTTCTTTTTTTATCTCATCATCTTTTATTCTTTCAATTATTTTGTTAAATCTAGCTCTAACTATAAGTTTAATAGCTTCCTTTTCTGAAAATCCTCTACTCATAATATAAAATAGCGATTTTTGGTCTACCTTACCTGAAGCTGTTGAATGATTTCCCTCAACATCGTCTTCTGTACAAAGTAGCATCGGCAAAGCTATAGATTTTGCTTTAGGAGAAAGTAAAATACAAAATTCATTTTCATCTCCTTTTGCTTTTTTACACCCTCTTTTAAAATCTATAGTACCTTTAAAATTCTTCTTAGCACTATCTTTTAATGCACCTTGTACATCAATATTAATATCTGTTTTTTCACCTTTTAAGTGAGCTATGTAATTTATATCCTTAACTTGATTATCTATGCCTAAATATACAGATTTCAAATCATTTTTTGCGCCATTTCCAACTATATTTGAATAATAATTTGAAATACTATACTTTCCTCCAAAATCTACTATTGTATATTTTAAATTAGAATTTTCTTCTAAATCATTTTCAATAGAATCAAAATTATATGAATTATTATTTAACATGTTGACTATTGAAATATTAACTTTTACATTTTCTCTTACTATAAGCTTTACAATGCCATTATGAAAGCATTCTTTTTTAGTATTAGAACAATATTGTATTACAATATTAGAATCATGTTTTATATCTAAAAATACGTCATTTACTAAATTTAAGTTTTTATCATCAAAAGAATAAACTAGCTTTATTTGTTTGTTATTACCTGTTGTAGTAATCTTTAAAGAGCTATTCTTTTCCTTATTTATATTACTTAGTAATACATCACCGTTTCCATATACTAAATTTATATTTTCCTTATTACAATCAGTTGTAATATTTTGAGCTATAATTTCAATATTTTTAAACTCATCTAGTTTATTTGGAATATCAATATTGTTTATAGTAATATTATTTACTCTAAAATTTCTAGATGTTCTTACAGGAGTCTCATTTATTTTTATATCCATTATCCAATACTCCCTTCTAATTCTATATTAATTAAATTATTCATTTCAACTGCATATTCTACTGGTAATTCCTTTGAAACCGGATATGCAAATCCTCTTACTATCATCGCCTTAGCGTCTTCTTCTGAAAGTCCTCTAGACATTAAATAAAATATCTCTTTATCACTAATCTTACCTATTTTAGCCTCATGTGAAAATTCAACTTCATCAGTTTCTATATCATTTACAGGTATAGTATCAGACCTTGATATGTCATCTAACATTAAAGATTCACAGCTTACACTACATTTAGACCCTTTTGCTCTCTCATTTACTCTAACTAAAGCTCTATATGTACAAGCTCCACCATCTTTAGAAATAGATTTTGAATTAACAACAGAAGACGTATTAGGAGCATTATGTATAACTTTAAAACCAGTATCTAAATTTTGACCGGCTCCTGCAAAAGTAATTCCTGTATATTCAGTTCTTGCGCCTTCTCCATTTAAAATACTCATAGGATAAAGCATTGATACTTTTGAACCAAAAGATCCTGTCACCCAATCAATTTGTGCATTTTTTCCCACAATTGCTTTTTTAGTATTTAAGTTCATCATATTTTTTGACCAATTTTCAATTGTAGAGTATCTAAGATATGCATCATCTTTAACATATAATTCAACACAACCTGCATGTAAATTAACCTTATTGTATTTTGGAGCACTACACCCTTCTATAAAATGTAAACTTGCTCCTTTTTCAACAATAATTAATGTATGTTCGAATTGTCCCGATTCTGGTGAATTTAATCTAAAATATGATTGTAGTGGTATATCTAACTTAACATTTTCAGGAACATATACAAAAGATCCACCAGACCAAACAGCTGCATGTAAAGCTACAAACTTATGATCTGTTATTGGTACGCATTTCATAAAGTGTTCCTTTACAATATCTGGATATTCTCTTACAGCTGTTTCCATATCAGTATAAATTACTCCTTGTTTTATTAAATCTTCTTTTATACTATGATAAACAACTTCAGAATCATATTGTGCTCCAACTCCAGCAAGAGACTTTTTCTCTGCTTCTGGTATTCCAAGTCTATCAAAAGTATTTTTTATATCTTCAGGAACATCTTCCCATGAAGTATTTAAATTTGTTTTAGGCTTAACATATGTTGCTATCTCATCCATTTTTAGTTCTGATAAATCTGGTCCCCATGTTGGAAGCTCTAACTTATTGTATGCTTCTAATGCTTTAAGTCTAATTTCTAACATCCACTCTGGTTCATTTTTCATTTTAGATATTTCTTCAACAATTTTGCGGTTTAATCCTTTTTGCATTTTAAACTCATAATTGTCTTTATCTTTTATATCGTAAATATTTCTATTGATATCTTCTACCTTTGTCTTTGATGCCATTATTATTCCTCAACTTTCTTATATTTTTCATAGCCATTCTTTTCAATTTCATATGCTAAATCTTTATTACCTGTTTTAACAATTTTTCCATCTACTAAAATATGAACATAATCCACATCTAAATTTTCTAAAATTCTATTATTATGTGTAATTATTAATACTGCATTAGTATTATTTTTATACATGTTAATTCCCTTTGAAACTGTTCTTATTGCATCTACATCAAGTCCTGAATCAGTTTCATCTAGTATTGCAAGCTTTGGCTCTAAAACAAGCATCTGTAATATTTCATTTTTCTTTCTCTCTCCACCTGAAAATCCCACATTTAGGTTTCTTTCAATAAGCTTTGGATTCATATTAAGCTCATCAATATACTTTTTTAATAAAAATCTAAACTTAAAAGATTTTACTGGTTCACCTGATACTTTATTTTTAGCATATTTTAAAAAATTAAGTGTTGATATTCCAGGTATCTCCTCAGGAGACTGAAAAGACATAAATATACCTTTTTTTGCTATTTCATTTGTTTTTATGTCATTTATATTTTCTCCTTCAAAGATTATTTTTCCACTTTTTTTTACATACTGAGGATTATTTAGTATAACGTTTGCAAGAGTTGATTTTCCAGCTCCATTTGGTCCCATTATTACATGAACCTCACCTTTATTTATATTTAAGTTTAATCCTTTTAATATTTCCTTATTTTGTGCACTTGCGTACAAGTCATTTATTTCTAATAGTTTATCCATTGTAGTTTTACTCCTTATCTATTATTTCATATTAAACTAGTAGGAATTATACTACAGATTTCCTACCAAGTCAATAGGAATTAAAAAATACAGGTACTTTACCTGTATTTTATTTAAAAATTTTCATATACTTCATCATAATATCCCTTTTTAAATATATGTATTACTTCACTTATCTCATCTTTATAATTTTGAGTTTCTTTTGGATCTACTGATATACCATATTTTAAAGATATTATTCCATCATCATCTTCTATTGCATTATAATCATTTCTCTTAATTAATTTTACTATTTCTCTATAAGTCATAGTTATTAAATTACGTCCAAACATATATAATGCAATTTTATCCTTATATACTTCTTGATTATATATTCCTATGCCTGTACATTTATCATTTTCGTCATAATATGCATAAAATATATCATACATTTCCATCTCATCATAGTCTCTAATTTCTTTTGGTTTACCACCAAAATAGTTTCTTATGTCTTGTTTACTTTGACCAAAATATATATCTAGTTTATCTTTTCCTTGCTCTTTTATTCCTCTATAACTTTCAATCTCATATGATAAAAATCCTGTAGGAACTGTAACTTTAAGTGGTTCATTTATATCTTTTATTTCAACTTTTGGCTCAACTTTTTCTTCCTCTTTTTTAATTGCTAGAGCTTTAAGCTCTTCTAGTTTTGCCTTTATTCTATTTTCAAGTATTTCTTGTTGTTTTTTCTCTTCTTCTAAAAGTCTTTCTAATTCTTTTATTTCTTTTTCATGTTGAAATTCTTGATTAGTATTTTGTATATCTACTAATTTTTTTGTATCTTCATAAGAAGTATTTACAGCTTCAACTTGATTTTCTTCTTTAGCATAATCTATATTCTTTTCAATTTCATTTTCAAGCTTCTCTTCTTGTTGTGTCTCTTCTACATCTTTTTCTTCAATCTTTTCAATAATTTCATTTACTTCATCTTCATCTCTTTTGTCTAAAACATCTATATTGTCTTCTTTTGTTTCTTCTATTATTTCTTTATTTTCATCTTGAATTCTCTTTTCATTTTGCTCATCATATTTTTTTATGCTAGTATTTAATTGTTCTTCTAGCTCTCTTTTTAGTTTTTCCTTAACTTTTTCAAGCTCTGCATCTTGTTTAGCTTTAATTTTCTCAAGTTCAGCTTGTCTCTTTTCTGTTTCATCCACATTTTCTTCTTGCTTTAGCTCTTCTTTTTTCTCCTCTTCATTGCTAATAATATTATCTTTAGGTTTTATTTCTTCTTGTGGTATTTCAATCTCAATATCTACATCATTATTTTCATCTTTATATTCATTGATTACTTTTTCATTTAAATCTTTATTCTTTTCATAATTATATTTATCTGGAAGAGGTATATTTACATCATATTTTTGTTCTTCTTTCTCTTCAAAATAATACTCTTTAAAAAATTCTTGCTTATTATATATATCTATACTTGATACAAGTTCATCTACTTTTATATCTCCATTATCACTTTTTTTAGAATTAAGCTTTATACCATAATTTTTAAAGCATATTGAATCTGGAAAATCTATATATCCACCCTTTTCTTTTCTATCACTTATATCCATTAAAAATTCTTTAGCTTTTTTGTATGTCATAGAAAATATATCTAGAGCAATTCCATCTATTGTAACAGTAATTTTATCACACTCTTCTTTTTTATTGTATAATGTAATCTTTCCAAAAACAGAATCTAGATCAAGTTCAAAATCATCTGATTTAATTCCTTTAAAAGGATAAATAATTGTTCCTTTATATTTGATGTTTGCATGTTCTACAACAATTCTAAATGTATCATCATCGTCATCAATTACCTTAAAAGTTACTTTTACTTTATCTTTTTCACCTATTCTACTTGCTTCATTATATATTATTTTTATAATATCTTTTTCTTCTAAATCTTCTTTTTTAGCAAATTCCTTTAATTTTTCGTCACCTTTTTTGTTTAAAGTATTTAAATCTAAAAAAAATGCTGTATTTTTTACTCCCATTTAATATACACCTCGTTATATTTTATATATTTTTTAGTTTAATTTTTTTCTTCAAATAACATTATGTTTAATATTATACTATATTTTGGCTAATTTTTCAATATTTATGCAAGTTATATTATTCTAAATTTCATCTTTTTTCGATATTTAATATTGACTTTTAAGCACTTAAAATGTATACTAATAATTGCATTAGACAAAATATTTATTGTAAGCATATAATAATATATAATATTTTGTAATTTAGAATAAGGAGATGTAAAAAATGAAAAAAACTAAAATTGTTTGTACAATTGGACCAGCTAGCCAAGATAAAGAAGTTCTAAAATCTTTAATCAAAGCTGGTATGAACGTTATGAGATTAAACTTCTCACATGGAGATCATGAAGAACATTTAGCAAAAGTTAAAACTCTAAGAGAGATAAATGCTGAACTTGGAACAAATGTTGCTTTCATGCTTGATACAAAAGGACCTGAAATTAGAACAGGATCTTTTGGAGCTGATCAAAACACTAAGATGAGTTTTACAAAGGGAGACAAAATCACTTTAACTACTAAAGAAGTTGAAGGAACAAAAGATCTTCTATATGTAAACTATGCTGGACTACCACAAGATGTTGAAGTTGGTGGACACATTTTAATTGATGATGGTTTAGCTGATTTATTAATCGACGAAATAAGCGGAGACGAAATTAAATGTACTTTCCAAAACTCAGCTGTTTTAAAAGGAAGACGTGGTGTTAACGTTCCTGGAGCAAAATTACAACTTAAAGCTATGACAGAAAAAGATAAATCTGACTTAAGATTTGCAGTAGAAAACGATTTTGACTTCATTGCTGCATCATTTATTAGAAAACCTCAAGATGTTATAGATATGAAAGAATATCTAGATTCTTGCGGAGAAAATCATATAAAAATTATATCTAAAATTGAAAATCAAGAAGGTTTAGACAATTTTGACGAAATATTAAAAGTAACTGACGGTGTAATGGTTGCTCGTGGAGACTTAGGAGTTGAAATTCCTGAAGAAGAAGTTCCAGCTGCTCAAAAAATGATGATTAAAAAATGTATTAAAGCTGGTAAACCTGTTGTTACTGCAACACAAATGCTAGAATCAATGCAAAAAAATCCTAGACCAACTAGAGCTGAAGTATCTGACGTTGCTAACGCAATTTACGATGGAACTTCTGCTATAATGCTTTCTGGTGAATCAGCACAAGGTGACTACCCACTAAACTGTGTTGAAACAATGACTAGAATTGCAAACGCTACAGAAAAAGAAATAAATTACTGGAAAAGATTTAAAAAATCTAACCTACTAAAAGTTTGTGATTGTGATTGTGAAAAACAAGATCCTAAAAAACAAGCAAACTTTGCAGTATGCTGTTCTGCACTATTTTCTAATGCAGATGCTGTAGTTGCTGTATCTGAAGACGGAAATACAGCTTCAATTTTATCTAGCTTTAGAATTGGTTGCCCAATATTTGTTATAACTCCAAGTGTTAAAGCTTACAGACACATGGCTATAGAACAAAATGTTACAGCAATTCTTGTTGAAGGAGAAAAAGACTTCTCTACAATACTTAACAAAGGTCTAGAAATATTAAAAGAAAAAGACTACTTAAAAGATGGTAACACTGTTGTATTAAGTGGTGGTTTCTTAAATGGTTCTTCTCTTGAAGATCAAATAACTGGAAAAATTGTTAGAGTTTAATCTAGTATAATTTTAGTATAGGAAAAATAAGGTGATTTTTTAAATTACCTTATTTTTTTACTAAATTATATTAAGAAAACTTGATTATTTGAAATAATTATGTTAAAATATGTGAGTAATTGATTTATTCGAATAAAAAAAGGAGGCTTTCAAAATGGCAAAATGTGAAATATGTGAAAAAGAAGTTAACTACCAAATGCAAGTGAGTCACTCTCACAGAAGAACTTCAAGAACATTTAAACCAAACGTACAATCTGTAAAAGTAAATGATAACGGAACACCAAGAAAAATGAATGTATGTACTAGATGTTTAAGAAGTGGTAAAGTTGAAAGAATATAAATTAGAAACCATATTGTGGTTTCTTTTTTTTATACAAAAAAGAAGAGTATTAACTCTTCTTACTCATTCATATAATTTACTAACTCTACCATTGCTTCTCCTGCCTCTTTATATTCACCAAAGAATTTTTTTACAAGTATATTTTTATTATATTTTGGTTGCAAAGTAACTATATCTATAAAAAGACAAAGAACCATTTTTTTATTTATTATTTTTTGTATATTTTTCTTACTTTTTATATATTCAAAAATGTCTGATATCTTATTTTTCATTTTTCTATATTCATCAAGATAAGTACTATGTATATCATATAACTCAGTTATAAAGCTTTCATAGCTATATACTTTATATAATTCAAGGCCATATAATTTTGCTGCAATTTCTAGTCCATAAATAGTCTTTAAACTAAAAGTATCAATAAATCTTTCAAAATCTTTTTTATCAAAATAATAATAATGACCTTGTAGTTTATTAAAAGATTTCATAGTATCTAAATATCCCATTTTTATGTTTTTTCTAATTCTATTTTTATCAAAATCGAATATACTACCTAGATCTTCATTAGGTTTAATTATCTTAATGTATGCGTTTTTATTTTGAACTTTTCTACTTATACCGTTATTTGAGATATCTATAACTATTATATTCTCATACCCTTTATTAAGAAGCATATTTACTGGTACATTATCATACATACCACCATCTAAATATTGAGCATCCCCTATCTTTTGCGGTTTAAATATTGGAAAACATGCAGATGCTAAAATATACTCATATAGCTTTTCTTTTTCTATTTCTTCTTTAAATATCTCTAAAGACTTATTCTTTAAATCTATTGATGTAGTAACTATTCCATAATCAATACTTGAAGAGTATATTTTTTCTATATCAATGTATTTTTCCATTAAATTTTTCATAGGTGTATTTTCTAAACCTTTATTTTTTGTAAACTCTTTAGTAAATTTAACAATATTTTCTCTACTAAAAATATTTCCTTCATTTAGCTTATTTGCTTCAGAAATTTTTACTAAGTCTTCAAACTTTATGTTATCGTATAATTCTAAAATTTTATTATAATCATCTTGTAAAAACAAAGCTCCATTTATTGCACCTATTGAAGTACCTACTATTGCTTCAATATTTACATTAAGCTCTTTTAAAGCTTTCCAAGCACCTACCTCATATGCACCTTTTGTACCACCACCTGCAAGTACAAGTCCATATCCTTTCTTCATATTAATTTACTCCTTTACAATATATATTATAAGAAATATTATATAGCTTAAGTAAATTAATTACAATACATTATATTTTGAATATTGATTTAAGTATCATTTTCATAAATCTTCCCGGTTTATATATTACTATTTTCATATATTATTCCTCCTTTTAACAAAAAAGCCATGTTATGCCAAATATAGCAATAGCTATTGCACATATTGCTACCCAGCCCCAAAAAGGAAGAATAAGACTTACTCCTACCCCAATTCCAAAAGCGAGTAAAAATAATCCAATAGTTTTTCTAAATCCACTTGTAAACAAAACACTCATCCTCCTTTTTGACAAACAACATATTATGTTGTAAAATAACTACTATATACTATGATTTAGGAGAATTAATGTGAGTAAAAAATATAGAAGTCAAACAAAAAAACAAAGTGAAGAAATAATAAAAATACTAATAGATACATATAAAGATGCAAAGTGTGGTCTTGACTATTCCAGTCCTTTTTATCTAGTTGTTGCACTAATTCTTGCAGCTCAATGCACAGATAAAAGAGTAAATGAAATAACTCCACTATTTTTTAAGCGTTTTCCAACTATTGAAGATGTAAAAAACGCATCTATGGAAGATGTAATTGAAATAATTAAACCATGTGGTTTTTATAAAAATAAAGCTCATTCTATTATAGAAAGTGCAAAAATTATCTGTGATAAATTTAATGGTCAAGTCCCAGATACAATGGAAGACTTAACTAAGCTTTGTGGTATTGGAAGAAAATCTGCAAATATAATACTTCAAGAATGTTTTAAAAAAACTGTTGGAATAGCTGTTGATACACATGTTACAAGAATTTCAAGAAAAATTGGTTTTTCAAATGGGGGATCACAATTACAAATTGAAAACGAGCTTTTAAAACGTTTTGACAAAAAATATTGGGAAAAAATAAATCATGTACTAGTACTTCATGGAAGGGCAATATGCATTGCTAACAGACCAAAATGTGATGAATGCCCAATTAGTAATTTATGCAAAAAGAACGACTAACTGTCGTTCCTTTTTCTTGTTCTATTGATAATTAAGTAATTCATTATCAATTTTTAATATATCTTCTTTAACCTCTGTTATTTTTTTCTTTAAAGAATCTATTTGAACATTATATAGCATTTCTAAATCTTTCAATTCCTCTTGTGTCAATGTAGTTAAATCCGTTTTTCCATTTTCATAACTACTTTTAACTTCAATCATTTTATCTACGCTATTTATTTTAACAGAATCATTACTTTTAATTTCTTCGTAATCTATTTTACTTTTCTTATTAAAAAAGCTTTTTATTTTTCTAAAAAATTTACTAAGAAAACCTTTGTTTTCTACTATTAATGATTTCTCTTCCATATTATCTTCCTCTATTCTATATTCTTTTTTTCTATAACATTTTTTTCCATTTTTTACACCGTCTTTTACATATTCTGCTATATTTTCAATTCTTTTGAATTCCTTTTCTTTTATAAAAATTCCTCCCAACTTTACTTATTATTATTTCATAATTATAAAAAAATAACAATAAAAAGCAAAAAAAAAATCATCTAAAAAGATGATTCTGTGTGGTGCGGGTAAAAGGACTTGAACCTTCACGCCTCGCGGCATCGGCTTCTAAGACCGACGTGTCTGCCAATTCCACCATACCCGCGACTACGATATTAATAATACCACTACAGTTATACTTTGTCAATACTTTTTAATAAATTTATCTAAAAAATATGTACGTTTTTAGCATATTTGTTATTATATTTTAATTGACAAACTTTTGTTTGTTTGATATAATTTTTCCTATACAGAAAAGAGGTAAATATATGGATTTGAATATAATTTTATGCTTTGCTATAATAGCTCTTCTACTAGTTATTATAGTATTAATAATTAGTCTAAAAAAGAGTTCAAATAACACTGACTCTTTAAGAAGAGAAATATCAACAATGCTTATGCAAACTCGCGAAGAACTGCAAAATAACCTAGGTTCAAAAATAACAGAAAATTCAAATACACAGCAATTACAACTTGCAAACTTAACTAATATAAACGAACAAAAATTAGAAAACACTCGTAAAAGTACTGAAGAAAAACTTGAACTAATTCGTAGAACAGTCGAAGATAGACTTTTATATATGCAAAAGGATAATGCAGATAAATTAGAAAAAATGAGAGTAACAGTAGATGAAAAACTCCAAGGCACATTAGAACAAAGACTTGGAGAATCATTTAAGGTTGTAAATGATAGATTAGAGTCTGTATACAAAGGACTTGGAGAAATGCAAAGTCTTGCTCAAGGTGTTGGAGATCTCAAAAAAATATTTACAAATGTAAAAGCACGTGGTACATGGGGAGAAATTGAACTTGGAAATATACTTGAAGAATACCTAACTTCAGACCAATATCTACGTAGTGCAAAAACTAAACCTAATGCAACAGAATTTGTAGAATTTGCTATAAAACTTCCTGGAAAAACAGATGGTCAAAATGTTCTTCTTCCTGTCGATTCAAAGTTTCCTGTTGAAGACTATAAAAGACTTGTTGATGCTGAAGAAATTGGAGATATAGATACAATTAACAGTGCTAGAAAAAATCTAGAAAATTCTATTAAATTATTTGCAAAAGATATTCATGATAAATATATTGAAACACCATATACAACAGACTTTGGTATTATGTTCTTACCAACAGAAAGTCTATATTGTGAAGTATTAAAAAATACAGCTTTAATAGAGACTCTAACTCAAAAATATAGAGTCGTTGTTTCAGGACCTACTACTTTTGTAGCTCTTTTAAATAGTTTACAAATGGGATTTAGAACTCTTGCAATTGAAAAAAGATCTAGTGAAGTATGGAAACTTCTTGGTGGTGTTAAATCTGAATTTGAAAAATTTGGAGATTTACTAGATAAAACAAATAAAAAACTACAAGAAATTAGCAATACAATGGAACGAGCAAGTGCAAAAACTAGAACAATTCAAAGAAAATTAAAAAATGTTGAAGCACTTCCAGTAGACAATGAAGATGAATTTTATGGTACTGATTTACTTGATGCTCTTCCATCTCCAGATAATATACTTGAAGACCAAGAATATAACGTAAATGAAGATTAATTTTAAGACCAGAGCAATCTGGTCTTAAATTGACTTTTAAATACTTTTATGATACAATTTCCTTGTTATAATTTGTATTATAAATATATAACATATAATAAGGAGAAGTGATATTAATGAATAAAGTGAAAGCTATTGTTTTGGCAGGTGGTAAAGGTACAAGAATGAAGTCAAACCTACCAAAAGTACTTCATAAAGTTTATGATAGATGTATAATAGATTACGTTTGTGATGCTTGTGAAAATGCTAATATAGATGACATCTACGTTATTGTTGGACATAAACATGAAGACGTTGAAGCAAGACTTAGTACTAGAGAAAACGTAAAATGTATATATCAAAAAGAACAACTAGGAACTGGACACGCTGCAATGCAAGCTAAAGATTATATTGAAGATGATGATTTAGTATTAATTGTAAATGGAGATATGCCTCTTATCTCTCCTTATACAATAACATCATTTATCTCATTTTTAGAAATGGGAAATTATGATGGTGCTCTAGTTTCAGCAGTTTTTGATGAAACTCCCGCTTACGGTAGAATTGTAAGAAATAACTATGGTAACTTATCTAAAATTGTTGAACAAAAAGACTGTAATGAAGATGAACTTGCAATAAAAGAAGTAAATATTGGACTATATTGCTTTAAAGGAAAATACTTAAAAGAGACATTTTCAAAACTTAATAATAATAATGCTCAAAAAGAATATTATATTACTGATGTGCCATACTACATTATTGAAAAAGGCGGTAGAATTGGTGTTTATGTAATACAAAATTCAGATGAAGCTCAAGGTGTAAATTCAAGAAATGATCTATCTATTGTTACAAAAACATTATTAAGAGATAATCGTATAAAGCATATGGACAATGGTGTTACATTAATTGATCCAGATAATACATATATTTCTTTAGATGTATCAATTGGTAAAGATACTATTATTTATCCAGGAACAAATATTCAAGGTGAAACAATTATTGGCGAAAATTGTATTATTGGACCAAATTCAACTATTATCTCTTCTACAATTGGAGATAATACAACAGTTGAAAGCTCTAAAATAGATAGAGCTTCAATAGGAAGTAATTGTAAAATAGGACCTTTTACTTATGTTACAAAAAATACATACGTAAAAGACAATACTCACCTTTCTTCTCTTGAAGAAATTCATAATAAGTAATAGAAAAGAGGTAAAAAATTATGGAAAACTTAAAACTAAATTATTATTTCAAACACATAGATGAATTTGAACATAAAGAATTATTTGAAAACTGTACTTATCCATGGGAAGCTTTAGCTAAAGTTACCCCTATGCTTGAAGAAAAAGTCGTAAAACCTGATCTTAAAATAAATAACGGAAACTTAGGTGAATTCGTTTCAATAAAAGGAAACTATATTATTGGAGAAGGAACACAAATACATGCAAATGTTAGTATTGAGGGACCTGTTATAATTGGAAAAAATGTAACAATACAATCTGGCGCTTTAATTAGACCTGGATGTGTAATTGGAGACAACTGTGTAATTGGTCATGGTGCTGAAATTAAGCACAGTATAATACAAAATAAAGCAAAAGTTCAATCACTTACTTTTGCAGGTGATAGTATAATTGGTAAATCAACTAGAGTTGGATCTGGTACTATTCTTTCTAACAGAAGATTTGATCAAAAAAATATTACAGTAAAAAATTCAAAAGGTGAAAAAGTTGATGTTGGAACTGACTTTTTTGGAGCAATAGTTGGAGATAATAGTAGACTTGGTGCAAATTGCACAACTCTACCTGGATCTTTTATAGGAGAATATACTTGGATTTTACCTACAGTACAAATTAGAGGGGTTGTCCCAAGCGAAAAACGTATATTTCCTGTTAGTTCTACAAGAATAGAAGAAAATCCTAAAGTTGAATTAAAATAAATTATTTGAGTCTTAGCAAAATAATGCTAAGGCTCTTTTCTATGTTATTTCATTTACATTTTGTCGATTTACTTGTATATTTTATTAGTTTATTATATTATTTAATATATATCATTGGAGGTTTATATGGATTATTTAGAAAAATTTAAAGAAAAGTGTAAATTGAATAATGATTTTATGGAAAAAATAGATTTCCTTTTTGAGCGATTAGTACATTTTGGTTATATAGATAAAGTAAATATTCAAAAACTTGCAAAAAAGCTATATAATAATGTTAATGCAGTTTTTCTTACATCAGATAAGGCTAATGACTATAAAACAGGATATTATGATGCTATTACCAAAGAATTATATATAAAAGATACAAATGATTTAGAATCAATGTTTTTAAGAATTGTATATGCACTTACAACTACTCAAAAAAAAGAAAATGTATACAACGTAGGATACTCCACTACTTCACTTTCTAAGCTTAACTATAAGCAAGAACATAAAAACTATGGTTTAAATAGAGCAGTTGTATCAAACTTAGTATGTAGACTACTATATACTGAGCCTGCAACCTTGAGTATTGTTCCAACATATAGAACTTATACAAAAGACTTTCTAGGAAATGGTATTCAAGCTGATAATAATATTTATTTTCTTGAGGGACAAATTTTAAAGCAGATGTGTTTTGCTTTAAATATTCAAGAAGAAGATTTATATTATCATTTATTCTTAAATCCAGTAAATTATTTAGATAAAATGCTTTCTAAATCAAAAGTTGAAAATCCAGAACAATTGTTAGCAATATTTGATAGAGCTAGCAAGAACTATTCAAATTATAATAAACTGTTATTTCTAAATAAATTGCTTGATGATAATTATCTAGAAACAAAAAAGGTTCTTCCTAATGAACAAGTAGATGAAGCTATATACAAAGAACGTGAGAATCTAAATTATACAATTACAAGAACAATTTTAGATATAAAACCTCAAAAGAATGAAGAAGATATTGATGATATTGATATTAGCTTAAATGAAGTTATTAATGAATTAGAAGAAAGTATAATAAATAACGTTATGAATTTGCAAAATATTTTTGTTGACACATTAATAATTTCTGAAGAACGCTACTCTCCTATTATATTTACAGTAAAACAAAAAGAATTATCTAATTTATTAATATTCAAAAATACAAAATTAGAAGATAGTATTTTTAATACAATCACATATAAAGTATTAAACACTTTTGAAAGTAGTTCTTCAAACTTAATAGAGAAAATGAAATATAGTATTGCATCTGAAATACTTTCTTCTGAAAAATATATAAAAATATATAATAATATGGAGTTTAATAGATTAACAAATATTACTTTAGATGAAAATACTGAAATAATGGCCTTATCTGTAGATGGAACATTCCTACAGCTAATAAAAGTAAAAGATCTTAATCTTCCTTTTAAGGAATTAAAAAATAACACAGAATTGATAAAAATAGATAATTTAAAATTTTTGCTAAACAGTCCACTTGCAATTTCAGCAACTCAAAATATTGAAAAAATTTACACTTATATTAAAACCAATCATGAAAAATATAAAACAATAGAAATAGAAAAATTATTTATTACTAATATAAATAATTCTACTCTAGTTTTAGTTTTATCTGATAATGACTTTGAAATATTCCAAATGGATATTATTAATGATAACATAAAATGTGTAAAAGTTGCATTATCTGAAACATATCAAATATTTAATGCAACAAATGTTAGTTATACAAACAAAGCCTATAAAAATCAAGAAACTGAAACTTCTAAAATATTTGGTATTTTTTAGTCCGGATTTTTCCGGACTTTTTATTATTTTTTAATTAATTACACATACTATACACATGAAATATCAATATAAATCAATATGGGATAAAAGTATAACAGATAATACTAATTATAATACTTTAAAAAATGATATATCAACTAACGTATGCATAATAGGAGGTGGAATAACTGGAATTAGCACAGGATATTATCTATATAAAAATAATATTGATTTTATAGTTTTAGAAAGAAATAATATCTGTGATAATACTACAAAATTTTCTAGTGCTAAAATAACAAGCCAACACAGTTTGATATATCATAATTTAGCTAAAAAATATGGTATTACTAAAGCAAAACAATATTTATATTCTAATAATGATGCTATAAAAAATATTCAAGAAATAATCTTAAAAGAAAATATAGAATGTGACTTTAAATTACAAGATTCATATGTTTTTACTAAAAAAGAACAATTTATAAAAAATATTAATGATGAATACTCTACTCTTTTAAAATTGAATTTTAAAGATGTAGAATTACAAAATAGTATATATTTACTACCAGATGTAAAAAAAGCTATAAAATTTAAAAATCAGGCTCAATTTAATCCCAAAAAGTACTGTATTGGTTTATCTAAAGTAATAAAGAAAAATATTTTTGAAAAAACTAATGTAAAAAAAATAATAAGAAAAGGTAGTAAATATTTAATACTTACAGACAGTAACAAAATACTGTGCAATAAAGTAATACTTTGCACACATTTTCCAATAAAAGACATTCCAGGTTTTTATTTTTTAAAAATGTATCAAGACACATCATATATAATTGCAGTAGATATAGGAAATAATATTTTTGACGGAATGTATATAAATTTTGAAGATCCAACTATTTCTATTAGAAGTACTAATATTAATGATAAAAATATATTATTAATTGGAGGAAATAATATAAAAACAGGTAGTATATTAAATGAAAATAAATATACATATTTAGAAAATATAGCTAACTCTCTTTATCCTAATTGTAAAATAATACAATACTGGAATACTCAAGATTGCATAACACTAGATAAACTTCCCTATATTGGTAAATTTTCTAATCTATATCCTAATATATATATTGCTACAGGATTTAATAAATGGGGTATGACAACATCAAACGTAGCAGCAAATATTCTTAAAGATAAAATATTAAATAAAAAAAATATTTATGAAGATGTATATACAGCAACAAGATTTCATATTTTAAAAAATTTTAATCAAGTATATCTTAACATAAATCAAACAATTAAATCAGAAATAATTAATAAACTAAAAATAAAATCTGATAAATTAGAAAACATTCCTATAAACACTGGAAAAATTATAAAATTAAATAATATTAATGTTGGGGTATATAAAGATAAGAACAATATAATACATAAAATAAATCCATATTGTAGTCATTTAAAATGTCTTTTAACTTTTAATTCTCAAGATAAAACATGGGACTGTCCATGCCATGGTTCTAGATTTGATATAGATGGTAATCTACTTAATGGTCCTGCAAATGAAAATATAAAAATAGATAAGAAGCAATAAGCTTCTTATCTATTTATTTTTTAAGCTTGTTTTCTATTTCTTTTTAAAACAAATACTATTCCTACTGCACATATTACTGCTACAGATGCTATAGCTATTACTGCTATATCTCCTGTATTTGTTACTTCAAATATTATTGTTTCTGGTGAATTGTTGTCTATTGTAAATGTATATCCTGTTAAATCTTCATCTAACTCATATCCTTCTGGCGCTTTTATCTCTAAGAACTTATA
>CALXES010000011.1 GCA_944387385.1 uncultured Clostridia bacterium | reverse complement strand
AAAATTGAAATAAATACAAAGGCATGGTATAATTTCATCGGAATATAAATAGTAACACAACTAATAATTTAGGAGGTGAGTAATTATATTAGTTATTACTGTTTGTAAAATTATATTAAAAAGGAGTGTATTGCTATGAATAAAAGAAAATTAGGGATTATTTTAGTTATAGCTGTAGTGATAGTTGCTATAGTTGCAAGCGTAGTATTACAAAACAGAAGCCAAGAGAATGGAGAGCAAGTTGCTAAAGAAAGGACTGTTGTTATAAATTACAACCCAGACAATTATGCATCTGCTGTTTTTCAAATCGCTAAAGAAAAAGGATTATTTGAAAAGTATTTACCAGAAAATGTTAAAGTAGAATGGACTACTTTATCATCTGCATCAGATATTAGAGACGCAATGGTATCAGGAGATATAGATATTGGAACACCAGGAATTATGGCATATATGACTGCTATAGATAATGGAATGCCATTATCGCTTATGAGTTTTTATCGGATATGCGACAGTTAAAGCATATACAAACGATGATAGCGTAAATTCACTAGCAGATTTTAAAGCTGGAGATCAAATTAGTATTAGTGGTTTAGCATCTAATCCACAAGCTGCATATTTAGCTGCATTAAAAGAAGAAGGTCTTGATGTTAATGAGTATAATAAGATGCTAGTTAAGATTCCTAATACAGAAGCAATTGCAATGCTTGAATCAAATAATCAAATTAGAGGAAGTATTTTATCTTTCTCAGCAAATTTAAAGGCAGAAGAATTAAGTAACGTTCATATGGTTGCTGATTTTACTGATGTTATTCAAAAATATTCTATTGGAACTGCTTTAATAGCTAATACACAATTTTATGAAGAAAATCAAGATATATGTGACGCTGTTTTAAAAGTACAAAGAGAAGTAATTGATACTTGGGATGAAAATTTTGATGAAAATGCAAAATTACTTGCAAGTCAATATGACTGTGACATAGAAGATGTTGAAGATTTAATGAGAACTCAACCTCCAACAGATAAACTTACAGGATATAATGATCTTGCAAACTTATTGTATGAAACAGAAATGTTAAGTAAGCCATTAAAACTTGAAGATTTACCAAACTATGATAAACTACCTAGATAAATATAATTTATAGGAGGACTTTTTATGAAAGATAAGATTTTAAAGTCTAATTGGTTTTGGATAGTTTGCATTATAATTATATGGGAAATTGTGTCAGCATCAGGACTTGTTTCATCATATATATTACCTGCATTTTCAAAGGAAGTAACTCAACTTGTATCAGAAATAACTTCTAAAAATTTATTAGAACAAGTATTTAATTCATTTAAGTTAGTAGTTTTAGGACTTGGAATAAGTCTTGCTATGTCACTTGTTGTTTTAATATTGTCAGATAAATTTAAATACTTTAAATATTTTATACGTACGATATGTAATATATTGTCACCTCTTCCTAGTGTTGCAATATTACCACTTGTAATTATTTGGATGGGAATAAACGATGCAGCTATGCTTGTTTTAGTAATTCACAGTATCGTTTGGCCTATGATAATTAATTTAATTGAAAAAGTTGATTCTATACCAACAGTTTATCATGATTTTTTAAGAAATGTTGAAGTACGGTAGTATAAAAAAGGTAGTGTATATATATTTTATGCTAATATTACCTGGAATAATTGCAGCATTAAGAATTGGATGTTCAAGAGCTTGGAGATCAATTATAAGTTCAGAAGCGATTTTTGGAATGATTGGAACTTCAGGTGGACTAGGAATGTATATTTACGTAAATAGAGCGTATGGTAACTTAGCTAATGTTATAGTAGGTGTACTTTTAATTATCGTAATCAGCGTTATAATAGATAAGTTATTCTCAGCACTTGAAAAAATTACGGTTAGAAAGTGGGGAATGTCTTATGATGAAAAATAATGTTATTTTACAAATAGATGGTTTAACACAAGTATTTAAGAACGGAAAAAAACAAAAAGAAGTTCTAAAAAATATTTCATTTGAGCTAGAAAAAGGAGAAATACTTTGTATTATAGGAGAGTCTGGATGTGGAAAATCTACACTTTTAAGAATTATAGCTGGTTTTTTAACTCCTACTTCAGGACAGATTGTAGTAAATGGTGAAAAACTCAAAAAGCCTACTAGAAATGTAATGTATTTACAACAAGATTATAATCAATTATTTCCTTGGTTAGATGTTGTTGGAAATATTAAATTTACTCTAAGTATGATGGGATATAAAGGTAAAGAATTAGAAAACAAAATTAATGAATACATTCATTTAGTAGAACTTGATGACTGTAAAGATATGTATCCATATCAGCTATCTGGGGGACAAAAACAAAGAGTTGCTTTTGCTAGAGTTTTAAGTTTAAATCCAGATTTGATTCTTATGGACGAACCATTTGCAGCACTTGATTATAATACTAAAGCTTCACTTCAAAAGTCTACAAAGAAAATAATAAAAAAGATGAAAAATACAGTTTTATTTGTAACTCATCATATTAATGAAGCATTATTTCTTGCAGACAAAATGCTAGTACTTGGAAAAAATAAATATGTTTTTATAGATAATCCAAAAGATTATACTAAAGACCAGTTATTAGAACTTTATTAATAAAAAAACTGTTGACTAAATGTCAGCAGTTTTATTTTTTCTAATATTATTTGAATACAAATTTATATGTTCTCATATACTTTATTGAGGTTGATAAAATGAAGTTAGTAAAAAGTTATTTAATTGGAATTTCTACATTTGTAGTTACAATAATGTTGTTTTTATTTATAGTATCTTTAATTTTTACGTATACTAAAATTGAAGATAGATTTATAGATTCTGGAATTTTTCTTTCTATGGCAATATCTGCTTTTATATCGTCTTTTGTGTTATGTAAAATGATAAAGAAAAAAGGACTAATTCATGGAATAGTAGTAAACGTAATAAGTGTATTAATTATTTTTATAATTTCTTGTATTTTAAATAATAATATATCTATAACTAATACTTTAGGAATTTATATTTCTATTTGTTGCTTAAGTGGAATAGTTGGAGGAATACTAGGTGTAAATGTTTAGATATTTAAAAAATAAAAAAGTGATTATTGCTATTATTACTTGTATATTTGTTTTTACTTTTATTATGATTTTTTTATTTTCTACTTCTAAAAAGGCAGTTACTTGTTCTCAAGATAGTACAGAGTATATTTTGGGTGGAGAAGCAGTAGGTATAAAGTTACTTGCTACAGGTGTACTTATTATGGGAATAGATAGAGATGATACAGAATTAGAAATAGGAGATATAATATTAGAAGTAAATGGTTGTAAAATTGAAACTAATGCAGAGATTGAAGAATATGCAAGTCTGGGAGAGACTTTAGATCTTACCATATCAAGAAATGATAAGACTATGTTTTTTAAAATTGATCCAATATTTAGTGAAAACACTGGAGAATATAAGTTGGGATTATGGGTAAAAGATAGTAGTGCAGGAGTTGGAACAATTACTTGTTATGAAAAAAACACTTCTAAATTTGCTGCACTTGGTCATGCTATAACAGAGACATCTAATCAAAATATTTTACCAATTACCACAGGTGGTATAACTAAAACAGAAATATATATGATAAAAAAAGGAATATCAAAAATTCCTGGTGAGCTTAAGGGTACTCTTACAAATGATACGCTTGGACAAATATATAGTAATACGCAAAATGGTATATTTGGATATGTAGAAAACAAAGAATTATATAACGAAAATGAGGTTATTCAAATTGGAAGTAAAGAAGATATAGAAACTAAAGAGGCATATATTTATCTTACTTTAGATGATAACGTAAAGAAAAAATATGAAATTCAAATTGAAAAGGTATATCTAAATTCAACTGATAATAAAAACATTGCAATAAAAATAACTGATGAAGAATTAGTTGAAAAAACTGGTGGTATTGTTCAAGGAATGAGTGGTGCACCAATTGTTCAAGATGGAAAGCTTATTGGATGTATAACACATGTTTTATTAGATGATCCATTAAGAGGATATGGAGCTTTTATTGAAAATATGATAAGTGATATGGATAGTATTTAAAATGATTAATTACAAAATATTACTTTATTCTTGTTTTAAAAAATATATTATGATATAATTAAGTCGCAAAAAATAAACAAGGAGAGAGGATATTATGAAAAAGAATAATAGAGCTAAATCAAATAAGTTAAATAAAAAGACAATACTTGGTATTATTGTGGCTATTGTAATCATAGTTGTAGTTATTATTGAGATAATAATATTTATTAATAAAGATGATACTACAATAACTAGTGGACTAAATACTGAAGTTTGGTTAGGACCAAATGAGACAGTAGGTATAGACAATGGACCAGATAATATTGTATTAAGAATTGATTCGGATTTAAACTATGTAGAAGGAGAAGAATTTGAAGTACCATATACTTTAATTGTAAACGAAGTAGAGTATAAGGGAACTTATCGTTTTGCAACAGGATATTCTATACATAGTGAACCAAATAATATTCCATATAAAGTAGATTTTACTGGAATTGAAACAGGGAAAGTAAGTGTAATGGTAACAGAAAACTAAAAAAGGTAGAATAGGTGATGTACTTCACCTATTTTTTCTTGCTAGATTGACAAAATTTTGGTATAATTTATGTTGAAGGTGTATATTATGAAAAGAAAGTTTTTAACAAATACTTATTTAAGGGGAGTAGATAAATATATATTAATGCAATTTGAAGATGATAGTCTTGATTGCTATACTGTAATAAAAAAAGTAAATAGTATAGATAAACCATATATCTCAACTCATACTGGAAAAGGAGTATGTCTTTTAAAAGAAGGATATTACATGGTAGAATATTTACCTAAAAATGAAAAATATGGAATTAGAGTATTTTTGGATGATAAAAAGAATACTATTTCGTATTATATTGATATTATAGATGATATTGGTATTGATTACGAAAAGGGTTTGTATTATGATGATTTATTTTTAGATATTACAATTGATAAAGTAAATGATGATATTGTAAAGGTTTGGGATGAAGATGAACTTCAAAAAGCACTTGATGAAAAAGACATAACAAAAGAACAGTATGATGTTGCGTATGTAACATTAAAAGAATTATTGCATCAGATAGCTGATGGAACTAATAAATATATAAATAATAATCATAAAGAATATATTGAAAAGAACTTTAAATAGTATTATTTTTCTTAAATTCCTATAATTTTATAGGAATTTTTTTTATGAATAGAAAAAATGTGAATAATATTAATGGAGGATAAATATGAATATAAAATGTAATAAAATAAAACTTTTAGTTGATTGCTTTTTTATATTATTAGGTGTTTATCTTATTAGCTTGGGTACTAATATGTTTTTATTACCACATAAGATGACAACTGGTGGTGCAAGTGGAATTGCAACAATATTGTATTATGTATTTAATATTCCTATGGGATTTTCTATATTGGTTATTAATTTGCCACTATTTTTGGTGTCTATTTATAAATTTGGTATTAAATTTAGTATTAAGACAATAATAGCTACTGTTCTTTTAGCTGTCTTTTTAGAAATTTTTGATTATAGCTATTTTACTCAAAAAAGTCCTACTGATTTATTTACTTCTTGTATATTTGGTGGAATTATTACAGGACTTGGTCTATCTTTTGTATTTAAAGCAGGAGCAAGTACGGGTGGTTCAGATCTACTTGCACAGATAATATATAAAACGATAAAAGTTGAAAGGCTTAGTAATATACTTCTTATTATAGAGTTTGTAATTATTTCTGCTGTAATAATTGTATTTAAAGATATAAATATTGGATTATATTCATTAGTTGCTTTATTCATTTCTACAAAAGTAATTGATATTGTATTTTCTGGTGTAGATTATGTTAAAGTTGTCACTATAATAACTAAAAAATCAGATAAGATAATTGATCCTATTTTAAATGACTTAAAAAGAGGCGCTACAGTAACAAATAGTGTTGGTGCACATACTGGAGAAGAAATTACTACAATAACATGTATTATTACCAGACCTCAAATATCAAAGATTAGAAATATAATTGATGAAAATGATAGTGATGCAATCATGTATATTACGTCTGCAAGTGAAGCAGCTGGAAATGGTTTTAGAACAAACAGAAAATAATATTTTATTGTTGAAAAATAGATATAATTATAATATAATATCCTCGAAAAAAGGGGTGAGGTGTATGTTAAGAACAGCAGGTTTGCAAGAAGCAGAAGAAATATATAAATTAAATACTGAATTATTTGTAGTTCTTAATAATTTAAGGGGAGATATATATAACCCTATAGCTTTTCCAATGATATTTATAAAGTCAATGATTAACTCATTAAACTCGGATTATATCATTGTGGAAGATGATGATAAAATAGTAGGATATGCTTTAATCGAAGAAAGAGTATCACCATATAAAGAGTATGAAGGATTTATAGAAGATCACTATGCTTTTATATATGAGCTGGTAGTTTTACCAGAATACAGGACTAAGGGATATGGTAAAACATTGATAGAAGAAGCAATAAATTGGGCCAAAAAAAGAAATTTAGATAGCATTGAATTAAATGTATTAAGTAATAATTATAATGCAAGAGCTTTTTATGATAGAATTGGATTTGAAGAATATCAAATAAAACTTAGAAGAAAAATATAACTTTAGGGTTTGACAAATCTAATAACATATGGTATAATTCAAAACAGAATAACATAAAACCGTTGATAAAGCAAAGTAGGTAATGGATAATATATTGTAGAGAATGTATGTCACCGGCTGAAAGCATACTAATATACCATTGCTGAAATTTCACTTTGGAGGTCTTGTTTTGAACAGTAAAATAAGTAGGAACAAGCGGGTATGCCCGTAATAGCTTTTGAGTGCATTCAGATTTTTTTGAATGAAATTAGGTGGTAACGCGGAATTTAAAGTCATTTCGTCCTATGTTTTAAGGATGAGATGACTTTTTTATTGTAGTTTAAGGAGGAATTTTTTATGGAAGAAAAAATATCACTTTTAAGATCACAAGTAATTGATAAAATGAAAAATGTTAAGAGTGCAACAGATGTAGAAAATATTCGTGTTGAGTATTTAGGAAAAAAAGGAGAAGTAATAGAAATACTTAAAAATTTAAAAAATGTTGAAGCTTCTAAAAGAAAAGAAGTAGGGGAAAAAGCAAATAAATTAAGAGTTGAAATTGAAAATTTAATTGAGACTAAAAAAGCAGAACTAAAAGAAAAAGAGTATGAAGATAAAATTAAAAATGCAGAAAAAATAGATTTAAGTGTACCTGTTGACGATAAAATAGGATCACTACATCCAATTACTATAGTACAAAGAGAACTTGAAGATATCTTCTCTAGTATGGGATTTACAGTAGAAGACGGAAATGAAGTAGAAACTGAGTATAATAACTTTGAGGCAGTAAATGTACCTAAATATCATCCTGCAAGAGATATGCAAGATACATTTTGGCTTGAAAATGGAGAACTATTAAAAACACAAACATCAGCTGCTCAAAATAAAATAATGCTAAAGTATGGAGCTCCTCTTAAGGCAATATTTCCTGGTAGATGTTTTAGAAATGAAGCTCTTGATGCCTCTCATGAAAATACATTCTTTCAAATGGAAGGAATGATGATAGACAAAGATGTATCAATATCAAATTTAATATATTTTATGAAGACTTTACTATCTGAAATATTTAAAAAAGATGTAGAAGTAAGACTTAGACCAGGATTTTTCCCATTTGTTGAGCCTGGATTTGAACTTGATATTAAATGTCCATATTGTGATGGCGCAGGATGCAAAGTATGTAAAAATGGAAGTTGGATTGAGCTATGTCCATGTGGAATGATACATCCAAACGTGCTAAAAATGGGTGGAATCGATCCAGAAAAATATTCTGGATTTGCATTTGGACTTGGACTTAGTCGTCTTGCAATGATGAAATACAATATTAATGATTTGCGTGCTTTAAATTCATGTGATGTAAGAATATTAAAGCAAATGAATATTAAGTAGGAGGGTAGAAAATGTATATATCAATAAATTGGATTAAAGATTTCGTAGATTTAGATGGAGTAGATATAGATAAGTTAATATATAAATTTACAATGTCAACAGCTGAAGTTGAAGGGATTACTAAATATGGCCAAGATATAAGCGGAGTTATTGTTGCCAAAATTTTAAGTGTAGAAAATGTCGAAAATTCAAAAAAATTACATAAATTAATGGTGGATACAGGTAAAGAAAAACTACAAGTAATTTGTGGAGCTCCTAATGTAAAAGAGGGAGCAAAGGTTGCATACGCACAAGTTGGAAGTGTTGTACATGGACAAAAAATAGGACAGGCAACACTTGCAGGACAAATTAGTAATGGTATGTGTTTATCTGAAAAGGAACTAGGAATAAGTGATGATCACTCAGGAATAATTATATTAGATGATGATGTAAAACTTGGTGAAGATATAAAAAATATAATTCCTATTGATGATGTTGTATATGAAGTAGATAACAAATCTTTAACAAATAGACCAGATTTATGGGGACACTATGGTATTGCTAGAGAGATTGCCGCAATTACTAAAAGAAAATTAAAGCCATTAGATATTGAAAATTTAGCTTTATATAACGATTTAGAAAAATTAAGTATTGGAGTAGAAGCACAAGATGATGAACAATTATGCCTAAGGTTTAGCGCTATGAGAGTAGAAAATGTTACTAAAGCTAAGTCTTCTTGGAAAATGAAAGTTAGACTTTATTATTGTGGAATGAGAAGTATAAATCTTCTTGCAGATATGACAAATTATATTATGCTCGAATTAGGTCAACCAATGCATGCTTATGACAATAGAAAAGTATCATGTGTTGAAGTAAAAACTTTAAAAGAAGATTCTGAATTTACAACTCTTGATTCACAAGTAAGAAAATTAGATAAAGGCACTTTAATGATATATAATGACAAAGAACCTGTTGGTATAGCTGGTGTTATGGGAGGTCTTGCAAGTGAGATTGTAGATGATACAACAACACTATTTTTAGAGTCAGCAAACTTTAATGCAGTTACAATCCGTAAAACAGCAAGTAAGTTAGACTTAAGGACAGATGCGGCTGCTCGTTATGAAAAGACTCTAGATCCAGAACTTACTGAACTTGCAATAGCTAGATTTATAAAATTATTAAAAGAAGAAGATAAAGATATCAGAGTTACTTCAGCATTTTCAGATGTATATATTGAAAAGTATCCACATATTACAATTACTTTAGATAAAGATTATATTGATAGAAGTATAGGCAAAGTTCTTCCTATGGAAGATATAGTTACTACTTTAAAAAATCTTGAGTTTGGTGTAAAAGTAGATAATGATAATCTAACAGTAGATGTGCCTTCATTTAGAGCTACTAAAGATGTTAGTCAAAAAGCAGATATAATTGAAGAGATAGCTAGAATTTATGGTTATGATAATATAGAAGCTAAGACAAATCTTTGGAAAGTTTCTCCTGTTCAAAAAGATCCAATAAGAGAACTTGAATATTCAGCAAAGGAGTTACTTGCAGCAAAATATGGAATGAATGAGATTCATAGTTATGTTTGGTATAATACAGAGCTAAATCAAGAGCTAGGAATTGAAGTAAAAGATAATTTGAAAATTGTAAATGGAATTGTAAGGCTAGATAACACTTTAAGAAGAGAAATGGCTCCAACAATGCTTTATGCTGTGAATAAAAATTTAAAATATATGTCAGAGTGTAGAGTGTTTGAAATAGGTAGAACATTTGAATATCATTTTGATGGTAAAGAGGCAAATGAGTATAAAGTTTTAGGTCTTGCAGTAGCTAGCTGCAAAAACACTGAAAAAGAGCTTGCATATGAAGTTAAGTCTATGATAGATAGTATAGTAAAAATAAATAAAAATTTAGATGTGGAATATAAAAACATAGATAGTGTTCAAAATAATTGGATGCATCCTGTAAATAGTTTTGAAATTATTGTAAATAATACTTCACTTGGATATATTTCTGTTTTACATCCAAAGATTAAAGATGCAATAAATTCAAAAGCTTCAATTGTTGTAGCAGAGTTAAGAATTGATACACTTGGAGAGATTTTAAAAAGAGAAATTAATTATAAAGAAGTATCAAAATATCAAACAGTTAATTTTGATTTGTCTTTAATAGTAGATAAAGACACTAAGTATTCAGATATTGAAAAAGTAATAAGAGATTCTAATATGAATTATTTAATAGAATATAATCTTGTAGATATTTATGAGAACAAAGAAAAATTAGAAGATAAAAAGGCTGTTACTGTTAGATTTACGATTGGTTCTTATACAGATACTTTAACAAAAGAGCAAATTGACTTAGAAAGAGAAACAGTTTTAAAAGCCTTAAATAGTAATAATATGGTTATAGAAGAGTAGAAAAAGTACCTCTTATGAGGTACTTTTTTATATTACTTCTAAAGAGTTAAACATATTTTTTAAACTCTCACTAAAGTAATCTAGAGGTGTCTTTTTTAAAATATCTTCTTCTAAGTAAAATTCTTTAGAGTATAAGATTTCATCATCAATGCTTACAGTGTATGTTCCAAGATATGTTCCTTTTTCAATTGGTGCTTCAATGTTTTGTGGAAAATTTTGTGATACATATATTTTAGAGTATTCTTCCTCTGTTAAAGCTTCAATTTTGCTATCACTATATGTACGGATGTATCTTTCTTGTTTCCCTTTAATTATCGGAATATCTATATAAACATTTAAAAATGAAGAGATATCATATGATTTATATGTATCAAATGTGTCTTCGAGTATTGTCTTTGCGTCTTCAAATCTTATTTTGGAAGTATCACTGCCAAGAACAACGGCTATTAAATTTAGATTGTCGTTAGTAGCAGAGGCAACAAGGCATCTATTGGCTCCATTTGTAAATCCAGTTTTCATACCAGTTGTATAAGGATAAGTTCTAAGTAATGAGTTGGTATTGTGTAAATGAACTGTTCTATCTCCAAATGTTACATCTTTTTCTACAGTAGAAACTGCTTTAGATATTGATTCGTAACTTTTAGCATATCTTGCAATTAGTGCCATTTCATAAGCTGTTGTATAGTGATTGTCTGAATCTAAGCCATGTGGATTATCAAAGCTTGTATTAATTAATCCCAATTCTTTTGCTTTTTTGTTCATAAGAGCTGCAAAATTTTCAATATTTCCACCTATATGATATGCAGTGGCCATAGCACAATCGTTACCAGAAGGAAGAAGCATACCATAGAGTAAATTTTGTGCACTTACTTCTTCATTAGGTTTTATTCCAGCCTCTGAGCCTCCAATATAGCAAGCTTCTTTTGCAACTTTAATTTTTTCATCTAAGTCACAATTTTCAACTAATAGTATAGAGGTCATAAGTTTTGTTAAAGATGCCATTTTTCTTCTTTCATTTGCATTTTTTTCAAAAAGAATACGTCCACTATCTTCGCATATGACTACTGCTGATGGAGATTGAATTTGAGTACCTAGAATTTTTTGGGGATAAATAAAAAGAATAGATAATGTAAACAGAATTATTTTTATTGTTCTTCTCATAATTTTACCTCGTAATATTATATTTGTGTTTCTAAAAAAGTATTCATCTTATTAATTTAAATATAATCTAATTGCTATATTTTGTTATTTAATATATAATTAAATAAATGAGGTGATTGCCTTGAAAAAGAATAATAGTATGATAAGAAAATATTTAGAAGCAGTAGTTTACAGTATTTTTCTTATTTTATCAGTTTATCTTTGTTTAGTAGATAATATTTATATTTCAATGATACCAATATCCTTTATTGTTGGTATTATTGGACAAATTTTGTTTGGTAAAAAAATAATGACAAGTATTTTTAGCGGAATTATTGCAATTATTTTATTGCAGATGAAAGCACCTGCACTAATACTTGATAATATACTAGTTACATTAAAAGTTATGTCTTTAACAATGTTAGGTGAAATTTTTGGTTGGAGCATAAAAAGATTTTATAGATTATCTAAAAAGAAGAGAAATGTTGGTAAAAAGATAAAAAACGAAAAAGTAAAATGTGGAAGTATTTCTTTAATATCATTTGTTGTTGCTGTAGTTTTTTCATCCATTTTAAACGGAAATTATTTTACATATTTTTCTTCAAAAGATAGTTTAAAAAGCTATTTTATAACTGAGTATAGTTCAGGAAGCAGATTTAAAGTGATATCTGCAAATTATATTTTTTCGTTTAATAATCCAAGATATGTATTTTATGCACAGGATACACTATCAAATAACGTAACAGGTAAGTTTACAGTTTATTTAAAAGATATGGATAATATTCAAGATGACTATCAGGAAAAAGTAGGAGATAGAATATCTAGAATTTTAAATGAAAAGATTTCTCAGATATATAATGATAAACAATATATAAATGTATATGTATCTAATTCTAATACAAATATACTTACAATTAATTTTAGTAAAAAAATTGATAGTATTAGTAAGCAAGAAATAGAAAATTACTCAAAAGAAGTTGTTAATTATTTAGAAAATTTAAAAAATGTAGATGATTTTGATAAAATTGAGCAAATAAAACTTACATTGGAGTCTTCACAAAACTCACAGAGCAGTCTATCTTCATATGTATTTATGTCAGGGTATAATAAAATGTTGGAAGAATCACAAGAAGAACCATATGAATACATTATGAGAGCTTTAAATATTGAGTATTTTGATTAAATTATATGGAGGATAAAATGCAAAGAAAAGCTATAAGAAAAGAAAAACTGTCTATCTTTACATATTTTTTGATTTTTTCTTGTTTTGTTGGAATAACAATACTTGTATATAAAGAGCTAAATATTTCAAATGGGTTTGAGGAAATATTATATCAAAAGAATGTTGAGAGTAATGTAGAGCAGGAGAACAAATACTATATTAATAAAATAAAAAATGAGTATGGAATTATAATTGAATATGGTGAAGAGGCAAAAAGCTTTTTATCATCTGTAAATGCAAATATTCAAGATGATATAAATATAGTAAATAACAACACTAAAATAATATATAATGCTTTAAAAAAATATCCAAAAGATGTATTTTCTATATTCAAAAATGATGGATATAATTTGCATATACTATTAGTGTCAAATTTTAATGATAACAATATAGCATTGGCATCAAAAAATACATTAAATCAGTATAGGATATATTTAAGTAATGATATAGATTTTGAAAGAGCTTTTCATCATGAGTTTTTTCATGTACTAGAGTATTATATGGCAGATAAAGTAAAATACTTATATTATGCGTGGAACTCATATAATCCATCTGGATTTGACTATGAAAAAGATATTAGTAAGTTAACAGAAGAGTTTGTATACAATAAATATGCAACAGATGATGAAAATAAAAATGCATACTTTTTAACTAAATATTCTAAGGTTTCACCAAGGGAAGATAGAGCAGAGATTTTTGCTGAGCTTATGATGATTAATAAAAAAGAAGGATATTTGAAAAATGGTACAAATATAGATGCTAAAATAAATTATCTTTTAAATGAGATATATGAAAATATTTCTATTTCTGATTTTCATTTTTCAACATTTCTTGATTAGCCTATATTAAAAACATTATAACTTTACATATTGCAATTATCATGATATAATAAGTGAGCAAAAAGAAGGAGTGTACAAATGAAAAAAATTAAGTTTTTATTCATAGCACTAGTAATTACGATCTCTTTTAGCTGCATCACTCCAGTTTTGTATGCAGAAGAAGAGCAAAGTACTGAGGAAGATACAGATAAACTTAGTGATAAGGAAGAAAAAGAGAATATATTATTATTAATAGAAGAATATTTAACTGAAATTGAGTCTAAACTACGTGAAATAGATAAAGATATAGCAAATTCTAAAGAGCAGAAGGAATTTGATTATTATCCAGCAATAAGATTAAATATGGATGCACCAATGTTTGGACTTACTGCTGTAGTAGATAATAAACTTAGAGTAAAAAGAGATATATCTACAACTGATGTTGCAGAGAAATATTCAATAAGAGATATAGTTAAAAATAAAAAGATAAGATTACCAGAATCTTATTTAGGCGCTATTGTAGTTTCAACTAAAGAATATGATATAGATGATACTATGACTTTAGCACAACTAAAGCTTACTTTAGTAAAAAGTATACAGTATTTATCTCAAGTAAATAGTGTTGAAGACTATATTGAAACACAAACTAATAACATTTTTAGAGACTATATTAGTGAGACTAAGAAAGCTAATATTAAAGATGTTAGAGATAGAGTAAGAAAAGTAACAGACGATTTGGAAACTATATCAGATGAAATTAAAAAATTAGAATTTTTAGGTGTTGATGTAACAGAATATAAAGAAACATATAATACCTTGTCAGATGAATTATATAATATAAATGTCGCTTCAAAAAATACTTTGATATTAGATGAAGACCTTAATAATTTAATGAAAGAGTCTTTAACTAATGAGTCCGATGTGATAGACTTTAGTACTCAAATTACAAAGGCATATGAAGAAAACTTAGAAGAGATTGATTACTTAGCATTACTTGAAGATATAGCTTCAAGATATGAAAATAGAATTGATAAGATGGATTCATATATTGAAAAATCTACAACTACTAAAAAGGTAGATGAAAATACAGAAGAAACTGTTACTACGGTAAATTATGAAGTTACATCTGAAGCTACTCTTGATTATATGAATACAGTTTTAGATGATTTAAATACGAAGATTGAAGATTATAAAGATACTTTAAGTAGTAAAGAGGAGAGTAGTGAAGAGACTACAGAGCAAGATCAAAAGACTAAGGAAGAGTTAGAACAAGAAAAAACACAAAAAATCGAAGAAAATTCTACTAAAATAGATGAGTTATATAATACATATAAGGATGTAATAAAAAGAGAGTATAATTTTTACACAAGTAATATAAATATGTTACTTAAAGATAGTAATGATAAGGTCTCTTCTATAATAGCTGAGATTGACTCTGGTATTGATATAAATAATGATATATTTACATATACTAAATATATTTATATAGATTTACCAGAAAACTTAGAAAAATATATAGATGAAAATAATATTGATTCAACAATTGAATTAGAAGATTTAATTAGGCTTTTAAGACAGGAGATAAGTGAGCTTTCAAATAACAATAAGAAAATAACTAAGCTTTATAATGATACATTAAAAAAAGTTTTAGAAAGTTAATAGGAGATTAAATGAAAAAGCAGTTTGTAGACAAAAATAATATACAGATAAAAAATAGAGAAATTAATTTTAAATATGATATTATAGATAAAATTGAATGTGGAATAGAACTTAAAGGAACAGAAGTAAAATCTATTAGAGAAGGAATGTGTAATTTAAAGGATAGTTTTGCTCTTATAAGAAATAATGAGATTATATTAAAAAATGTGCATATTAGTCCTTATGAACATGGAAACATATATAATGTAAATCCTACAAGAGATAGAAAGCTTTTAGTACACAAAAAAGAAATCTTAAAAATATTAAATTATATAAAGCAAGGTGGATATACTTTAGTTCCTTCTAGAATATATACAAGTGGAAGATGGTTTAAAGTAGAGCTTTGTATATGCAAAGGTAAAAAACTTTATGATAAAAGAGAGTCTTTAAAAGAAAAAGAAGCAAAAAAGCAAATGAATATATTTAAAAGCTAGTATTTTTTATACTAGCTTTTATTCATGTGTACATGTTATTGTAAGAATATGAGAGCAACTTGAAGGAATAAGAATACTTGTTTCAACACCATTTAAAATATTTCTGATTATCACACAATTGCCATTTTGAATTAAAATACTACATGTATTACTTGAAACGGATAAAACATTTAAAAAATAGTTATTTTGTAGTTCAATTGAAGTATCTCTTGAAGTGATATTTACGTTTTTTTCAATAGAATTTTTATAGCATTGTGTACAGTATGTATCATTTATACTTAAATCTACATTCATATATTAATCACCTCAACAGTCTAGGACAAGGACAGGTATTTTTAACTGATCCTATAAGTAGAATATATGTTCCATTAAAAAGTGGTAAATCAAAAGATTTATATGTGTTATTTGGAATATTAAATTTTACTGTATCTAGTAGTTCAAAATTATATAAAGAAATGGTTATGCTATTTGTATTTTTAGATAGGACATTTAGAACATATCCATAGGACAGAAGAATTTGTGATTGATTTTCAATATTTGTATAAATATTATCTGTTGTTACTGAAATTCCATTTTGACATTTAATTTGTCTAATAGCTAAGTCATAGCATAAAGTTTCCATATATATTCACCTCAAATCAATTTATTATATTATATGAAATTTAATATAAATTGTTAAAAAAAGAAAGTGTTGTTGTTACAACACTTCTTTATTAGTATGTAATGTTCTTAGGCGCAAGTGCTTATTATCAGTTATGTCCACAACTTTTAGATTTAGAATTTCTCCTATTCTATAATTGTGTTTATAATTATACTGATTTAGGTCAAAAATACCAGAATACATAGGGTTTTGTAGTACTTCCACAAAGTATCCTGTGCTATCATCTAGTTTTTTAGTGATTTTGCATAATAGCGTGTGCCCATGTTCAATGTTTAGTTTTACTGTCTTATAAAGAGCAACTCTTGAAAGTTCAAAATACCCTTCATCTTCTTTTTTCTTAGTGATAACACACTTTATTTTGTCACCAATTTCATAAAGGTCTAAAGGTTTTTTTACCTTAGAAGATGTTAGTTGATTAGTATACATTATACCACTAAGTCCTTCATCAAATTCTAAAAATAAAGCTTTATTTGAAGCAGATACAATGGTTGCCTCAACAATTTGTCCCTTGTTGTATTTTTGTATTCTTTTTTGCATTACAGACTTTCTAGATATCAATATATCATTATCATTTTTTCCAATTATATTACAAGTTATTGTAGAACCTAATAACCTATGTATTTCCTCATCAAGGACGTTCTTTTTTTGATATATTGTTATATCCTCTGGAGCAAGTAATGCTCTTTTTGTACCTAATTGTGCTACTAAGTTACCAGTTACATAATCGTATCCAATAACAAGAGCTTGCACCTCCTTATCCTTTGTAAAAAGCCAAAAATTTTGTATACGGCTTTTTAACAAGTTTTTCATAATTTTCCCCCCTGATCTTACAACATATATTGTTGCAGTATATACATAACATAGTTAGTTATGTTACAATTTTTTAATTGCTCTTAAATTATATCATAAAATGACAAAAAAGTCAATTATTATGTTAACATCAAATGCAATATTTACCAATTTAAAGTTATGTAACGTTGTCTTTTTTTTACTTTTTTGATATAATAGTAATGCGGAGGAAAAGATAGAATGTTCAAATCAGGATATATAACTGTTGTTGGTAAACCAAATGCTGGTAAATCAACACTTGTTAATAAATTAGTTGGATTTAAAGTTGCAATTACAACACCAAAGCCACAGACAACAAGATTTAATATAAAAGGAATAATAACAGATGAAAAAAGTCAAATGATATTAATAGATACACCAGGAGTTCATATCCCAAAAGATAAAATGGGAGAGTATATGATGAAAAATGTAGAGAGTGCTATTGATTCTGTTGATGTGATTGTTTATATGGTAGATGCTTCAAAACCAACTATAGATAAAGCAAATGAGACAATTATGCAAAATATAGCAAGTAGTAAGCATAATGTTATTTTATGTATAAATAAAATAGATAAGATTGAAAAAGGAAAAATTTTAAAAATAATAACTGTATATGATGATTATTTTAAATCAATAGGAGGAGAATTTAAGGATATTGTTCCAATATCTGTATATAAACAAGATGGGTTAGATATATTAAAAGAATGCATAATAAAATATTTACCTGAAGGAGATTTAATTTATGCAGAAGATGAAATAACAGATATTACAGAAAGAGAAATTGTTGAAGAAATAATTCGTGAAAAAGCATTAAATAATCTTGATGAAGAAGTACCACATGGAATAAAAGTTGAAGTAGAAAAGTTTAAAAAAAGGAAAAATAGACAAAAACAGAGTGTATATGATATAGAAGTAAATATTATTTGCGAAAAAATGTCTCATAAAGGAATTATTATTGGAAAAGATGGAGCAATGCTAAAAAAGATTGGAACTCAAGCAAGAATAGATATAGAACAAATGCTAGAAGATAAAGTTAATTTAAAGCTTTGGGTAAAAGTTAGACAAGATTGGCAAGATAACGAAAATTATCTTGGAAATATAAAATCAAAAATATAGTTGTATGTACATAAAATATTAGCATATAATATTAATAAGAGGTGATTTGTATGTATAAAAATTTTGCTTGGGAAAATTTTATAAAAACAGGTAATCTTGAAACTTATATTGAATATAGAAAAATAGTAGATTTAGATAGAGGTATTAATGAGAAAAAGGGTGAAGATATAAATGAAGCTTATCAAAGTGAAGGGAATAGTAATAAGGGAAGTAGCATATAAAGATAACGATAAAATAATAACTATACTTACAGACTCTTTAGGTAAAGTTTCAGTTATAGCAAAAGGGGCAAAAAAAACTAATAGTCCTTTTTTAGCAAGTTCTCAATATTTAGTTTATAGTGAGTTTATATTATATCAAAATACAGGTTATTTTTACTTAAATTCTGCATCAGTTATTAATACTTTTTATAATTTAAGAATAGATTTTGATAAATTACAAATTGTTTTTGAGATGACAAAAATTTTAAATAAGGTTACTGATGAAAATCAAGACTGTGAAAAAATTTTAAAGTTATTTTTAAATACAATATATGTTTTAGATAAATATGACAAAGATATGAAGCAAGTAATAAATACTTTTAAAATAAAGCTTTTTGCTTTACTTGGATTTGCACCTAGGCAGGACAAGTGTGAAAACTGTTCTAAAGCTTTATTAGAAGATTTAGATGAATTTGTATACTATGATTATATAGATAACAAATTTATTTGTGAAGATTGTAAAGATACAGTTGATTCTAAAAGAAGGATTAGAATAAGTAAGGCAACATATAATGCGATTTTTTACGTTATTAGGTCAGACATAAAAAAAATCTTTTCTTTTGAACTTAAAAGTTATACAGATTATGATTTATTTGGACAAGTATTTATGGATGCTACACTTAGTGGATTATAAATAGGGGGAAGGTTATGAATAAGAAAGTAGTAAATATTGTTTGTATTGTTTTATGTGTTATAGCAGTTTTGTGTATAATATTTATATTAGTTAATACTCTTATAAGTAATAATGAAACTGTTGAAAGTGAAGTACAACCTCAAGATGATGTTGTTGTGGAAGAGGAGCAAAATGAAAGACAAGAAAGAGGGCAAAATGTTAATGTAAATAGTAGAATTGGTCTTCAACTTAAAGAACTTATAACTTATTCAGAGGTATATTCTAATTCAATAATAAATGAGTTAGATGATTATGGTTTAACAAATAATGCTAAACTACTAATTGCTTTAGATAAAATATCAAGAAAAGAAGAATATCAATCTTTTATGCAGTATTCAGATGAATATAATAGTACATATATACTTCCAGAGAATATGAATACAGTACTTGCTTCAACTTTTGCAGATACTACTATAACAAATAGAGAAATAACAGATGTATTATCATATGATACTTCAACTAATGCATATATTATACTCCCAAGGGGATTTGCAAATGGAGTAATGGAGTATACATTAGAGATACCATATAAAATAACAGAGTATTCAGATAGAATAGAACTTTTGGCATATAGAGTATATATTACTAAAAACGTTCAAATGCAAGATATAGAGACTACAGTAAAAAATAATTTATATTATGATAAGTCAAAATCTGTTTTAATAATGTCTCTTACAGATGAGAGCGTATTTAATGATTCAACACAAAATGATTATATAAAAACTCAAATAGATAATGGAGTAATAGATACAGCAAGTCTTGAGAGTGTAAAATATACATTTACTAAAACAGATTCACAATATAGAATATCAAATTTTGAAAATATAGATTAGAAATATTTAATAAGTTTATATAAAATAAAGCAAGTAGAAATTTTCTACTTGCTTATTTGTTATAATAGTACTGCATTATTTGTTTCCAGACAGTATTTACGTTATATATTGGAAGAGTCGCTGGAGTATCATATCCGCCCCAAATACAAGCTGTTAAATCATTTGTAAATCCACATGTCCAAACATCTTTGACATCACTAGTTGTACCTGTTTTTAAGTATGTAGTGGTGTTAGATAGATTAGCAGTTTTTCCTGTACCATATCTTGCAACTTCATGTAATGATATTTTAAGCTTATTTGCTGCATCAGTTGAAATTACTTGATGCTCATTTTTTTGCTTTTGAATTTTCTTTCCATCTATTTCAATATAATTTATTGTAGAAATACTTGAAAACTTTCCATCATTACTAATTGCATTATATGCTTGGGTCATTTCATAAGGTGAAATACCATATGTTAGACCACCAAGAGCTAGAGCCGGGTAATACATATCATTTTTACTATCAAGTGATGTGATACCAAAACTTTGTAAATATTCATAGGACTTAGATAAAGTAACTTTTTCAAGTGTAGTAACAGCCACAGTATTTAAAGAATATGCAATAGCTTCATTAGTTGTTATAGTGCCTCTATATGAATTGCTAGCATTGTGAACATTCCATGTTCCAGACTCAGTTTTAATGCTTACTGGGACATCTTTTACGTAGCTTGTAGGGTTAAGTATTCCCATATCGTATGCAGGTCCATAGACGCTAAGTGGTTTAATTGCAGAACCTGTTTGTCTAGTCATATAGTAGGCATGGTCAACTTGTGAATCTTTTCTAGAACTAATTATTGCAATAACTTTTCCATCCTTTGTTGAAATGGCACCTCCAAGTTCTATTTCTGGATATTCTGAAAAACTTGATTTAGCAATCTCATATACTTTATTTTGCATGTTAGTATCTAAATTTAAGTAAATTTTTGTATTACCATTTAATATCTTATCTATAACTTCTTTGTTAGAACAAGAGCAATCTTCTTTTACAATCTCTATTGCTTGATCAAATGCAATCTTAAGATAAGGACTAATTGCTGGATTGTTTTTATTTAGTTTTGATGAACCATTATTAAATTCAATTTTATAGTTTAAAGCATCAGTATATTCTTTATCTGTAATTAAATTTAGTTCAAGCATCTTTTTGAGAACAAGTTTTTGCCTATTAAATAATCTTGTCCTATTTGAGTCAGTTCCATAAGGATTTAGATTATCTGGTGAATTTGGAATTGAAGCAAGAATTGCAGCTTGTGCAATGTTTAAATTTTTAGGTTCAGTATTAAAGTAGGTAAGTGAAGCTTCATAAATTCCATATGCACCATTTCCATAATATACTAGATTTATATAGCTAGCAAGTATTTTAGATTTTGACCAATTATCTGTAAGATATAAAGCACTACCAATTTCTCTTGCCTTTCTTGATGGTGAATGTGAGTCATCACCAGTAGATACTTTTACTAATTGTTGGGTAATTGTACTTCCACCAAAATTAGAGTCACCATGTACTACATAGTTAAAAGTAGCATATAGTAGCCTATTTATAGAAATACCACTATTGTCATAAAATGTTTCATCTTCAATTGCTGTAAAAGCATCTCCTACATATTTTGGAAGAGTAGTTATATCAGTATATACACTAGAGTATGTTGGAACAAAGTTTTCTTCACCTGAATCATAATATCCATACATAATTGAAAGTAAATTGCCGTCTTTGTCGTATATATGTGGTACTTTACTTATATCTATTTTAGTTGTATCAAATCCATTGTTATATGAATTGTATGCTATAGTAATATATGGTATAAAAAATATTAATAGACAAATTCCAATAATTGATATAATACATAATAATATTATTATAACTTTGCTTATTGTTTTTTTCTTTTTTACTGGTGTAGTTATTTTTACACTAGAGATTTTTTTTATATCTTTATTTTTTGAAGCATTACTATTTTCTCTTGATTTTAAATATTCACTGGTGTATAAAAATCTATCTACTTTTTCTTTTAATGATTGATTTTTTTTACTGTGAATTGCATGCGATGCAGTTTTATATGACTTCCTCCTTTTTTCATAATTTTTCTTCATAAAGAATCCCTCCATTTTCTAAAAAATATTAATTTTTGAGATATAATATCAAAATCCGATTACTATTTTATCATTCATTAATGATAAAGTCAATAAAAATATAACACAGAGTTACCATAAAAAAAGACGTATAATACGTTTAGTATTATACGTCAAATTATTATTCTACTGTAACAGATTTAGCTAAGTTTCTAGGCTTATCTATATCACATCCTCTAAGTTTAGCAGTTTCATATGCTATAAGTTGAAGAGCTACTACAGTTAAGATTGGTTGTGTAAAATCTGTTGTTTTAGGTAGTAAAATAGTTTTATCTGCAAATTCACCAAAATCATCTCCATGATTTTGAGTAGTAACAAAGATAGAGTACGAACCTCTTGCTTTTGTTTCTTTTATATTACTTACTGTTTTTTCAAATAGTTTATCATCAGTTGCAATAGAAATCACTGGTGTACCTTTATCAATTAGTGAAATTGTACCATGTTTTAATTCACCAGCACTATATGATTCTGAATGCATATATGAGATTTCTTTAAGTTTTAGAGATCCTTCCATACATACTGCAGAGTCAATTCCTCTTCCAATAAAGAACAGATCATTATGGTTATAAATGTCTCTTGCAATGTCTAAATATTTTTCTCTATTTTCTAGAACTAAGTTTATTTTTTCTTCTACATTTGTCAAATCTTCTTTAATAGTTTTTGAAAGTTCATCTGTAAGGAGACCTTTTTCTTCCATAGCAATTAGTGCAAGTGTTGCAAATACTGCGACTTGAGAAGTATATCCTTTAGTTGTAGCAACTGCAATTTCAGGTCCTGCGTAAGTGTAGATACATTTATCTACTTCTCTTGCAATTGTAGATCCTACTGCATTTACAATTCCAACAACGTAAGCTCCTTTTTCTTTTGCAAGTCTTAAAGCAGCAAGTGTATCAGCAGTTTCACCTGATTGAGATACAACAATAAGTAGGGTAGAAGGAGTAATTAATTCTTCTGAGTATCTATATTCTGAAGCTATTTCAACCATAACAGGAATTTTTCCATATGTTTGAAGTAGATATTTACCAACTAAAGATGCGTGCATAGCACTACCACAGGCTACAATATGTATTTTCTCATATTTTGTTAAATCAATATCTTTGTATGAACAGTTGTTATAAAATCTATCAAAAATATCATTTATAACTTTAGGTTGCTCGTAAATTTCTTTTAGCATAAAGTGATCATATCCATTTTTTTGATATTGTGCAGCATCCCAAGTAGCAGTTTCAGATTTTTTCTCAATTTGATGTAGGTCTTTATCATAGTAAGTTACAATATCTCTTGTTATTTTTACGAATTCACCTTCATTAATTAATGAGTATTTATTTGTATAATTTAGTATTGCAGAGATGTCAGATGCGGCAAAATTTCCGTCATGAGAATATCCAATAACTAAAGGACTATCTTTTCTAGTCGCATAAATTGTAGTAGGTTCATCTTCAAATAGAATGTTAAATGCGTATGATCCTCTAAATTTTTTACAAGCTTCAACTAGAGCTTTTAGTTTGTCGTTTGTTTGACTATAGCAGTAGTCAATATATGCAGCAGCAACTTCTGTATCTGTTTCAGTTTGAAATTCATAGCCTTTTTCTTTTAATTCATCTTTTAAAGTTGCATAGTTCTCAATTATTCCATTATGAACTAATGTAACTTTTCCTACATGATGAGGATGTGCATTTGTTTCGTTTGGTTCTCCATGAGTTGCCCATCTTGTATGTGCAATAGAACAACATGATGTAGTATCATGATTTTTTAGTTTTTCTTCTAAGTTAGAGATTTTTCCTTTTGATTTAATAATATCAATATTTTCTCCATTAAATAAGGCAATTCCTGATGAATCGTAACCTCTATATTCTAAGTTTTTTAATCCGTTAAGTGTTATTTCCACTGAATTATTTTTTCTTGTTGTGTATCCAATTATTCCACACATATTAAATTACCTCCTAAATATTTATAATTTTCAATGTACAATTTATATATATTATTAGTATAAATATAGTTTTGTTACAATTTAGGATTTTGCTTTTTACTATATTCTAACGACAACTAACTGCCGTGGTAGCATCCGCTGACTTTCGACAACTACCATCCTCGTCAACATAAATGTTTATGTCCATGCGCTAAGAGTAAATTTGATTTTTTTTCACCTCCATCAAAAATACACTTTTGCTCATTATATTATATCCAATATTCATTGTCAAATTCATAAATTTTAAAAAAAAGAGATTATGTAATTATTTATTACTTTTTAATTACAAATAAATTGAATATGAAAAAAATGTGAAATTTTAATAATTTGACTTATCTTTTGTTAAACTCTTTGACAAAGTATGCGTTTATGATATAATTTTTGTATAAAATGACAATTTTCGTCATAAGGGGGAGAAATGAAAAGTAGAAAATTAAAGTTTAAGGGGATAATATTGCTATTAGTTATATGTATTATAACCTCAACTATAAATTTTCGAGAGGTAAAGGGTGCTATTTATTCAAATTTACCAGTGTCTTATATAGATGAAAACTTTCCGGATTCATATATGCCATATATTAATGCTTTAAAAGAAAAACATCCTAACTGGATATTTAAGGCTGTTCATACTGGCTTAGACTGGAACACAGTTTTATCTCATGAGTCATATGAGGTAAATGAGGGGATAAGCTTAGTTGAGGATATATATGGTGCAGAATGGAAAAGAGATGGACAGAACTACTATCAAGATGGAAACTATGTTACAGCTTCAAAGCAGGCTGTTGCATATGTTGTAGATCCACGTAATTTTATTAACGAAAATGGAATATTTCAGTTTGAAGTATTAAGTTATAATGGTGCAACTCAAAGTGTTGATGCTGTGCAAAGTGTACTTGCTGCAACGCCTATGGGTGGACAGTATAAAAGTCAATATAAATCATATGGTACATGGTATGATTTGGGAACAACTTATGCTGAGCTAATACATAGTATATCAAAAGATGTAGGAATTAACCCTGTTCATATTGCTTCAAGAATTAGACAAGAAAATAGTGGTAATATAGTAAATGGCAGTCTAATTAATGGAGACTATGGAGTATACAACTTCTTTAATATAGGAGCATATGATGCAAATGGTCAATCAGCAGTTACAAATGGATTAAATTATGCAAGAAATAATGGCTGGACAAGCGTATCGGCAGCTCTAAGAGGTGGAATAGAGTATATTTATAGTAAATACATAAAATGGGGACAAGATACAATATACTTTGAAAGATTTGATGTAAATAATCCAGGAACCGCACAGTGGTTGCTTGGAACTGGATATATGACAAATATATTTGGACCTAAGGGAGAAGCTTTAATTACGTATAATGCGTATAACAGTTATAATATGATTAACTCTCCATTTGAATTTCATATACCAGTATATGAAAATATGCCAGAAGAAGTAGCAAGTATGCCAGTGCCAAGTGATGTATACTTTGTTGAAGATGATACTAGAGTATATTTAGATGATCCATCAGATTCAGGAGCAACAGATGAATTCTGGATTAGAACAGGTCCAGATACAGTATCAACTATACTAGAAGTACTATATGAGACTGTTGATGGGGCTGAAAACAGAACTAAATTTACAAGAATAGGAATAGGCCAGAATACCTTGTATGATAAGATAAAGTATGATGATGGAAGAGTAGGATACATACTTAAAAAATGGATATATGAGTATAAGTATAATGAAGTTGAATCTGTAAGTTTAGACACAACGTATGCGAACTTAAATGTTGGTGATACTTTAAAACTAAATGCAACAGTTAATCCATCTAATGCAGATAATAAAAATGTAAAATGGAGTTCATCAGATAATTCAATTGCTACAGTAGATAGTAGTGGAAATGTAAAAGCTCTAAAAAATGGTATAGTAACAATTACAGTAACAACAGAAGATAAAGCAAAGACTGCAATATGTACAATAAATGTTGTGTCAAATAAAGTTACAGGAATAAGTTTAGATAAAACAAATTATATGCTACATGTTGGAGATTCGCTTGCAATTACACCTATAATTATACCTTCTACAGCTACAAATACTAATTATACTATTACATCTTCAAATTCAGATGTTGTTTCTGTAGAAAACAATATTGTAATTGCAAATAGTATAGGAGAAGCAACATTAACATTTAAGACAGATGATGGAGGATTTACAGCTAAAGCAAATGTTACTGTTACAGGTGAGGATAAGACTATTTTAGTAGATGACTCATTAAGACTTGAAGATGGAGTACTAAGCAATATAGATTTAGATAATAACTTTGTATTAGATATAAAAAATAAAATTACTACAAATTATGATATTACAGTAATAAATATAGATGGAGAAGAACTATCAGATGATGACAGAGTAGGAACTGGTACAAAAATTCAATTTATAGAAAATGGATCTGTAGTTGAAGAATATACGATTGTAATATATGGAGATGTAGATGGATCAGGAGTTATTAATGCTAGAGACTTATTGATGCTTCAAAGATATATTTTAGGTAAAGCAGAATTAAATAATATTCAGATAAAAGCATCAATAATAGATAAAGTAAGTCAGACTCCTAAAGCAGCAGATTTACTTAAAATACAAAGACACATTTTAGGAAAATATGTTATAGAACAGTAAAAAGGAGAATTTATAATGGAACTTGGTGGATACATAAAATATATTAAAAATAAACATGAAGGACAAACAAGAATGCAGGGAACACCATATTATATGCATCCACTTCAAGTTGCTAAAATATTAAAAGATAAGGGATTTTCAGAGGAGTATCAAATTGTTGGACTTTTTCATGATTTAATAGAGGATACTGATACAACATATGAAGAAATTTTAAGAATTAGTAACAAAACAATTGCTGATGCTGTGAGATTACTTACAAAAGAGAGTGGTTATATTATGGAGGAATATATTTCTAGAATAAGAAATAATCCTATAGCAAAGATGGTAAAGCTTGCCGATAGACTTCATAATATTTCAGAAACTTATCTAGCAACAGAAGAATTTAAGCAAAAATATATTAAAGAGACAGTTAAGTGGTATTTACCACTTGCTAGTGGTACTGTTTTTGAAGATGATTTGAAACAAGAACTTAAAAAGCTTATGTAAATTTATTTTATTGGAGGATATATATGAACAAGGTAATGCTCAAAAGAATTGCAGTAGGTGTATTTGTTTTTATTTTAGTTATTACAACTAGAATATATGCTGCAAGTTTAACAGGTAATTCGAGTGTGTACGTAGGAGATACTTTTACTCTTACTTTTGATTTTGGAACAAATGTAGCAGCATATGATAATTTAGGTGTGTCATATGATACAAGTATGTTTGAATATGTTTCTGGAGATAGTTTAAATGAAGAGGTTTGGTGGGATCAAACAGAAGCGTCTTCTGGAATAAGAACAAAGACATATACTTTTAGGGCTCTTAAAGAAGGATCAAGTAAAATTACAGTTGTAACAAATGGAGCAATAAGTGCTAATGAGACAATGGATTCGCTTGGAACTATTACAGCTGAAAAAATGATAGATGTATCTAAAAAAGAAACAAACGATAATACTACTGTTCCAGATAATACACAAAATACAACAGGTAATGTAAATCCTGACTCTAATACATCAAGTGGAAATAATTATCTAAAATATCTTCAAATTAGTGAAGAAGGACTTACTCCAAATTTTACTAGAAATATAACAGACTATGCTATATCAGTTGATGAAAATGTTAACTCAATTGAGGTCCTAGCAAGGGCAGAAGATCCAAATGCGAGAGTTGAAATTTCAGGAAATACTAATTTGGTTGATGGAGATAATATAATTACAATAAAGGTTACAGCACAAAATGGTTATTATAGGATATATAATATTATAGTTACAAAAAGTGCAGATAAAGAAAAATCTAATGCATATTTAGAAAGTTTAATTATTGAAGGGTATGAATTAAATAAAGAATTTCAATCTGAAGTTTTTGAATATGATATAGGAGAAATACTGTCAACTGTTGATTCGCTAAATGTTATAGCATCTGCAAAAGATACAGATGCAAAAATTGAGATAATTGGTGCAGATAAATTAGTTGATTCAGGTGAGGGAGAGATTGTTATAAAAATTACAGCACCGGATGGAACAACAACTAAAGAATATAAAATAAAATATACGGTAAAAACTGCAACTCAAGAGGAAGAGGCAGAGCGAGAAATGAAAGATTATCTAAAAGATATACAAGACTCAAAGAGTAAAAAAGAAATAGTTCTTTCATATTTAAAGTATATATGGGCAGCAATTAAGAAGAATTATTTACTTGTTTTAATGTATCTTTTAATATTAATTGAATTTGTATATATTATTGTTTTAAGAAAAAAAGTAAAAAGATTAAAAAACAATGATAATGGTCCAGATGATCCAGATAAAACAATTTTAAAAGTAGATAAAAAACAAGAAGATGTAAAACTTCCATCTCAAGATAATATAGTGCAAACAAATGTAAAGATTGATCCACCGAAAGTAGATTTACTAGAAGATACAATAAAAGAAGAAATTCCACAAAAGCTAGAAAGAAAAGGAAGTTTAGAAAAGAATAGTTTTAAAGCAGAGGAAGTTAATTCTTCTGGAATAAAACTTGTAGATTTAGATAAAAATGATGGACCAAAAGATGAACTTACTTTTAATATATTTGAAAATTTGAATGATGATGATATAAAAAAAATGCTTGAAGAGCAAATAGATGATGAAAAGTAGAATAAAGAATAGCTTGTTTTCAAGCTATTCTTTATTTGACTGAAAATGTTATAATTATTAAGGAGGTATTTCTTATGAGACATACTTTAAAGTTACAACCTAAATATTATGAGGCAATAAAAAAAGGGGTTAAAATAATAGAACTTAGATTATTAGATGAAAAAAGAAAAAATATAAATTTAGGAGATGAAATAGAATTTAAGAAAGAGCCAGAATTAAAAGAGAGTACCATTACAAGAGTTAAAGGGATTTTACTTTATGAAAGCTTTGAATCTTTAATCGATGATTATCCTATAGAATCGCTTTCAGATTTTGATACAACAAAAGAAGAATTACTAGAAACATTAAATAAGTTTTATTCAAAAGAAAAACAAAATCAATATGGTGTTATAGGAATTAGAGTAGAACTGATTAATTAAAAAGGACAAGAGTATTTAATTACTCTTGTCTTTTTTACTCCAACCAGGAATATCTGATCTGATTATAGAACCAATTAGATTTTCTCTTACTTTGGGTATATCTTTTCTTAATTTAAATATTAAATTTTTCATATATTCTCTCATGGTATCTCCATCTTTTGGGCAGCATTTTCCAATAACAGGAAAATTCATTTTTCTAGAGAGAGCTCGAGTTTCTTTTTCATAAACATATATCATCGGTCTAATTACTTTTACTGTAGAGTTAGCAAAGCTTGTAACAGGAGAGAAAGTATGAATCTTTCCATTTAAGCACATATTCATAAAAAGAGTCTCTATTACATCGTCTAAATGATGTCCAAGTGCTATCTTATTACATCCGTTTTCAAGTGCTAATGTATTTAGCATTCCACGTCTTAAATTTGCACATAAAGAACATGGATTTTTTTCCTTTCTAATATTAAATACTATATTAGATAAATCTGAATGATATACAATATATTTTATTTCGAGTTTTTTACATAGTTCTTCTAATTTATCTGTTTTAAAAGTATTACTATCTGGGTGAATAGTTATTGCAATAATATCAAAATTTTTGGGATAGAATCTTTTTAAGTTGTGAAGTGCATAAAGAAGCGTAATACTATCTTTTCCACCAGATAAAGCTATTGCAATTTTATCTCCTTCTTCTATCATATCATAGTCATCTATTGCTCTTCTTATTCTTCCAGTTATTGTTTGTAACATTTCTACCTCCATATAAAACAATAATAAGTTTAACATAAGTTATATTAAAAAGCAATATAATTGCTCAGTATTTTATTGACTATATAATATTTTTTTGATATAATGAAATGGCTAAATATAAGCATTTTTTAATGTTTTTTTAAATTTATATGAAATGGAGATATGTATAATGGAACAATTAAATATTAGAGAAAAATTTATAAACTTTTTTGAATCAAAGGGACATAAGCAAATTCCAAGTGCTCCTGTTGTACCAGAAAATGATCCTTCTGTATTATTTAATACAGCTGGAATGCAACCATTAGTACCATACTTAATGGGTGAACATCATCCATATGGAACAAGACTTTGTGACTATCAAAAATGTATGAGAACAAATGACTTGGATGAAGTTGGGGATAAAACACATCATACTTTCTTTGAAATGCTTGGAAACTGGAGTTTAGGAGATTACTTTAAAGAAGAGAGTATTGCATGGAGCTTTGAATTTTTAACAAAAGTTTTAAATATACCAATAGAAAGACTTGCTGTAACAGTATTTAAGGGAAATGATATAGTTTCAGCTGATGATGAGTCTGCAAATATATGGAGAAAAATGGGTATACCAGATAAAAGAATAAAGTATTTAGGAGAAGATGATAACTGGTGGCCTAATATGGAACTTACAGGCCCATGTGGACCAGATACTGAGATTTTTTACTTTAGTACTGATGAAGAAGTTCCAGAAGAATTTGATCCAGAAGATAACCGCTGGGTAGAAATATGGAATAATGTATTTATGCAATATAATCATAACCAAGATGGAACTTTTACAGATTTACCTAAGAAAAATGTTGATACAGGAATGGGAGTAGAGAGAATAACAGCAGTCCTTGAAGGAGTGTCAGATAACTACGAATCTTCTATATGGAAAGATGTTATTAAAAAGATTGAGGATATATCAAAACTACCATATGAAGGTAATGAAAAAGCTATGAGAATTATAGCTGACCATATTAGAAGTGCTGTATTTATAAGTGCTGACCCATCAGGTATAAAGCCAAGTAATACAGATCAAGGGTACATCTTAAGAAGACTTATAAGAAGAGCAATAAGATATGCTAAAAAATTAGATATAGATATTAATTCTAATTGGGAAGAAGAAGTTGCTACTTTAATAATAAATAAGTATAAAAAATACTATGTTGAATTAGAAGAAAATAAACAAGTAGTAATAGATGTTTTAAAGAGTGAAAAGATAAAGTTTAATAGAACACTTGAAAAAGGTTTAAAAGAATTTGAAAAGATTGCCTCAAAAATTACTGATGGCAAAATGGATAAAGATAATGCATTTAGACTATATGATACATTTGGTTTTCCAATTGAACTTACAGTTGAATTAGCTTCAGAAATGGGAATAAAAGTTGATGAGGAAGGATTTAAAGAAAAATTTAAAGCCCATCAAGAAAAATCTAGAGCTGGTTCAAAAGAAAGATTTAAAGGTGGACTTGCTTCAACAGGAGAAACAGAGACTCAATATCATACAGCAACTCATTTATTAAATGCAGCATTAAAGGTTGTTGTTGGAAATGATGTACATCAAAAAGGAAGTAACATAACATCAGAAAGAATGCGTTTTGATTTTTCTTGTGATCATAAATTAACAGATGAAGAAAAACAAAAAGTTGAAGAGCTTGTAAATAAATGGATAGATGCTGGATATAATGTTGTAAAGAAAGAAATGAGCAAAGAAGAAGCATTAAAATCTGGTGCTGAGTGTATGTTTATAGAAAGGTATCCTGACGTTGTTACTGTTTATTCAATTGGAGATGTTTCTTCAGAACTTTGTGGTGGACCACATGTAGAAAATACATCAAATATACCACATATAAAGATAAAAAAAGAAGAAGCTGTATCTGCTGGAGTAAGAAGAATAAAAGCAGTTTTTGTACAATAAGTAGGTGTTTTTATGGATAAATTAATATTAAAGGCAAAGTCAAAGTATGACTTGAAAGTATTAATAGATTTTAACAGATATAATTTGTATTCGTCTTTGCAGGCTAGAATAGTTACTATTTTATCTATAATACTAATTATATTTGGAATAATATCAAGTGATTTTTCTATTGGACTTAGAATTTTAACTGTCTTAGTTGGAGTTGTGTGGATTGTTGAGCTTTTAGTTTTACCAAAGCTAAATGCAAAAAAAGTATTAAAATCTTCAAAAATTTCTTCAGAAGCTGATGTTGAATTTGAATTTTATGAAGATAAAGTATTAACTAAGACAATAAAAGATGAAAAAGAGATGGCAAGGGGAGAATTAAATTACAAAGATTTGTATAAAGTTGTAGATTTAAAAGAATATATATATTTATATATTGCATCAAATCAAGCTTTTATATGTAGCAAAGATAACTTAGATGGTAATTATAATGAGTTATCAGAAGTATTAAAATCTACTCTTGGTAAAAAATATAAAATAAAATATAGGAGGTAAATGAAAATGGATGAAAATTGTATTTTTTGTAAAATAATAAAAGGAGAGATACCTAGTAATATTGTTTATGAAAACGAATATGTATGTGCATTTAAAGATTTAAATCCAGTAGCACCTGTACATATTTTAGTTATTCCAAAAATTCATATTCAAGATTTAGAGCATGTAAATAAAGAAAATGTTGAATATGTAGCTAAGGTACAAGAAGCCTTTAAAGAAGTTGCAAAAATAGCAGGTGTAAATGAATCAGGATATAGAGTCATATGCAATTGTGGAAAAGATGGAGGACAAGAGGTCAAACATCTACATTATCATTTACTTGGAGGAAAAAAACTTGGAACAAAAATTATAAATGATTAATTTGTGTAATTATTGATTTTTTTGTTAAATACGTGACTTTTAATATAAAATAGGATATAATATTATCAGTAAGTAGAAATATTCTACAAAGGAGGAAAATGATTATGAGTAAGAAAGAAGAAAAAGTTGTAGAAGAGGTAGTAGAGACTGCACAAGATTCAGATGAAAAGGTAGAAATTGCCACAAATTTAAATATATCTGAGGATGTTATTGGAATTATTGCTGGTCTTGCAGCTTCAGAAGTAGAGGGTATTGCTGGAATGACACTTGGATTTGTTGATGGCATCAATCAAATTCTAGGAAGCAGTAAAAAATATTCAAAAGGAGTAAAGATAGAACTTAATGGAAAGAAAGTAACAGTTGATATTTTTGTAAACGTTAAATATGGTGTTAGAATACCAGATGTTGCTTGGGCTGCTCAAACAGCTGTAAAAAATGCTGTAGAAAATATGACTGGTTTAGAAGTAGCTGCCGTTAATATTAATGTTCAAGGTATTACTTTTGATAAAGAAGAGAAAAAAGATGTAGAAGAGACTACACCAGAAGAATAAGATGCATTAGTTTTATAGCCCGAACTCAAATTTATAGTTTGGGCTATGTGCTATATTAAATGAGGGGGATAATGAGATATGAGAGGATTTGAAAAATTTATATTATGCTTGTTTTCAATCATAATGATAGTGTTATCAGTATTTTTTATACTTGTATCTACAAATATGATAAATATAAGCGATTTATATACTGCTACAATTGAATTTTTAGTTGCAAATAAACTATGGGTACTTGTAATAGGAGCAATTATATCTTTACTTGGTCTTGTTGGATTATTCTCTTCTTCAGATTCTTCAGATGAATCTAGAAGTGGACTAGCTATAAAAAATGATTCTGGTACTGTATTTTTAAATAGAGATACCTTTGAATCAATGATCATGTCCGTTGCAAGAAATTATCCAGAACTTGTAAATCCAAAAGTAGATGTTATTATTTCAGAAGATGGAATAAAAGCAAATGTATATTCTATGATATTACCAGATACAATAGTTCCAACACTATCTAGTAAACTACAAGAAAATATAAAATCTGCAGTAAAAAAACAAACTACTGTAGAAATTAAAGAGGCTAATGTAAAAATTAAAGGTGTTTATATGGAACCACAAAAGAAAGCAAATTAAATATTAAGGATGTGATAGAATGAAAGATTTTTTTGATTATGTTGCTAAAAACAAGTATGTTATTTTATTTGTTACAATTGTTGTAGTGTTATATGCAATTGGAATAGTAGACTTTTTAACTAGAGCTGTAATATTACTTGCTTTAATCGCTGGTGCTGTATTTTTAGGAAAAAAAATGCAAGATAATGAAGAAAGAATAAAAGACTTCATTAAAAGAAAGGGCTTTAAACAAGAAGTATACTACTATAGAGATAATGATGATAAAAAATAAAAATTATTTAGAATAGGAGTTTGTTAAAAAATGAGTAGAAAGAAAGCAAGAGATAATGCATTTAAGTGCGTTTATGAACTAGAGTTTGGTAAGAATGAAAATATAGATAATATCCTTAGAAATTGCTATGAAGAAAATAATGTTAGTCAAACAGAAAAAGAATATGTTGAAAAAGTTGTAAGAGGAGTAAAAGACAAACTTGAGGAAATAGACAGCATTATTTTAAATAACTTAAAAAATTGGTCTATAGATAGAATTGCTAAGATTGATTTGGCTATTTTAAGAGTAGCTATTTATGAGATAAAATATATGGACGATATACCTGAAAAAGTAAGCGCTAATGAAGCAGTAGAGCTTGCTAAAACTTATGGAAATAACGATTCAAAATCATTTGTTAATGGACTTATTGCAAAAGTTATAGAGAGTAAGGAAGTAGAAAATGGAACAAAAGAAGATTTTTAGTGTATCAGAGATTAATAAATATGTTAAGATGCTTTTTGATAGTGATGATCTTTTAAATAATATTAATATAAAAGGAGAGATTACTAATTTTAAAGCACATTATACAGGACATTATTATTTTACATTAAAAGACGAAGCTTCAACAATAAAGTGTGTTATGTTTAAAGGATATGCACAGTATGTAAAGTTTAAACCAGCCGATGGTATGAAGGTTATTATTAATGGACAAATAAGTGTATTTGAAAGAGATGGTGTTTATCAAATATATTGTAAATCAATGAGTCCTGATGGACTAGGAGACCTTTATCTTGCTTATGAGCAGTTAAAAGAGAAGCTTAGCAAGGAAGGTCTTTTTGATGATAAAAATAAGAAAAATATACCGTTTTTACCTAAAAGAGTTGGTGTAATTACATCAAGAACAGGCGCTGTAATTAGAGATATAATAAATGTTACAACAAGAAGATATCCAAATGTTAATTTACTTATATATCCTGCAGCCGTTCAAGGAGTAAATGTTGCAAGCACTGTAATTGAAGGGCTTAAGACTTTTAATAAATTAAATAATGTAGATGTTATTATAATTGCAAGAGGTGGAGGCTCTTTTGAAGATTTATTTGGATTTAATGATGAAAATCTTGCAAGAGAGATATATGCTTCTAATATTCCTGTAGTATCAGCTGTAGGACATGAAACAGACTTTACTATTTGTGATTTTGTTTCAGATTTAAGAGCTCCAACACCATCTGCAGCAGCAGAGCTTGTCTATCCTGAGTATAGTGAGATAGTAAATAGAATTTTAAAAGATAAAAATAGGACAATTATAGCTATAAAAAACTATATTGAAAGAAGAAGACAGTATGTTGAAAGACTAAAAGCGTCTAAACTTGAAAAAGTACCTTTGGAGAAAATTAATAGATATAGAATGACTATAGACAGTTTAATGTCTAAATCAGAATCTGTATTAAGATATAAGATAGAAAGATATAGAACTAGATGTGTAAAAAGTATTACAAAGATAGATACATTAAGTCCTCTAAAAACACTTACTAGGGGATATAGTGTTACAGAAAATGCAGATGGAAAAATAATAAAAAAGGTAAGTGATGTAAATAGTAATGATGAGGTAAAAATAACACTTACAGATGGAAAGATATCTGCTATTGTAAAATAAGGAGTGAAAATAATGAAAGAAGAAAAGACTTTTGAAGAAAATTTAAAAGAATTAGAAGACATTGCTACAAGCCTTGAAAGTGGCAATCTTGGACTTGATGAAGCAATAAAAGAGTTTGAAAAAGGAATAAAACTTTCAAAAGAATGTAGTAATAAATTAGATGAAGCAGAAAAGAAAATAAATATATTAGTTCAAGGAGAAAATGGTGAGCTAAAAGAAGAAAATTTTGTTTCTGAGGAATAATAAAAAGTACTATACTTAAATTGAGTATAGTACTTTTTTACAATTATAAAATTTCAAAAAATCTAGTTATGTAACATGTAATTAATAATATTTAAAATGTAATTTTAAGTGGATATAATACCTTTATCATAAATAACTTTACTATAAAGAAGATAAAAAATGCGCATTTTAATCTAAAAATATTCCCAATATTGAAAAGTAATGTTTTTTATGATAGTATAAGAGGTAAGAGATGACTGAAAAGTTACAAGAGAAAAGACTATCTGTAAAAAGAGATATAGTGTTTAAAAGAATATTTGCACATAAAGGAAATGAAGCTTTTTTAACAGAATTTTTATCTTCTTTACTAAACTTAAAAATAAGAAAAATAGAAATAATGCATGATATTCATTTAGAAAAAGATATAGAAGAATTACTGGTATTAAAGAAAAAGAATTAAAAAACATATAAAAATATCACTTTTTTAAAAAAAACTAAAAAAAATGTGACAAAATTGTTATAAATTCCGTCTATATATGTAGGAGGGATTTTATGAGGAAGTTTTTATTTTGTTATTTGGTATTTTTTTGTGCATTAGGATGTTCTGTTTTTGCAATGACTCCTACATATGAAAATGATGCAAAATTTACAAGAGGGGTAGGAAACTGTTGCTATTATATAGATGGTACAGCTTCTGGATATTACTCAAATATTGTTTCAGCTGCAAATAATTGGGAAGACACAGGATACGGGTGGAACCCAATATATATGACAGCAGTATCTAGTAACTATGCAACTCATATGGATTTTTATTCTAGAACTTCTAGTCAAGATGTTCATCTAACAAGTGATGTATTAGGATATACAACATTTTGGAATACTGATGGTACTTTAGCAGCTAGAAGAGGTTATGAGCCAACATATAACTATTTTTATACAGAGGTAGTTTTTAATGCTTCAAATGGAAATTCATATGATATAAGAACAGCAAAACATGAGATGGGACATGCTTTTGGACTAAATCACTATGAAAATAGTTATAGTATAATGTGTCCTGCATTATCTGATACTTATGTTACTACTGTTCAACAATGTGACCATGATACAATAAATTATTTATATTAGATTCATATGTAAATTTTAAAGTGAGAGGTTGATTGAAATGAAAGATATGAATGAAATCGATAAAATACTTGAAAAAAAGTATAAGGAAATTAAGGTTCCAGATAAAATGTTTGATACTACAAAGCTATTTAAAAGAATAGCTGAGGAGAGAAGGCGTAGGAAGAGAAGATTAAGAATTGCAAGCGTTATCTTAGTAGTATTTTTAATTAGTGCTGCAGTTATAGGTATAAATCTTTTAAAAGATAATAGTAGTGATGCAGAAAAAAATATAGATAATATAAGTGCATCAAATGAAGATCCTATAGAGGAAGAGGCTGTTGGTGATGTAAAAATTAAATTGTCACAAATTTTATATAGAGATCCGGCACCTGAATATGTCAGCATAATAGAGATCAAAGAGATAAAAGGATATGAAATAATAGATGGAGTTCCATCAACTAGGGTTAAAGTAAATGTAGAAAAAAACTATTTAAATGATTTAGAAGGAGAAAGAGAAATGATTATACCCGGTGGAAAATTTATCGTAAAGGAAATTAAAAGTTTATTAGGAATTGAAGATGATGTAATAAGTAAATATAATGATAATCAATTTGTAAATGTAACTTGTGAAAATGACGTATATATTGCAGAGGTAGAACCTAATAAACATTACTTAACTACAACATATGAAAAGGACGGAGTTTTATATATATGTAGTGGACTAAAATATGGATTCAAAGAATATGATGAGAGTACTAATACGATAAAGGATGCAGATGGAAATTCTGTTGATGTAGACATGGAAAACTATTTAAAAGGAAAGTAATATTAAGTAAAAAAATGCTCATACTATATTTGAGGTGAAAACGTATCAAAAATGAAAGAAAAGAAAAATATCGAGTATCAATTAGACATAGAAAGAAAAGACGCTCAAAATCCAAATAAAGAGAAATATGATTTCATATTTCCATTAAGCAATTTGACATCCATAGATGAGCAAAAAATAAAAGTAGAGGAGCTAACTAATATTACGAAAATTAGAAAAAATCAAAAAAATAAGCAGTGATTTTCACTGCCTATTTTTGTTTTATTTTGTAAATAAAATTTTCAAAACTTGAATATTTTAATATATATGATATAATTAACTAATGGAGTTAGCTTGTGAAGGATAAGGCTGGGTTCCCGAATGGGAGTAGATATAATTAATTATATTTAGAATCCTTTGCCCCTGGGGTTAACTCCCTTTTTTTAATTTTTCCTTAAGATTTGAAATTATATTATTTGGATCTTTTTTTATTTCATCTACAATAAAGTCTATTGCACTTAAAGAATAACTGTATGTTGAATATCTACCAATTGTATTTACAAAACAGAATTTTTTATTATTTTTTATATTGTAGTAATTACAAAAAAGTTTGAAGTGGTATTGATTGAATTTTAAATCTATACCTATTTTTTTTAGTCTTTGTGAGACTTCTTGATTTAGTTTTTTCATATTATATTTATGTGTAACATTTGGATCTTTTAATTCTTTTATTACTTTAACATTTTCAGAAGCATTATTATCTATATATAACAGTTCAGTAGCTTCATTTTTATTTTTTGTTATATAATGATAATGTTCAATTTTAATTGGAAAGTTATTATTATTATTTTGTATTAATGGAGCTAAAGTAGCATAAGTATTAATTAATTTTTTAGACAATTCTTCTGGATATTTAGCTCTAATTTCCGTTTCGTTAAAAGATTTCATGTTTGTAGTTATAGTTAAAAAATTCTGAGGTACTAGTTTGCTTATATCAACATTATGAAATTGTTGCATTTTTTCGGCAAAATTAAATACACATGCTTGGAAAAGAGGAATATATAACATTTAGTATTCTTCTGTAATAAAATGTGTACTGGTATCTCTAAGTTCAATTATCTTTTCTAAATTTAATCTAAGTGGATCTTTATCATTTGTAAATATACGTTTTATACATTCTGTTAAACTTATGGTTCTTTCAGGTTTATCTTTATAATATACGCTTTTATTTTGCTTTATTAAATATGCCTTTAGCATTAGTTCCCAAGCATTGCATATAAAAAAGAGAAGCCTTCAACGCGATATTTTATAGTTGGCTTATTATATGTCTCAATAGATAGAATAAAAGCTTCCTCAGATTTTTGAATTAGTCTTTTTGTTAAATTATGTCCCATGTTGTTCTCCTTTCAAAAGCAATAGCCTTTAATTGTAATTGTAATATAATATGTTTTATTAAAAGGATTTTTTTTTTTGAAATTAAATTTGTTTGAATTAAAATAATTTGAATTTAATAAAAATTATGTTGAAATTTGTAATAAAATAATGACATAAAAAATATCAATACAGATGTATTGATATAAAACCATTTATTTATGGTGGGCAGGGATGGATTCGAACCATCGTAGGCGTAAGCCAACAGATTTACAGTCTGCCCCCTTTAGCCACTCGGGCACCTACCCAAAGAATAATATAAATGGTGGGCCTTCAGGGATTCGAACCCCGGACCATTCGGTTATGAGCCGAGTGCTCTGACCAACTGAGCTAAAGGCCCACATCACTGTGGACAGTTATTATTATAATCTACTTGATACTAAAAGTCAAGCTTTTTTAATAAAAAAATACACAAAACTCTAAAAAAAAAGAGTGGCAAAAAATTAAGTAAAATCCTTATGTAAAGCACTTTTTTTGATAATAAGAAAAAGCATGATTTCTCATGCTTTATACGTTAAATCTAAATACAATAATATCTCCGTCTTTTACAACGTATTCTTTTCCTTCAAGTCTTACAAGACCTTTTTCTTTTGTAGCATTCATACTACCATATTTTATTAAATCATCATAAGATACAACTTCTGCTTTTATAAATCCTCTTTCAAAATCAGAGTGAATTTTACCAGCAGCTTGAGGTGCCTTTGTACCTTTTTTTATAGTCCAAGCCCTACATTCTTGTTTTCCAGCAGTAAGAAAAGAGATAAGACCAAGCAAAGAGTAACTAGCTTTTATTAGTTTATCAAGTCCAGATTCATCAATACCATAGTCTTGCATAAGCATTTCTTTGTCTTCATCATCAAGTTCTGAAAGTTCTTCTTCAAGTTTAGCGCAAAGTGCAATTACTTCAGCACCTTCTGCTTTTGCATAATCTCTAACTTTTTGTACATATGGATCAGTATCTATTGATGAAATTTGCTCTTCTGAAACATTAGCTACATATATGACTTTTTTATCAGTTAAAAAGAATGCATCTTTTATAATTTCTCTTTCGTCATCAGTAAGCTCCATTGTTCTTACAGGATTTCCATTATCTAAATGCTCTTTTATTCTTCTTAGTAATTCCATTTCAGCAATTGCTTTTTTATCTCCTGATTTAGTCATTTTTCCAACTCTATCCATTCTCTTTGTTATAGTTTCAATATCTGCAAAAACTAGTTCTAAAGATATAGTTTCAATATCACTTATTGGATCTATTTTTCCATCAACATGAACAATTTGTTCATCTTCAAAGCATCTTACTACATGTGCAATTGCATCGGTTTCACGAATATGAGATAGAAATTTATTTCCAAGTCCTTCACCTTTTGAAGCACCTTTTACTAGTCCAGCAATATCAACAAATTCAATAGTTGCATAAGTTGTTTTATCTGTATCATACATTTTAGATAAAACATCTATTCTTTTATCTGGTACACATACCATACCTATATTTGGTTCGATTGTACAAAATGGATAATTTGCACTTTCAGCTCCTGCTTTTGTAATTGCATTAAAAAGTGTAGATTTTCCAACATTTGGTAAACCAACTATTCCTATTTTCATTTATAATACACTCCTTTTTACACATCTAATATTATATCAAAGATAAATAAGTTGTCAAGAAAATTAACAAAAACTAAAAATTTACATAAAATATAGTGGTGATAGAATATGAAAATAAAAAAATACTATTTAACAAAAAGTGATAATACAAGAAGAATGGAGAAGATGGAATTGCCTCAAAAGATAATATTAACATCTTCTAAATATAATGGATTTAGTTGTCTTAAAAATAGAAATATAATAGAGATGAGTAAATATAGAGACGATAGAGAATTTTCATGTCATTACATAGTTGGAGTTAATGGTGAGATAATTAATATAATTCCAGAAAATGAAAAAGCAATCTGCTCACAAAATATTGATATAGATAGTGATAGTATAGGAATAATGCTATGTTTAGATAAAGATGGTGAATTTACAAAAAAAGAATTAATTTCACTTAAGGGTCTAATTAAAAGATTAAGGGAAAAATATAATATAAAAAGGGAAGCTGTACTTACAGAATATGAGATTAATGGTGCAAGAAGACCAGGTATTTTTGTTGATGAACCAATACTTTTAGAAGATTTATTAGTATAAAAAAATAACCAGAAGTAAAACTTTCTGGTTATTTTTCTTTTGGCTTAATATCCTCAAAATAGTCTGCTAAATGTGTAACATTTCCAGCTCCTATTGAAAGTACGATATCTCCTGGTTTTATAATCTTTTTTATTTCATTTGCAATTTCTTCAAGAGATGGAATATAGTATGTTTCAGTACCATTTTTACTTACAAGATCTGCAACATCTCTAGATGATATAGTTCCATCATCAATTTCTCTTGCAGCATATATATCCATCAAATAAACAATGTCTGCATCTACAAAGGCATTAGCAAAGTCTGCTAAAAGTTCTTTCGTTCTTGAATAAGTATGTGGTTGAAATACAGCAATAATTCTATTATGTTCTTTTTGTTTTGCAGCAGAAAGAGTAGCTTTTATTTCTGTTGGATGATGAGCATAATCATCATATAATTCAACACCTTCTGCAATAGTTTTTTTGTATTCAAATCTTCTTTTTGCACCACAAAATTTGCTTAAGCTTTCTTGCATATCTTTAAAATCAATACCATAAGCTTGACATGTAGTAATTGCTGCTAAGGCATCATAAACATTGTGAATTCCTGGTACTGTTAGATAAAAGTGATAACTTTTTCCATTTCTTGGATCTGTAACATCAAAAGAGTAGAAGCCTTTCATATTACATTTAAAGTTTTCAGCATAAATATATGCATCAGGATCACTTAGTGAAAACTTAAATATTCTTATGCTCTTTTTTTGTAGTTCATCTTTTATATCATTTAAAACGTCCATGCAATTTGTATCATCTTGATTTATGATTAATATACCATCTTGTGGTAGCATAAGAATAAATTTTTTAAATGATTTTTTTATATCTTCTATATCTGAAAAATAGTCTAAATGTTCAGCCTCAATATTTAATACTGTTGCACAGTGATGTGGAAAATTTAAAAAACTATCCACATATTCACAAGCTTCAAGTATAAAATAATCTGAATTTCCAAGTCTATAGTTTGAATTGTTTAATTTTTCGTATTTTGAACCAACTTGAACATTTGGATCCATTCCAGCATCAATAAAAATAGAAGAAACCATTGATGTAGTTGTTGTTTTTCCATGTGTTCCACATATGCAAATAGGCATCTTATAGCTAGTTAAAAGTAAGCCTAAAAATTTTGCTCTTTCATATGTTGGTATACCCAAACTTTTTGCTCTTACAAATTCAGGGTCATGCTGATTAATTGCAGATGTATAAACAACAACGTCTGCATCTTTTACAAGATCTGCATTTGATCCGATAAATACTGGTATACCATTATTTTCTAATATATCTATCATATCGCCATAGTTTTTATCTGAGCCAGTAACTTCAAATCCATCTTTTTTTAGAATTAAAGCAATACCACTCATACTAACTCCACCGATACCAATCATATGTATTTTATGTATATTTTTTAAAGCATCAAAGTCTTTAGTCATGATAGTCACATCCTTTTTTTACAACCTATATTATACATTACTAGGTTAAATTAGTCAATGAGAATGAAAAAATTAGATATAATATGTATTATAAGCTTGAAAGTTGACAAAAAATGTTATATAATACGTTTGCGGAGGGGCAGATAAGATGATAATTGATAATATAATAGTAATAATTGTAGCAATAATCTTAATAACATACCTATCAATCAATTATGTTAAAAAAAATGCACCAGTAAATTTACTTCTAATAGCAATTTGTTCATTCTCATTAGGGGTATATTTGCCTGTAGTTTTTTATGATGTTCAGTTAAGACTTAGATTTCAAATTCCTCTTGGAATAGGAATCTTTGTATTACCATGTATTGTTGCTATTTTACAATATAATAATATTAGTTTTGGTAAGAATTTATTATATAAACGAGCAGAAAAGTATTATAATAACAAAAAATTCACAAAGTGTATTAGCACATTGCAAAAATTAATTAATAAAGATGGAAGAAAAAGTGAAACTCTTTATTTGCTTTCAAAATGTTTTTATGAGATTAAAGAATATACTCAAGCTAAGGAAATGCTTTATGAAGTAATTGAAAAAGATGAGAATAATGCTAATGCATATTTTACTTTAGGTAGTATATTAGAAAAAGAAGATGATATAGAATCAGCTATTGATATGTATAGAAAATGTATTGAAATAGATCCTCTTTTTTATGATGCTTATGAAGTACTTGGTATATTAATTGCAGATCAAGGTGATTATGAAAGTGCAGAAGAATTATATAAAAAAGCTATAGAGTATCATGCCGAATCATATGAGCTATTATATAATCTTGCAATGATTCAGTTAGAGCTTGGAAAAACTGATGAAGCAGAAAAAAATCTTGAGTTTGCCTTAGTAATTAATCCTAATATAAATGAGGCTATATATAGTTTAGGAAATATTAAACTTTTAAAAGGAGATTATAAAGAGGCTTTAAAATTATATAATGAAATTACAAAATCTGAAAATTATGGTTTAAAAGCTTATTATAAAATAGCAATAATTTATGTTACAAAAAATGAGTTTGATAAGGCTATGGGAATAATTGAGTATTTAATTAATCAAGATAAAAGTTATATAGATATAATAGAAAATGAATTTATTTTCAATGCGATGCGTTCAAGAATAGATAGTTTTTTAAAAAATAGAAGAGAAGCTGAAAATTTAGAAATACAAAATGAACAAGCAGAAATAGAATATAGAAAAAAGACAAGAAAAAATTGGTTTGGAAGAGATAAAGATAATAAAGAAGAACAAAGTCAAAATAGCATATTATATGATGATATAGATATGACACGTACTGGATTTAGAACAGAAGAAAATGAAAATAATAATTAATATAATATTGCAATATAAAAGTAAATATAGTATAATAATGAAGCAGACAATAAAAGTTTGCTTCATTTTTATTTTGGCGATGTGCTGGAATTGGCAGACAGGATGGTCTCAAACACCATTGTCCTTGTGGCGTGTGGGTTCGAGCCCCACCATCGCTACCATAAAAATATCTAGCCTGAAATTTAGTACGTAACTTAAATGCTACGTACTTTTTTATATTAAAAGGAGGAAAAAATGAATAAAATTGTTGTAGAGGTAGGTTCTACGTGTACTAAAGTAGACTGCTATAATGGTGAAAATATAGAGCATTTAAAAACAGTTCCTATAGAATTTAAAAAAAACTATAAAAAGGAAAATAAGCTAAATATTAATGATGTAACTAAACTAATTGAGCTTGTAAACTCAATAGAAACTAAAGATGTGTTTGTATGTGGTACAAGTATTTTTAGACAATTAGAAGATTTTGAAAAAGAGGAGTTTTTAAATGAATTTAAAAACAAAACAGGAAAAGATTTTAATATAATTTCACAAGAAGATGAGAATATATATACTGTAAAAGGAGCAACAAAGCATGTTAAAGAGGCTTTAGTTTTTGTTGGAGGAGGTGGCTCTACAGAAATTTCATATTTTAATTTAGGTATTAAAGATATGAAAAATAATAACTTTGGAGTAATGGATATATTAAATGTTTTTCCAGATTTATCCAGAGATATTGCTACTACTCCACTAGATACAGTTATGGATTATATAAGAAGTAGAATAGATGTTCCAAAAGTAAAAACAGATATAATGATTTTAGCAGGTGGAGGACATGAGTATTTTGCTAGAGAATCCGGAATAAGATATAAAGAAAACAATTTATTTGATGATCCTAATGAGACTATAATGATGGATATAAAAACAAGAATAGAAGATACTAAAAAATATTATACAAAAATTTCTCTTGATAAAATAAGAGAAAGAGTAGAAGAACCAGCTTGGTGGAGTGCAACTAGAGCAATGTGTGCTTTTGTTTTGGTTGTAGCAGAAAAAATAGAAGCAAAATATATTATTCCTACAGATATTTCTATGATTTATGGTATAATATAATATAGTGAAAGGAGGAAGAAATGAAAAAGAAAAAAGGAATTTTAAATAATATAATTTCTATTATATTAATATTAGTAGGATGCGCTTTAGCAGCATTTTCAATAGGTTCGGTTTTAATACCAAATTTGATACTTGATGGTGGAGTAAATGGTGTTTCAATTATGTTGTCACAAGTAACTGAAATATCAACAAGTATATTTATAGTTGTACTTAATATACCATTTTTAATATTAGGATATAAGACACTTGGAAAAGAGTTCGTATTTAAAGCACTATTTGCAATGGTAGCATTTTCAATAATGCTATATTTTACCGAGATGTTTGATGTTGGAATTCATGATAAGTTACTTGCAACTATTTATGGTGGACTTATATTAGGAGTTGGAGTAGGGCTTGTAATTAGATATGGAGGTTGCTTAGATGGAACCGAAATAGCAGCTATAATAGTTAGTAAGAGATCAACTTTTTCTGTTGGCCAGATAGTACTTTTGTGTAATGTATTTATATATGGAATAGCTGGTTTCTTATTTGGATTTGATAGAGCTTTGTATTCTCTTCTTACATATTTTATTACTTTTAAAGTTATTGATTTTGTATCAGAAGGTTTAGAGCAAGGAAAAGCAGTTATTATAATTACAAACCAGAGTGCAAGAGTTGCAAACGATATATATCAAAAATTAGGAAGGACTGTAACAGCTTTTGAAGGAAAAGGATTAATAAACGGTGAAACAATGATATTATATTGTGTTATTACAAGACTTGAACTTACGGAGCTAAGAAATATAGTAAATGCAGACGATATCCATGCTTTTGTTACAGTAAGTGATGTTTCTGAAATAATAGGAGCACATATTAAGAAAAAACCTGAACTAGGAAGTTAATCCCCTAGTTCAGGTTTATTTTGCCAATTATAATTGATTCTTCATTTGAACCTATTTCTTCAATTACTATTTGATCTACAATATCTTCAAATTCATATTCAAAATTTTTTAAAAAATCAATATTATTTGCTTTTCCTAAAGTTATATGTGGAGTATATATAACAGATTTATTTAAATGAGTTGGTAATACTTCAGTATATATTTTATTATGCAAATTAATAATTTCTTCATTTCCATAAACACAATTTAAAAATATAAAATTTTGGTTGTTAAGTAATACCCCTTTAAATTTTATTTTAAAAGGCTTAATGTCTTTTACACATTCTTTAATTTTTTTTATTAAGTCATCATTTGCTATATAATCTGTAAAAGGAAATACAAGAGTTATATGTGGCGGAATTAAATTTACAAGTCTATCATAGTCTTTGCGAATATCTTGTATTAAATTTATATTTTTAAATTTTGGAAAAATTAATATATCTCTTTTTATAATAATCACCCAAGATAATTATATAACATGTAAGCTAAAATTAAAAGAGATTAATTAAAAAGTCTTAGAATTATTCTAAGACTTTATTAGTTACCATTTTTTCTTAAAATTTGCTAATTCTGAAATATATTCAATTAAACAATAAGGGGCTAATATGAATGTATAAAGAAAAGTATAAAATAAGAAAGCTAAAATACTTCTTTTTTCTAATTTACATTCTATTTCTTTTAGCATGTTATTTCTTTCTATTTCAACAATTATACATAGTATTAATCCAACCAATATAACAAGTAAATATAGCTATCCAATTAATAGCTGATTTCCAAATGCTAAAAAAATTAATCCTAATGGCATAAAAATTAAAGTAGCAAAATCAATAAAAGGAAAAAATAAGTTTAAGCACATTAAAAACTTAGATTTGAAATTAAGCTTTTTAGATGTTACTGTTTTTACCCTTTTAAATGCTTCAATCATGCCTCTGGCCCATCTTTTTCTTTGTTTTCCTAAAGTATATAATTTTTCTGGCACCTCAGTAAAAGCAATAGCATTTTTTGCAAAGTTTGTTTTATAGCCTCTGCTCAAAAGTTTCCATGTTAGTACAATGTCTTCTCCGATGCAAGATTGCCAACCACCAATTTCTTTTATTATTTCTGTTTTATATACACTAAAAGCACCTTGAGCTACTAAAGTAGAATCATATATATAGATTAATAGAAGAAAATCTCGGGAAAAAACAGTTAAAAGTATTTGCTTATCCATATGGTGCATATACTAAAGAATTAGTATGGACTCTAAAAATAAGTAATATTGATATGCAGTTTTATGATATAGGAATAAATTATTATAATAATTTTAATAAAGACTATATAAAGCGAATTAATGTTCCTTGTGAAATGACCGGAGAAGAGATATTAGAAGAAATAGAAAAAATAAACTAAAAGTTTTGTAAGATAATTTTTAATTTAAATAAAAAAAAACTAATCCTATTTGAATTAGTTTAATATGGAGCGAATCACATACAAGTTACGAACTTTATTCTCTTTCTGTATTCATTATATATTAAAATTAATATATTTTCAATATTATAATTTCAACATTCTCCAATAGTATAGATTATTTTTTGTTTTAATGGTATAATTAGCACAACAAACAAATCGTTAAATAGTAAGTTGTGGGGGAGTTGTAAGTAGTTGAAGAAAAAATTAAAAATTTTAGCAATTTTTTTAATATTAGTAATTTTATTATATTTTATATTTAATTTTATTAGTGGAATTATATATAAAAATAAAATGAAAGAAATCAGTAAATTTAGTTCTAGTGAAATGATAGATTACACTTTAAAGAACAACAAAAATACAATTATTTCTATAGCAGTTTATGATGAAAATGGGATAACTTATAATATATATGGTGGAGAATATAATTTGAATTATGACTATGAAATAGGTTCAGCTACAAAAACTTTTACAGCAATGTTGATTTCTAGGGCAGTAGAAGAAGGAAAAATAAATTTAGATGATAATATTTCTAATTATCTAGAACTTGAAAATAGGTACTATCCAACTATAAAACGAATAATTACTCACACATCAGGATTTAAACCATATTACTTAAGTTTTCAAAAAATAAAAAATTATTTTTCTGGTGGAAATGATTTTTATAACATTTCAAAGGAACAATTATTAAAAGAATTAAATAAAACAAAGTTAGAAGATAAAGATTATGATTTTAATTATTCCAACTTTGGAATATCAACATTAGGATTAATATTAGAAAAAGTATATTACAAAGATTATAATGAATTGCAAGAAGAATACTTTAAAGAGCTAGATATGAATAACACCTCTGTTGCAATAGGAAAAGGTAATTTAAGAGGATATTGGAAATGGAATGAAGATGATGGATATATTCCAACTGGAGCAATTATTTCTAATATTGAAGATATGTCAAAATATTTAGAAACTTTAATCACATCAGATGAAAGTTATATTATAAAAACTCAAGAACCACTAACTGATGTAAGAGCAGTTAACGATATTTATAATATTTTTGATATAAATGTTGATAAAGTAGGAATGACTTGGATGATAGACAATAAAAATGATATTATTTGGCATAATGGCTCAACAACTAATTTTAATAGTTATATCGGATACAACAAAGAAAAGAAAGTTGGAGTTGTTGTATTATCAAATTTATCTCCTAAAAGTGATGTTAATATGACTTTCATAGGAAATAAGATATTGCACGAAATGTTAGATAAATAAAAAATAACAATAGTGGCCAATTACAATATGTGTAGCAGATAGTTAGTTGCTAATTATCTGCTTTTATAGTATTATAGATATATGAAAATAGTTATTTATGGAGGAGGTAAAAGTGAAAATTGCAAAGATTATATTATCAATAGTTACAATGCTATTTGCATTACTAGGAT
>CALXES010000010.1 GCA_944387385.1 uncultured Clostridia bacterium | reverse complement strand
AAAAGGCATACCGATGAAGTTTCTTGTTTATGCGCGAAACGCCCAGTTTTGCGTGTGTTCAGGGAGTAAAGAATATAGGAAATATTATAACGGCATATAGTACTTCTCCTATTTTCGCTGAGGCTAGATGATTCTAAATATGATGATAGCTTTATCTAGTATAACCTACATAAAGTGCCAAGACACAATATGTAGCGTAGCCTGTCTTGAGTGGTAATATCGGGATTTATCAATTAAAAGACAAAAAATGTGTATGGCCATATATATTTTTTATCTGATAATGAAATTATTTCTGCAAAAGAGACTAATAATTGTACAAGTGCACACCAAAGGAAAACTTCTAGAATGTTTATTCTAAAAAGAATAAGATTTTTTAAGGATTAAAGTATGGACTTAAGTGGTGATCCAGTTCTTTTTAAGGTGACTAAAAAGTATTTCTTTTAAATGTAAACAGCTAAATAGTAATGTTTAGTAAGAAATAGAGAAATTCTACTGGACCTAAACCATAGTATTTACTTAAAAAATTACCATCTAAATTTATATTTTAAGGAGAGATATAACTCAATATGAAATCAAAAGAAGATAAAGAAAAAGACTCGTCGAAGAAATGGGTCATAACTGTTTCAATACTTTCTTTTTCTCTTTCAATAATATTTTCTTTTTTAACTACATCAACGTTAAATTATTTACCAATACCTATAGCTATTCTAATTCTACTTTTGGTAATTGCAGTAGGTATAATTTTTGATATGGTAGGTATGGCTGTTACAATTGCTGAAGAAAAGAATTTCCATGCAAAAGCAAGTAAAAAAATAAACGGAGCTAAAACATCAATTAAGCTAATACGAAATGCACCTAAAGTATCAAGCGTATGTAATGACGTGATTGGAGATGTATGTGGTATACTCAGTGGTGGTATTGGCGCAATTATATCAATGAAAATAACTGAGCATTATAATATGAATTTTGATTTTCAAGTAATAATAAGTGCAATAGTTGCAGCACTAACAATAGGTGGTAAAGCTAAATTTAAATTAGTAGCCCAAGAACACAGTGCACAAATAGTTGATAAATTTACTAAAATTGTTAACATTTTTAATTTTAAAGGAAAAAAGCAAAAATAAAAGCTATTAGATTTTTAATCCTAATAGCTTTTTTATTTTTCAAACATATTAATAAAGTAAGTAACAAACATATCTAATATTTCAAGTAGTTCTAAATCCCTTTTAGCTTTCTCCTCATCAACATATAATCTACCCTTACCATTAAATTTTAAAAAGTCACTATCTTGAACAGCTATATATAGCATATCTTCACATATTGAAAAACTAATAATATTATTGGCCTTACTGTTAAATTCAAGTATTCTTGCCATTATTCCAGCAGATAGTATTCCTCTTACCTCAACTTGTTTATCCGAATATACATTATATACTTTATCAAATTCATAATTTGTTATTTTTACTTTACTTGAATCATCTATTTTTAAGTTTTTATCTAAAACAATAAAATTAGTAGTTGACTTCACAGGTAATTTAACTGAAATAAAAATCCCATTAAATTTTTCTTCTAATTCCTTGTCTACTACCCCATCGCTTTCTTCTATATTTAATTTATTTACAATAATAGTAGACAAATTTATTATATATTTTTCTTTACGAATTACATATGACTTATTAACATCTATCTTATCATATGTTGGAATAATTTTAGATTTTTTAAAATCTTCATCTACAGATATGCTATCATCTATATATGAAACATTCTCAAATTTCTCTTTTAAAACAGTTGGAATAATAACCTCTTCAAAAATTATATTTTTTCTACTAAATGAAAATATTTTGCATATTAAAAAGGCGATTATACAAACAATACTAATGCTAACAATAATAATAGACTCTAAATATATTCCAAGTAAAACAGTTATTACTGGTAATATTACTATGTTATTTAATAGCTTAAATTTACCATTATCTCTTTGAAACTTTACCTTTTGTTCTCTAGTTAAAGTCTTCTCAACCTTCCTATTAAGTTCCATATTTTTCCCCCTAAAATATAGATTACTTCTTTTAATGATTATACTATAAAATAAAAATTAATTCTACTTTTTTCAAAATAAATTTATATAATTTGACAAACGGGCAAAAAATCTATATACTTATATAAATAAAGGAGGAATTATTATGATTTCTGCACCAAGAATATCCGATTCATTAGATATATTATATGAATTAAAAGAATATCTTGAATTAAATGATACAGTAAAAAACTGTATTGTTCAAGATGACACTTTAAGTGATGTGTCTATTGATGAATTAGTAATGACTAACTGTAAGATAAAAAATGTTTCTTTTATTGGTTCAATCCTTAGTAAAGCTGACTTTAGTGATATAATATTTGAAAACTGTGATTTTACTGGAGTTAATCTTGAAAAGTCTACTCTTAAAAGAATTACATTTATAAATTGTAAAATGAATAATACAATATTAAATAGTTCTTATATAGATAATGTAAGTTTTATGGATTGTATTCAAAATGATATAGTATTTGATGATGGACGTTTTTCAAACACAGAGTTTAAAAATTGCTCTTTAAAAAATTCTTTATTTTCAAACATTACATTTAGAAATCTTGAATTTACTAATTGTGACTTGTCTTCTGCTAACTTTAGTAATACAAGTATGAATGGTTTAGATTTAAGAACTTGTAATATATCAGGAATAATAACATATGCTAAAGATATAAGGGGTGTTATTCTAACTAGTGAACAAAGTCTCTCTTTTATTCACCTTTTAGGAATAACAATTATTGATGAATAGTATGGATGATGAAGTAACTTATATTGGATCTTTTGAAGATGCAGAAGAAGTAAAAACAAACGAAAATAAAAATCAAAGTAGTAAAAGAAGTAATTTTAAAACAAACAAACATAATAAGAAGTTAAAAAAGTTCATTTCTAGCACTAAAACAACCATATTTAATAAAAAAATATTATCTATTTTACTTATTATACTTTTATTATACATAATAAAACCTATATCTTTTTTAAGAGCAAAATTAGATGAAAAAAGAGATTATTATGAGCAACTAAATAATAATTCTATAGAAGAAATTAATCTTTTAGATTCTTTAACATATGCAATAGGTGCAAAGTACTACAAAAATTGTAGCAACACCATGGTAACTCCAGCAGACGGATTAATTACTTGCCACTATGATCTTGCACATAAAGGAATTGACATTGCCTGTGATGAATATCCTGGAAACATTTATGCTGCAGCAAATGGATATGTAAAACATATTGGATATAGTGATAAATATGGAAATGAAATTTTAATAGAGCATCAAATAAATGGTATGACTATTTACACATACTATGCTAATTTATCTGTAATAAATGTTACAAACGGACAATACGTATATCAAAATCAAGTAATAGCTTTAGAAGGAGGAGATCCTCAGAAAAGAGCTGGAATAATGGATACTGAAGGTCATCACCTTCACTTTGAAGTAAGAAAAAGTGAAAGTGCAAGTAGTGGACTTAATCCAATTATATTTATAGACTAACAAAAAGGATGTACTATACAGTACATCCTTTTTCGTAGAGGTTGTTTATAAAAAAATTTATGTCGTTCTTTCAACTACTAGTATTATACTACATAAAACAGTAAAAAGCAAGGAATTTGCATTTTTTTCAAAAATATATTTAAAAATTATTAAATAATATGCTATAATAGTTTATTTTTTGTAAGTGCTAATTGTACTTTTTTATTATTTGTGATATTCTAAAAAAAAGGATGTTGAAAATATGATTTTTAAAATTTTATTACTTTTTATATTAATTTTAATTAATGGACTTTTTTCTGCTTCTGAAATGGCACTTGTATCACTAAACAAATCAGATTTATTAGAAGACATACAAAAGAAAAATAAAAAAGCAATTAAAATACATAAAATGATGGAAAACTCTGGAGATGTCCTAGCAGTTATACAGATTTGTATAACTGTGGTTGGTTTCCTTTCAAGTGCATTTGCAGCTGAAACTTTTGCAGAATATATTGTGGAAACTATTGCTCCATTTGTTACTATATCTGTTGATATACTAGAGCCTTTAATAATAGTTTTAGTTACACTTATACTATCATACTTTACTCTAGTACTTGGTGAGTTGGTTCCAAAAAAGATTGCACTTTCCAATCCTAAAAAAACAGCATATTCAACTATAAATATAATATCTATATTAAAAGTATTATTTTATCCTATAGTTAGACTATTAAGTGCTTCAACAAATTTAGTTTGCAAAATTTTACGAATAAGACCTGATAGTGAAGATAAACTTACTGAAAATGAAATAATTGCTATTATTTCCAAAGGTAGAAAGGAAGGAATTATTGACCTAAATGAAGAAGAATTACTTTTGAGAGTATTTAAGTTTGATGATACTACTGCAAGAAAAGTAATGACAATAAGAGAAAAAGTAGTAGCTGTTGATACTTACACAAGTCAAAAAGCTCTACTTAATATTATTAAAAATTGTAGATATTCTAGAATTCCTGTATATAAAGATAAAATGGATAATATAGTAGGTATTATCCTTGTAAAGGAGCTATTAATTCAATATTCAACAGAATCAAAATTAGATTTTAATTCAATAATGCATAAACCTTTATTTGTAAATGCTGATGATAAAATAGATGATGTATTTAGAAAAATGCAAGAAGAAAAATGTCCTATGGCAATAGTAAAAGAAGATAATAGGATGGTAGGAATAATAACATTTGACGATGCTGTTGAAGAAATTGTGGGAAACTTAAATGATGAATATAGCAAATAAAAAGCAAACTTTTTAGTTTGCTTTTTATTATCTCTTTCTTCTAATAATTGTTCCTGATACCAAATCATACGGTATCTTAATTTTTACCTGCTGACCCTTTACTCCAGGATTTATTGTATCTATTGGCTTATTATTTTTTATATCATATAATTCTTCTATATTGAATGCACATTCTTCTATAGAATTTGGTAATAATATTTCAAGTCTATCTCCTATTGATAGCTTATTTTTTATTTCAGCAACATAAATATTATTTTCTTCTCTACTAATTATTCTTGCTCCATATTCATACTCCAAATTTTCACTTTTTCCATCAAAATCATGAATGTCTTGATTTTGATCATCTGTAAAGTAAAATTCTGATAAACCTCTAGTCTTAACTTTTTCTAGCTCTTTTAAGTATTTATCTGCATTATATTCATTTTCTCTTCCTTCTGCTTTCAATTTTTCATAATCATCAATAGCATTTCTATATGCTCTAACAACAGTTGCTAAATAATAATCTGTTTTTAATCTTCCCTCTATTTTTAAACTATCTACTCCCATATCAATAATAGTTGGAATTTGACGTATTAAACACATATCCTTTGAAGAAAATAAATAAGTACCTTTTTCATCATAATCAATGTTTATCTTACTTCCTGGATTATTTACTTCTTCAGCTGTTATTTTATATTGCCATCTACATGGTTGAGCACAATCCCCCTGATTTGCACACCTATTTGCAAGATATTTACTTAAATAACATCTTCCAGAATAAGCATAGCAAATCGCTCCATGAATAAACATTTCAACTTCTAAATCTTCTGGTTTGTTTTCCATAATATATTTAATTCTATCTTTACTTAATTCACGAGCAAGTATTACTCTTTTTGCTCCAAATTTTCTCCAAAATTCGGCAGAATGCAAACTTACAGTATTTGCTTGAGTACTAATATGAATATCAATTTCAGGAGCAAGTTCTTTTATCATCATTATTATACCTGGATCACTTACAATAATTGCATCTGCTTTTACCTTTTTTAATATTTTTATTTGATTTTCTATTTCTTCATAATCACTATCATTTGCATATATATTTAAAGCTACATATACCTTTTTTTTAAGACTATGTGCATATTTTATAGTCTCCTCTAAAGAATCATCATTTAACTCTGCTCTTGATCTTAAAGATAATTTTGATGTGCCAGCATATACTGCATCTGCTCCATACATAAACGCAATTTTAGCTTTTTCTAAACTCCCAGCTGGAGCTAATAATTCTGTTTTTTTCATATTTCTTCCTTTCATTTAAATAAATACATACTAATTATACAATAGTTGTCTAAAAATGTAAAGATATATTATGTTATTAAAAATAGTAAAAAGCAGTAATTTATCTATATTTTATAAATTACTGCTCATATAAATCTATTTACTAACATTTCCATCAAATAAAAATAAAAATTAATTATCTGGGTTGCTGGTATAACTAAAATAATAAAAGTACTAACCACAATAAAAGGTCCAAATGGAATATATGCATTCTTTAATTCTCTTGTTTTTTTGCTTACTAAATATATAACACTGAATATAGCAGAAATAACAATACTTAAAATCATTATAACGATTATGCTTTTATATCCTACATAAAGTCCAATAGAAGCAAGAATCTTCATGTCTCCATATCCGAATCCATCATTTTTAGTAATCTTCTTAAAAATATAATCAATAATAAATAATGTTATTCCACCTATTAAAAATCCTACTATCGAATCTATTAATAGCGTCTTGTTATAATTTATTATTATATTAAAAAATGCTGATATAATAATAAGTACACTTGATGTATCTGGAATAATCATAAATCTTATGTCCAATATAAAAGCTAAAATTAATGATATAATACATGGTACAATAGTTATAATTGATATCAAACTAACATCATTTATAATAATCTTAAATAATATAAAAAATATTATCACTAATTTAAAATCAATATTTCTAACTTTAAAATTTTGTATATATTCTCTAATTGAAAAATCTTTAGCATTCTTTTTTATAGTTAAGTTAATAAAATTAGTTACTATTAAGCTAGATAATATTGATAATACGAAAAAAATAATTATACTCTGCATTTTTCTGAATTTTCTTCCTTATTATAATAATGATTTAAAATTACTTTTTCAGCAGGTCTTTTAAATTTACTAACAAAATTTTCTCTTTTGTTTATCCTCTTTACAAGAACTGTTTTTATATTAAATTTATTTCCACCATAAATATCTGTAAAGAGTTGATCTCCAACCATCATTATTTCTTTTTTGCTTATATCTGGAAAAAAGTCACAAACCATTTTAAAACCTCTAGATAATGGTTTTTTTGCTTTAAAAAAATACTTAACTCCAAGTTCTTTTGAAACTCTCTTAACTTTTTCTTCTGAAAATGAATTACTAATAATATATAATTTTACATCTTTAGACTTTAACATTTTAATCCATTTTTTTAAATTTTTAGACGACTTACCTTTAAAATCTATTAATGTGTTATCCATATCCATAAGTATAAGTCTTATTCCTTCTCTAGAAATCAAATCATATGGAATATCTTCAACTTTTTCAAATATATAATCAGGATAAAAATTTTTTAAAATTGATTTTCTTTTTGTTTCTTTAGTATTAGTCATGTTATCTCCTCTTTTGTGCTACACCTAATAAATTATACTAATATCTTACTATATTTATACTTTTTTTGCAATAAAAATACTTTTTTTAGACAAATTAAAGAACATAAATACACGGCAAAATTTAAAAACCACTTTAAATTTAAATTCAAATATGATATACTAGTTATCGTATTTAATAATAAAGGTGGGATAAATATGGAAAAAGAAATGACTGTTTATGAAGACCTTAAATGGAGAGGTCTAATCAAAGACTTAAGTAGCGAAGACTTAATTGACAAACTTAATAATGAGAAGCTTACATTCTATTTAGGCACAGATCCAACAGCAGATAGTCTACATATTGGTCACTATTCTACATTCCTTGTTGCCAAAAGACTTCAAAAGGCTGGTCACAATCCTATACTTCTTGTTGGAGGAGCTACTGGACTTGTTGGAGACCCTAGAGGAACTGGAGAAAGAGAAAAAGCTGACGCTAAAGTAATCGAAGATAATTTTACTAAGTTAAAAGCTCAAGTTGAAAGACTATTTGGAATAAAATGTGTAAATAACTATGATTGGTTTAAGAATGTTAACTATATAGATTTTCTAAGAGATTATGGAAAATATATTAATGTAAATTATATGATTAATAAAGACCTAGTTAAAAGACAACTAGATATAGGAATATCTTATGCCGAATTTTCATACATGTTAATTCAAGGCGTAGATTTTAAACATCTACATGATAACTATGGTGTTACTCTACAAATTGGTGGATCTGATCAATGGGGTAACTTAACTACTGGTATTGAAATAATACGTAAATTAACTGGTGAAGAAGTTTACGCATTTTCAATACCTCTTGCGACTGATTCACAAGGTAAAAAAATGGGTAAATCTGAAGGAAATGCTGTGTGGCTTGATATAAATAAAACATCAGCATATGAATTATATCAATATTTAATAAACTTAGAAGATTCAATGATGGAAGCTTATTTAAAAAGATTTACTTTTCTATCTAAGTCAGAAATTGAAGATATAATGAAAAAACACAATGAGACACCAGAAAAAAGAATTGCTCAAGAAGCATTAGCTCATGAAGTAATAAGAGACATTCATGGTGAAGATGAATACAACAAAGCTGTTGAAATTAGTAGAGCTCTATTTAGTGGTGATATAAAGAAAATTCCTTCTAATCAGATTGGAAAAATTTTTGCAAAAGTAGATCATATAGATATTGAAGACGAACAAAATATTGTAGACTTTTTAGCTAATAATAAAATATGTTCTAGTAAAAGAGAAGCAAGAGAATTTTTAAATGCAGGAAGCATAACTCTTAATGGTAATAAAGTTACAGACCTAGAAGCAATGGTTACAAGACAAATTGCTTTAGATAACAAATACGTAGTAATACGTAAAGGTAAAAAGAAATATTTTCTAGGAGAATTTGTAAATGCTTAATTCAAATAAAAAAATTTATACTCTAGGTGAGGAAATTTCCAATTCCATAACACATGGAATTGGTTCTTTATTATCTATTGCAGCTCTTGTACTAATGGTGATAGTGGCAGCTTCTCACAAAAATGCTATTGGTGTAGTAACATCAGCAATATTTGGTTCATCACTAATTATTCTTTACACTATGTCTACGCTTTACCATGCTATTTCAAATGAAAAGGCAAAAAAGATATTTAAAATCTTTGATCATGTATCAATTTACTGGTTAATTGCTGGAACTTATACACCCTTTACACTTGTTGCACTAAGAAGTATAAATCCGGCTAAAGCTTGGACCGTGTTTGGTATTGTATGGGCAATAGCAATAATAGGGACAATTACTTATGCAATATTTAAAAATAAATTTAAAATATTAAACATTGTATCTTATGTTATAATGGGCTGGGTTGTAATTATTGCTTTACCAGAGATTATAGAATTTTTTAAAATAAATAATGCAATGCCTGGATTATATTTATTAGCATTTGGAGGTATTGCCTATACATTGGGAATAATATTTTATGTTTTACAAAAAAAATTTAAGTACTCACATTCAATTTGGCATTTATTTGTATTACTAGGATCAATTCTGCAATTTTTCTCTGTAATACTATATGTAATTTAATAACCTAAAATTTTAGGTTATTTTTTTACATTTTTTTATATAAAAACTTTACTCTTAAAAATATTTATGGTATAATATCAACTATAGTGGCCCCTTGGTCAAGCGGTTAAGACGCGACCCTCTCAAGGTCGAATCATGGGTTCGATTCCCGTAGGGGTCACCATTTCTAACTTCTCTACAAAGTGTTGAGTTCTCAGCACTTTTTATTTTTATGAAAGTGCAGGTAATGTATATGGGAGTTTATATTACAAAAGAAAGAGTAATTGTAGAAGATATTGGTAAAGACTTTGAAATGAATAATAGAAGTTTTTTAAGAATACTACAAGAGGCTGCAAATAGAGCAAGTACTGATGTCGGTCATGGTATAGCTGATATTGAAAAAAATAAAACCACATGGGTTTTACTATATTGGAGAATTAAAATACTAAAAAGAGCTAAGTATAATGATGAATTAACTATAAAAACATGGGCAAATTTTACTAAAAAGATTTATTCAATAAGAAGTTTTGAAGTGTATTTAGAAGATGAACTAATTGCATTTGCAGATTCAAAATGGGTTTTTGTTGATGCAAATACACATTCTATTTTAAAAATACCAGATAAAATAATACAAACATACGGTCAAGTTGAAGATAGAGTATTCGAAGATGAATTTAAAGACAAGTTTAAATTACCAGATAATTTAACAGAAGATTTGTCATATAAAACAATGAAAAGAGACTTAGATGTAAATCATCATGTAAATAATATAGCATACTTAGACATTGCAAACGAAATGTTACCAGAAAGTTTGCTACTAAATGCCACAGAAATTGCTGTAGTATATAAAAAAGAAATAGCTTACAAAGATACGGTAACTTGTTGTTATCAAAATGATACTGTATACTTGTATAATAAAGAAAAAAATATACTAAATGGTATAATAAAAATCAAATAGGAGCTTAGCTCCTATTTTTTATATTTTTCTTTTTATAAATTAATGTGATAGTTGATATAAATATAACTATCATTCCAATAAATATTATTATATTTTCAATATTTATATCTATCCATTTTATTAAACTAAATTCTAATTTTTCATCTAATATTATATCTAACTCTCTTATTAGCTTATCTTTATAATATACTTTTACCTTTCCTATATTTTCTCCTTGCTTTACTGTATAATCAAGTGTGTCCATTCCATCATACTCTATTTTTATAGCATCTTTATCTATAACGTCAGTATATATAGCTATATCTTCTTTTGATAAAATTTTAATACTCTCCTGCTTTGTGCAAATACATGGAACTTGATATAATTCTTCCCCAACTGATACTATATTTTGATTTGAATAGCTATTAATTACCTTTTCATATATATTTTCAGAATCTATTACACTATACATAGTATTAGAATACATGGAAGTACCAGTCACAATTGCCAGCAATTCTACTCCGTCATCTTCAGAAAAACTAGCAAGACAAAGACCTGCATCTCCCGTTGTTCCTGTCTTTCCTCCAATAATATATTCTATATTTATCCCATATCTAGTTGTTGCATTACTAATACTACTACTTACTGTTATACTATTGTCCGTTGTTGTATAAGATCTTAAACTCATTATCTCTTTTAAATATTCATTATCTAGTGCATATTTCATCATCTTAGCTAAATCATTTATAGTCGAATAATTTTCTTCATCATCTAGCCCTGTAACATTACTAAAACTAGTATTGTTCATACCAATTTCTTCTGCCTTATCATTCATTTTTTGTATAAATATCTCTTCACTATCAAAAATAATATTAGCTAGATATTCTGCACTATCTGCTCCTGATGGAACTAACATAGTTGCAAGTAAATCATAATATGTTAAACTCTGTCCGTCATATATTCCCGCAGTAACTAATTCAATATCTACTTTTCCATCTATTTTACTATAATCAACAATAACTGTGTCATTAATATTTTCTATATTTTCAATTGCTACTATAGCTGTCATTACCTTAGTAATACTTGCAAAAGAAATTATTTCATTTTCATTTTTGCCATAAATCATTTCCATATTCTCTAGATTATATACTCCTACATTTGGAGAATATATATCATCAAAATTAATAGTAGCAAAAATATAACTATTGAAAATAATAGTAAGTATTATATATATTAAAAAAATCTTCTGTTTCATAGAATTATTTTAACACAACAGTATATGTTTTAAAAGATAATTGAATATTTTATCTCATTTTTTCACAAAATACTTCTAGGTGATTAAAATGGTTCAAATGACACATAGATTTGAAATGCGTAATGGAGTTGCTCAAATAGTTATTTATATCTATACACCACTTGATTATGAATTTGCATCAGATGATAAAATAATACAAAACAATGCATCATATACTGCAGATAAAATACGAAATTATGTACAAGATAATTTTTCAAAACTTTCAGATACTCCTGTAATGCTCATTATGGACGGAATAATTTTAGGAAGTTTATCCTTAAATTCAATAATAAAAAAAAATTAGGAAGAAGATTTTCTCTTCTTCCTATTTTATTGTACAAAATTTTCACATTCTCCAGTTTCAAAATAACTTTTAATATTATCCATTGTTACTTGACCTATTTTATTTAATGCCTCTTTAGTAAAGAAAGCTTGATGAGATGTTATTACTACGTTAGGCATAGATAAAAGTATAGATAATTCTGGACTTCTATAATATGAGTTAGACATGTCATTTAAGAAGAAATCTCCTTCATCGTCAAAAACATCTAGTCCTACTCCACCAATCTTTTCACTACTTAAAGCTTTAATTAAATCATCACTATTAATTAGTTTTCCTCTACTTGTATTAATAATTACTACTCCATCTTTCATTTTGTCCATTGCTTCTTTATTAATCATATTCTCATTTTCCTTAGTTAATGGACAATGTAAAGAAATAATATCTGATTTTTCATATAATTCATCTAAATCTACATATTTAAATCCTAATTCTTTTGCAGCTTCTTCATCTTTATATACATCATAAGCTAATACTTCTGTACCAAAACCTTTCATTATTTGGATAAAAACTTTACCTATTTTTCCTGTTCCAATTACGCCAACTGTTTTACCATGAATATCAAAACCTAAAAGTCCATTTAAAGTAAAGTTATATTTTTTTGTTCTTTGATATGATTTATATATCTTTCTATCAACACTTAATAAAAGAGCTACAGCATGTTCTGCTACTGCATATGGTGAATATCTTGGAACTCTAACAACTTTTAATCCTTCTGGAAGATTTTGAATATCTACGTTATTAAATCCCGCACAACGTAATACTAGTAATTTTACTCCACAATTTTTTAATATTTCTAAAGTCTCTTTATCTGCTATATCATTTACAAATATACATACTGCATCATATCCTGCAGCAAGTGGAGCAGTTTCGCTATTTAACTTTGTCTCTAGATATCTAATTTCAAAGCCATAATCTTTGTTATAATCTTCAAAAAGTTTCTTATCATAAGGCTTTGTATCATAAAATAAAATTTTTACCATAATTATTCCTCCTGTTTTTTAGCACGTAATATTATATCACTTTTTTTTATTACACACAATATTTTAAGTAATTATATTGTAAAAATAGATAAATTTATATAAATAATTGAACATAATATATATTATATGATATAATTTTAATGTGAGGTTTTTTTATGATAAAAATTGATATTGAAGAAATATTATCTAAACTTGATGAAGTACAATTAGATAATGAATATATATTATACATATCTGATTTACTACAAAACGATGCTGTTAATTCAATGAAAGGATTTATTCAGCATGGAACAACTACAACTTTTGATCACTGCTTAAAAGTATCATACGTAAGTTATAAAATAGCTAAAAAGTTAAATCTTGATGCAAAATCTACAGCACGAGCTGGACTATTACATGATTTATTCTTATATGATTGGCATAAAGTTATTGATAAAAAACCATTATTTAAAAAACATGGTTTTACACATCCAAAAAAAGCTTTAGAAAATGCGTGCAAATATTTTAATTTGAACGATATCGAGAAAGATATTATAGAAAAGCATATGTGGCCACTTACATTTAGACATATTCCTAAATATAAAGAAAGTATTATTGTAACGTCTGTAGATAAATATTGCTCAACCAGAGAAACATTTGAACCTTTAATAAATAAATTAAAAAAGAAAAAAATACAGTCTAATAAAAATTATTCCGAGTAATGTATTGACATTTATTTACAAAGATGTTAAAATAAAAACTGTTCACACGGGAGTGTGGCGGAACTGGCAGACGCACAGGACTTAAAATCCTGCGAGGGTTAAACCTCGTACCGGTTCGATTCCGGTCATTCCCACCAATTTATTTGGTAAGAAAAGAAACGCAAATAAATGCGTTTCTTTTTTTATATTATAATCTTTTCTCCAACATATATTAAATTTGGATTTTGTATATTATTTAATCTTACAAGTTCATTTACTGTAGTACCATATTTTTGAGCAATCTCAGATAGTGTATCACCAAATCTTACAAGATAAATTGTCTTTCCAGTAGCGTGCACATCATATCTTACAGTTTCAATAACAAGTGTTTGACCAACATAAATCAAATTTGGATTTGATATGTTGTTCTCACTAGCTATACTCTGAACAGTCACATTATATTGCCTTGCAATATTTGATAATGTATCTCCACTTTTTACAGTATAATATACGGTACTACTTTCTTCATTTCCTTGTGAATTTTCTGTTGTTCTAATTATTAGTCTTTGACCAACGTAAATTAAATTTGGGTTTTGTATATTATTAAGTCTTACAATGCTATCAACAGTTGTTCCATATTTATATGCAATTTCAGCTAGTGTATCTCCAGCTTGAACTGTTATTGTTACATCTACACCATTATTTTGAGGAACAACATTATTTCCAGAACTTGCAATCTCATCTGTATCATCTAAAAATATGTCCTCAGTAAATCTATCTAAATCTACATTTCCACTTATACCTGAAATACTTCCTGTATCTGAATACTGAAATCCAGTCCAAAAACTCCAATTTCTATAAAGTTCTGGTTCTTCTACTCCATATTCAGCTATCCACAATGGATATGAAGACAAACTAGAGTCAAATACATTTCCGGCATTATATGCATCACTATATACTATAGCTTTTTTACCTGTAACCTCTTCTATCCTTTGCATAAAAGTTTGAGATATAGCATTTACTTCTGAGTTTGATAATCCGCCAAAATACTCAAAGTCCATTGCAAGTAAGCAATCTGGTGATGTTCCATTAATTACTGAGGCAAAATAGTCAGCTTCTACTATTGCTTCTTCTGTACTTCTTGAAGTAACATAGTGATAAAATCCAACCTTTAATCCCGCTGCTTTTGCATTGTTATAGTTTTCTTTAAAATATGGATCTATAAAATTTGTACCTTCACTTGTTCTTATATAAACTATATCTATTCCTGAATTTTTCACCAAATTATAATTAATATATCCTTGATATTCACTTACATCAATACCATTATATATAATGTCACTTGAAGGAGATATAGCAAATACAAAGCTAAAAATCATTTGTAATAAACAAATCAATATTAATACAATACTAAATTTTACTTTTTTCAATTTTATCCTCCTTAAGATAGCAAAACTACCTATTACATTTTATGAAATATACTATTTATTGTGATTTTATAGTTTTTTATTTAATTTCAAAAATAATTAATGTATAATATTTTTGGTGATTAAAATGAATATAGATTTATATAATTATTTGAATAATGTAATTTTACCTAAATATGAAAACAACATAGGTGGTCACGATGTAGAACATATACAATATGTAGTAAATAGAAGTTATGAGATAATAAATGAATTTAGTCTAGATGTAAATAAAGATATGGTTTATACAATAGCTATCTTTCATGATATAGGCTACTCTGTAAACCCAGATGAACATGAAAAAGTATCAGCTGATATATTTATGCAAGACAGTGAGATTAAAAAATATTTTACTGAAGAACAAAGAAAAATTATGTATGAAGCAATTATAGATCACAGAGCTAGTCTAGAATACGAAGCAAGAAATATATATGGAAAAATCGTATCATCAGCAGATAGAGAAATATCTGTAGAAAACATGTTGATTCGTTCTCTAAGATACCAAAAAGACAAACATAAATCTGAAAATCCTACCTTAAATGATGTTATTGAATATTCATTTAAAAAGTTATCTAGTAAATATAGCAAAACAAATGGATATGCAAAAATGTACTATAAAGATAAAAAATATTTAGATTATATTGAAAAAATAAATGTACTTCTAAATAACAAAGAACTATTTATACAAGAAGAAGAAAAAATTGCCAAAAAAATTAATTTATTTTAATATTATACTATTAATAATTCTCATTATAATTACTTTTTTTTTTAGTAATTTTTCAATCAAAACAATAGTTAATAAAGTCTATCTATTATTAATCTAAACAGAAGTATAAACAAATAATATATTTATATTCAAAAAAAAAATTAAAATTATTTCAATAAACTTATTCATTCCTACTTATTAAAAAAGGATATAATATCTTATCCAGTTTAGAATTCAACGCTTCAGTTACAAATAAATACTTTATTATCAATAAATTGGAACAGAAATAATATAAGTGCAGATTTACTGCACTTATTTTTTTATACATAACATTGCTGCACCTATAACACCAGGCTCTTTTAAATCTGCTTTTTCTATTTTTGTATTTTTAGCAAAGTTATGAGCTAAATTATTAAATTGACTTCTTGTTTTTTCTAAAAAATAATCACTTGAGTTCATAACTCCTCCACCCAAAATAATAATATCTGGATTTAATGTTATAGCTATGTTTAAAAGCAAAACAACTAAATCATGAATAAATTCATCTACAATTTTACTAGCTATCTCATTTTCTTCACTATATTTAAATAAATTATAACTATTTTTTATATTTTCTAATCTATTCTGTTTTGCTTTATTTACTAATGCTGTTCCACTAATTAGATTTTCTGCAATATTTTTACCATCTAAAATCATTCTAGAAAAATAACCAGCAATATTATTTGCTCCTTGATATATATTTTTATCTATCACTACTCCTCCACCAACTCCAGTACTAAGAGTAATATAACAAACTTTATTAAAATCTTTTCCAATTCCTTTTAAAGCTTGTGCTAGAGCTGCAACTTTTGCATCATTTTCTATATAAACCTCTTTATCAAAATCATACTTTAATCTTTCAGCTAATGGAAAATCCTTTAAATACATTAAATTTCTTGCTGTCATTATTCTATTACTTTTTACTGCTCCAGGAACACCTATACCGATTGCCTTTGCCTCTTTATAATTTGGAACATTCATTATCATTTCTTTTATTTTTATATATAATTCTTCAGAAGAAGTAACATTTTCTAAAGTACCTTCCTTATTTATATAAATTATATTATAGTTTTTGTCTACAGCTCCAACTCTAATATTTGTTCCTCCTATATCTATACCAATATACTCTATCATAAATACCTCCGTAAATTATATATACTTATTATATCCTATATAATTTTAAATTTCATTACTATTTTTAAATATTTTTTATTGACACTAAACAAAATAAGTGATAGAATATCAATCAGCGGGAGTGTGGCGGAACTGGCAGACGCACAGGACTTAAAATCCTGCGAGGGTTAAACCTCGTACCGGTTCGATTCCGGTCATTCCCACCAAAATATTTTGCTAAAAGCAAATAATAAAAAGCGAATGATTTATTTCATTCGCTTTTTTATACTTAGTAGGCTTCTTTTAATTTTTCTATTCTTTTTATTACTTGTACAGGTGAAGGTCCTCCCACAACATTTCTATTAGTTACACATTTTTCTAAATTGATTTCATCATATATATCATTATCAAAATTCATATCAAAATTTTTATAATCTTCAATTGACATTTCTTCTAATGTAATATTATTTTCAATGCAAAATGATACAATTTGTCCAACTATCTTATATGCTTTTCTAAATGGTATTCCCTTTTTTACTAGATAATCAGCACAATCTGTTGCATTAATAAATCCTTTTGAAGCTGCATTTCTCATATTTTGTTTAATTACTTTCATAGTCTTTAATAAAGGAATTAGAGTTTCAATACATATCTTTACGGTATCTACACTATCAAAAATTGCTTCTTTATCTTCTTGCATATCCTTATTATATGCAAGAGGAATTCCTTTCATCACTGTTAAAAGTGTAATTAAATTTCCATAAACTCTTCCTGTTTTTCCCCTTATAAGCTCTGCAATATCTGGATTTTTCTTTTGTGGCATAATTGAAGATCCAGTTGAAAAGGCATCATCTAGCTCTATAAATTTAAACTCCCAAGAACACCACATTATAATCTCCTCACTAATTCTAGACAAATGCATCATTATTATAGAAATGTTAGATGCTAGTTCTATAACAAAATCTCTATCAGATACACCATCTAAGCTGTTCTGAGTAACATCATAAAAACCAAGTTCTTCTTTTACAAATTCTCTATCTAAATTATATGTAGTTCCAGCTAAAGCACAACTGCCTAAAGGCATTATATTAATTCTTTCATATGTATCTTTTAATCTATTAATATCTCTTATAAACATTTCCACATATGCTAATAAATGATGTGCAAAAGTTATTGGTTGAGCTCTTTGCAAATGTGTATAACCAGGCATAACAGCTTCTACGTTTTCTTCTGCTTTTTGTAATAATTCTTTTATTAACTCTTTAAGTAGCTCTATTAATGTTGTTGTTTCTTCTTTTAAATTCATTCTTAAATCTAATGCTACTTGATCATTTCTACTTCTTGCAGTATGTAATCTTTTTCCAGTATCTCCTAATCTTTTAGTAAGCTCTGCTTCAATAAACATATGAATATCTTCTGCTTCTTGATCTATTTCTAATATTCCATCATTTATTTCATTCATTATTTTATTTAATTCATTTATAATTTTGTCTGCTTCAATTTTCTCTATTATTCCTTGCTTTGCTAACATTTTGGCATGTGCAATACTTCCCTGTATATCTTGCTTATACATTCTAGAATCAAAACTAATTGAAGAATTAAAATCATTAGTTTTCGTATCTATGTTCTTTTTAAATCTTCCTTCCCATAATGGCATGATAATACCTCCTATTCCTTAACTTCTAACATTTTTTTAGCTCTAACTTTAGTTGGTAAACCATATAAATTAATAAACCCAAGTGAGTCTTCATGATTATATTCATCTTCTTCATCAAAAGAAGCAATTTTTTTTGAATATAAAGAATATGGACTAGTGATTCCAGCATTAATTATATTTCCCTTATATAATTTTAATTTAACTTCACCAGTAACATTTTCTTGTGTCTTATCTATAAATGCAGATATAGCTTCTCTTAATGGTGTAAACCAACAAGCATTATACAATAACTCACCAAATTTTTCAGATACTCTTTGTTTATAATGCATAGTGTCCTTATCTAAACATACTGTTTCTAAAAGTTTATGTGCTTCATATATAATTGTTCCGCCTGGTGTTTCATATACTCCTCTTGATTTCATACCAACAAGTCTATTTTCTACCATATCTACAATTCCTATTCCATTTCTTCCTCCAATTTCATTAAGTTTTAATATAATATCTATAACTTTCATTTTATTTCCATTTAAAGATATTGGAACTCCATTTTCAAATCCAATAGTTATCTCTTCTTCTTTATCTGGTGCTTGTTTTGGACTTACTCCCATTTCAAGAATTTCTTCATATTTAGGCTCATTTTGAATATCTTCTAAATCCAATCCTTCATGTGATAAATGCCATAAATTCTTATCTTTTGAATAATTAGTTTCTCTATTTATAATAAGAGGTATATTATGTTTTTCTGCATATTCTATTTCTTTTTCTCTTGTTTTTAATTCCCATGTTCTCCATGGCACGATTACGTCAATGTCTGGAGCAAAATTTCTTATTCCAAGCTCAAATCTAACCTGGTCATTTCCCTTTCCTGTTGCTCCATGACATATTGCTGTTGCACCTTCTTTATTTGCTATCTCAACTAGTTTCTTTGCAATAAGAGGTCTTGAAAAAGTAGTACCAAGTAAATATGAATCTTCGTACTTTGCTCCGGCCTTTATTGTCGGAACTATATATTCATTTACTAATTCATCTTTTAAATCTAATATATACGCTTTTGATGCACCACTTTTTATTGCTTTTTCTTCAAGACCTACTAACTCTGACTCTCCTTGTCCTACATCTCCTGTTACTGTTATTATTTCAGCTCCCTTATAATTTTCTTTTAGCCATGTGATCATTACAGAGGTATCTAGTCCTCCTGAATATGATAATACTATTTTTTTATGTTTCATTAAAATTCTCCCCTTCCTTTTTTAGTATTAATTAAAAAATTAGTATTATCTACGTCTTCGTTTAGGCCATCCACTATAAAAGAACTTTTTGTAACTTGCATTTTCTTTCATAATGATTTCTCCTTTCGAATTTTATATTCAACTAGGGTACAAAAAAGCACCTCTAGTTATTCTAGAGGTGCTTTACGCACGGTACCACTCTAGTTGCCTATAAATTATAGACCACTCAATTACCTGTAACGTAGGTTATACGTACTATCATACTTTTACTATATATTTTCAGTTCTGATAGTCACTCATGAGCTCTCTTCACAATATCATTCACTATTAGTCTCACACCATCACTAACTCGCTTTAGCTTAATAATATGCTACTCTCTCAATCAACGCTTTAATATTAACTTGTATAGATATATTAACATATTTTTAAATAATTGTCAACATAACACATATTGCATTTTTATGTTAACTGTGATATAATACTAATTAATGGATATATTTTAATCCGTCAAATTAATATTAAGGGAGGATGATCATATGGAAAAATCATATGAAATTGCCGCAAATTGGTGGGCAACAAGAATTAAAAATGGAAAGAAATTTAATAATGGAGAAAATGATACTACAAATTTTTTAGCTTCATTATTAGCTACTCAAAATGCTTTGAATGCAATACCAAACGAAGAAAAACTAAATAAATTTGAAAAAGTTTTAGCAAAAAGAATAAAAGATGAATTAAAAGAGACTTCAACCGTTATAATAAAAGTAGATTATAATCCAGACGATATTCTTTTATATGCTGCTCAAAAAGCTGAAATAGATTCAAAAGTTTTTCCTTGGAAAACTATCGTTTGGGTAGAAAAAAATAAAGTCACCGTACGTGACGGTTATGATGGAAAAATAGAAACTATTTTTAATTCATAACAACTCTCACATGTATAATTCATGTGAGTCTTTTATTATTTCATCTTTATTGATATAATTAAATATATAAAGGAGAAAAATTATGGAAGATAAATATTTATGTGTAATGGCTCTTTTTGATGATGAAACAAATAATAAGCTAATTGAGATTAGAAAAATACTAAAAGAAAATGATTTGAGCTATGATATGTATCCACCTCATATAACACTAGGTGCATATGTTAATATAAGTGAAAATGATTTAATTAAACATACAGAAAATTTTTGCTTAAATAATAACAAAGTAAATATAAAATTAGATAAATTAGGAAAATTCTCAAATAAAGTTATATATCTTACAACAAGTAATGATAAAAATATAAAAGACTTACATTTTAAGTTTCATCAAAAGTATGATGAATTTCATGGAAATGTAGGATACAACTACTCTATTGAGTCAAACAAATTTACACCCCATATGACTTTATTAAAAGATTGTAATCCACTAAAAATTAATAGAGCAGATAAGATTATGCAATCTCTAAATATTAATATTGAAGCACAGATTACAAAAATTGGTATATATGAATTCTTTCCAATGCGAAAAATTAAAATATTTAATTTAAAATAGCACTTAAGATTTATTTCTTAAGTGCTATTTATTTATATATTATTTTTCTTCTCCATAATATGCATCTATTAAAATTTGTTTTAAATCTTCAACTAGTGGCAGTTTTGGATTTGCTGTTGTACATTGATCTTCAAAAGCTTTATATGCAAGCTCTTCAACTTTTTGCATATACTCCTCTTCATCAATTCCTTCATCTTTAAATGACATAGACATGTTCATACTCTTCATTAATTCTCTTATAGCATTAATTAAAGAATCCACTCCTTCTTGTGTACTCTTAGCTGGAAATCCTTGTCTTTTAGCAATATCTGCATATCTTTTGTCTGCAATAAAATACTCGTATTTTGGAAAAGACACAAATTTATCTGGCATAATTGAATTATATTTTATTACATATGGAAGTAATATTGCATTTGCTCTTCCATGCGGTACATGATATTCTGCACCAATTTTATGCGCAAGTGAATGGTTTATTCCTAAAAATGCATTTGAAAACGCCATACCAGCAATAGTACTTGCGTTATGCATTTTTTCTCTTGCCTCTTTATCTTCTGAAGAATTATATGATCTTACTAAATACTTAAATACTAGTTCAACAGCTTTTTCTGCTAAACCATCTGTATAGTCAGTTGCCATATTTGATACATATGCCTCAAGTGCATGAGTTAACACATCCATTCCTGTATCTGCAACGCTTTTTGATGGTAGAGAATATACAAGTTCTGGATCAACAATAGCTACCGTTGGAACTAAAGCATAATCTGCAAGTGGATACTTCATATTATTGACTTTATCTGAAATAACTGCAAAAGAAGTTGTCTCAGATCCAGTACCACTTGTTGTTGGTATTGCAACCATCTTAGCTTTTTTGCCCAAATCTTCAATCTTATATACTCTTTTTCTTATATCCATGAACTTATTTTTCATAGCATCTAAGTCTACTTCTGGTTGCTCATATAAAAGCCACATTCCCTTTGCTGCATCTATTGCACTTCCTCCACCTAAAGCTAAAATACAATCCGGTTCAAATTTGTTCATTATATCCACGCCTTTATTAATTGTATCAAAAGATGGATCTGGTTCAACTTGATCAAATATATATGAATGAACTTTATTTTTTCTATTTCTTAAGTAATAAAGTATTTTATCTACATATCCAAGTTTTACCATTGCCTTATCTGTTACAATAAATACTCTGGAAATATCTCTCATAACTTGTAAATATTGAATTGATCCTGGCTCAAAAAAGATCTTATTTGGAACTTTAAACCACTGCATATTAACCCTCCTTTTTGCCATTCTTTTAATGTTTATTAAATTAACAGCTGAAACATTTGATGTAGTTGAATTTCCTCCAAAAGTACCACAGCCAAGTGTTAAAGATGGTAAGTTTGAATTATATATGTCACCAATTGCCCCATGAGTTGATGGTGAATTTACAATAATTCTTCCAGCTTTCATAGTATTACCAAATCTTTCTATTATATCTTTTTCTTCTGCATGAATAACTGCTGAATGCCCAAGTCCTCCATAACTTAATAACTTACTTGCAATATCCAATGCTTCATTTTCGTCTTTTACAACATAATATGCAAGAATTGGACTTAACTTTTCTCTAGATAATGGATAATCATCTCCTACACCATCTAGTTTGGCAATTAGTATTTTTGTTTTTTCATCAACATTTATACCAGCATTTTTAGCAATTGTATAAGCTGATTGACCAACTATTGCAGAATTAACATTTAAAGCACCATTCTTTTCTACAATAACGTATTTTTGAAGCTTTTCTCTCTCTTTTTCGTTTAAGAAATAACATCCATACTCTTTCATTAGTTTTTCAAATTCATTTTTTATCTCTTTATCTACTATTACAGATTGCTCTGATGCACAAATCATTCCGTTATCAAAAGTCTTTGACATTATTAAATCTGTAACTGAAGTTCTAAGTTTTGCACTCTTATGAATATAGCAAGGAACATTCCCAGGTCCAACTCCAAGTGCTGGTTTTCCACAAGAATATGCAGATTTAACCATTCCAGATCCACCTGTTGCAAGAATTATCTTAACATCTTTATGATTCATCAAAGCGTTTGTTGCATCTATTGATGGTTTTTCAATCCATTGAATGCAATTTTTTGGTGCTCCTGCCTTAACTGCAGCATCTAGTACTGTTTTAGCTGCTGCAATACTACATTGTTGTGCAGAAGGATGAAATCCAAATATGATAGGATTTCTAGTCTTTACAGCTATTAAAGATTTAAATACTGTAGTAGATGTTGGATTAGTAACTGGAGTTACTCCAGCAATTATTCCAACTGGTTCTGCAACTAGTTCATAATCTTCAAGTTCATTTTCTTCAATAACTCCAACTGTTTTATTATATTTTATATTATGATAAATATATTCAGATGCAAATATATTCTTAGTAACTTTATCGTCTACTACTCCTCTTTTTGTTTCCTCAACTGCAAGACGAGCAAGTTCCATATGCTTGGCATTTGCAGCTATTGACATTTGTTTAACTATTTCATCAATTTTAGCTTGATCTAGTTTCATATACTCTTGTTCTGCTTCTTTAGCTTTTTTAACAAGATCATTAATCATATCTGTTACATTTACTTCTTCCATAAGTGTCCTCCTATTTTAAAAAACCTAATATGATTTTAGCACGAAGAAATTGGTTTATCAAGCGTAATGTTTTAATTCAACAATTTATTTTTTTATATTAAAAAAAGTATTTACGTACATGTTTTTTTAAGATATAATATAAAGTATTTATATATTGATTATTTTTATAAAAACCAATACAATATATTTATAGGTGAATATATGAATAATATAATTGATTATGATAAGAAAAAATTTAAAGATGAATTTAATTTATATAAATTATTTTGGATATTTTATATAGGTGGTATTGCTGGAGTTATAATTGAGACTATATGGTGTATTTTGACCAATGGATACTTTGAATATAGAACAGCTTTAATATTAGAGCCCTTAAATCCAGTATATGGAATAGGAGCAATTTTAATATCACTATTACTATTTAATTTAAGAAAATATAATAATTTTATTTTGTATATAGCTTCCTTTATAATAGGTGGACTTTTTGAGACTGCGTGTAGCATATTTCAAGAGATACTTTTTGGAACTGTATCTTGGATGTATAAACCAAGTAACCTAGGTATACTTGGAAATAGAACAAGTTTAATTTACTGTTTCTTTTGGGGATTTTTAGGTATAATTTGGATTAGATTTATTTATCCAATTTTATCTAAATTAGTAGATACATTTTCTAATAAATTCACAAAAATACTAACATTTGTCTTAGTTACTATATTATCTATTGATGTGATTTTTTCAAGTGGAGCACTACTTAGACAAAAAGAAAGAAGGAATAAAATTCCTCCTCAAAATAGTATTGATACATTCTATGACATTCATTTTTCAGATGATGTCTTAAAATTTTTCTATCACAACATAACAGTAATAGATTAATTAAATTTTTGCAAAATTATCTTTTGAATATAGTATGACTATATTCTTTTTTTTGTCTTATTATATAATTATATCTTCTAATTTACTCCCTCCTTTTTATTACAGTTTAATTTTATTTCGAAGAACTAAAATACTACTCTTTGCTTTATAGGATAGACTTTTTAGTTTTCATATCTTTTTTTCGTATAGTAGTTCTCTTTATGTACAAAGCTATTATACAACTTTTATAATAATTGTATATATTTTTGATTTTATTCGAGCTTTTTTGCTATTAATTTGTCGTTTTAGAAAAATAGTAATCACAAAAAAATATCTTATTCATACCATATACCAAGGAGGAATTGACAATGGAAGAAAACAAAATTAAAATGCCTATGCTTGGTAGCAAAGCTCCAAGATTTAACGCAAATTCTACTTTTGGTCCATTAAAGCTTACAGATTACATAGGAAAATGGCTAGTATTATTTTGCCATCCTTCAGATTTTACTCCTATTTGTACCACTGAAATAATTTCTTTTGCAAAACTTAACGACGAATTTAGTAGAAGAAATTGTGGTCTACTAGGATTAAGTGTAGATAGCAATCCTTCACATATAGCATGGATAAAAGACATAGAAAAAAATACAGGAACGGCTATTCCATTTCCTATAATATCTGATAACAATAAAGACATTGCTAACAAATATGGAATGCTAACAAATATAAACGATGATAGTCAAACAGTAAGAAATGTATACATAATAGACCCAAATCAAATAATAAGATGCATTCTTATTTATCCTGCTCAAAATGGAAGAAATATAACTGAAATTTTAAGGATGGTGGATGCTCTACAAATGACTGATAATGAAAATGTTTTAACTCCAGCAAATTGGGTGCCTGGTAGTTCTACTGTAGCACCATCACCGCAAAATTATTTAGAAATGATGGAAAAAATGAAGGTAAATAATCCTAATAACTGTTTAGACTGGTATTTATGTTTTAATAAATAAAATAACAACACAAGGAGATGGTAATATGAATAATTGTTGTAATAATTCACAAAACAATTCTGGAAACTGCATAACAGATTTATTTTGTAATGGTAACTTTATACTAATTTTACTATTACTGATACTTTTATTTTGTTTTTGTGGATGTTAAAAAAGAATATAGAATTTATCTATATTCTTCTTTTTTAGCTTTCTGTATAATACTATTTATATATTTATCTTTTCCTAGTGTATAGTTTTGTCTATCATTTTTATATTTATTATATAATTCAAGTTTAAGTTTTTCATATTTTTTAGCTTCTTCTTTGTTATTATTTAGATAATCTCTAAATAATATATAATTTTTAGCAATATCACTTTCTTTGGGTAACACATGAATAAAAGCTTTTACTTTTCCATTTTCTTCTTTTCTAATTAAAAAATCTCCACCTCTAGTTGGTTCCTCTTTTATTGTATAAGTCCCATTTGCTACATTTTTTTTAGCAAACTCAATAAACTTTTCTAAATTACTACATGTAACTAGAATATCTATAATTGGTTTTGATTTTATACCTTTAATTGCTGTACTTCCAACATGTTCAATTTCAATATAAAATCCATCTAATATCTTTTCAAGTTCAGATTTTTCATTTTCAAATATTTTTTTATACTTATCATTATAATCTAATAATTTTAAAGTTCCCCTTTTTAAACCTTGATTATCCACATTGTTCACCATTATAAATCTTTCTAATATTATTATATACATCTAGTGTTATTTCACAATCTCTTAAAGATCTATGTGCCCCACTGTAATCTATATTAAATCTATTTGCAAGTGTCTCCAATTTATAATTAGGTACATCCTTTACAATAGCTCTAGATAAAAGTAATGTATCCATAGAATCTTCTCTTACATTTTTACCTAATTCCTTTTTCATATAAGTATCAAGAAAACTCATATCAAATTTGGCATTATGCGCCATAAGCCTCATTCCAAATGAGAACTCATCAAATACTTTTAATGCTTCTTTAATATTTAATCCCTCATCTACCATTTCATTAGTAATTCCAGTAAGATTTGTTGTAAACCAAGATAAAGGTCTAGAAGGCCTAACAAATACATCCATCGTATCTACTATTTGGTTATTTACAACTTTTATAGCACCTATCTCAATAATCTCACTATTTTTCGGACTTAGCCCTGTTGTCTCTAAATCAACTATTACAAAACTATCTTCAAACATAATTATTCCTCGCTTCTTTGTGCAATATTATACATTATACAACCTAAATTTGCAAATAAAAGCATATATTTTACTTTTTAGTATTGACTAAAATATACTACAGTGCTAAAATAATGTCACATTAAAATATATCTTATCCAGAGTGACTGAGGGACAGGCCCTATGAAGTCCAGCAACCTGCAAAAGTAAGGTGCTAATTCCTGCGGCATAACCGAAAGATAAGTTTTCTTGACTAGCTTGCCGTAGCTAGTCTTTTTTTATACATGCCGATATTTTAATACTATGTTAGGGGGAATATTTATGACAAATTACTTATTTACTTCAGAATCAGTTACAAGTGGTCACCCAGACAAAGTATGTGATTATATTTCTGATTCAATACTTGATGCAGCACTTAAAGAAGATAAAAATTCAAGAGTTGCATGTGAAACATCTATTTCAAAAGATACAATATTTATATTTGGAGAAATTTCCACAAAAGCAAATTTAGACTATGAAAAAATAGCTAAAGATACTCTTAGAAAAATAGGGTATACAACAAAAGGAAGTGGCTTTGATGTAGATAATTGCAAAGTTATTATAGGTATACAAGAACAATCTAGTGATATTGCTCAAGGTGTAAATTCTTCGTATGATAACAGTAAAACTCTAGGAGCAGGCGATCAAGGAATAATGTTTGGGTATGCATGTGATGAAACAGAAGAACTAATGCCACTACCAATATCACTTGCACACAAATTAGCCAAGAGGTTAGAAGAGACAAGAAACAAAAAAATATTAGATTATTTAATGCCAGATGGTAAAACTCAAGTTACTATAGAATATCAAAACGATATTCCAAAAAGGATAGATACAGTCGTTGTTTCTACTCAACATAAAGATACCGTATCTATAGAAAAACTAAGAAAAGATGTATATGAAAATATAATTTTACCAACAGTGCCAAATAATATGCTTGATGATAAAACTAAAATTTTTATAAACCCAACTGGAAGATTTGTTATTGGTGGACCTGAAAGTGATAGTGGTTTAACAGGTAGAAAAATCATTGTTGATACTTATGGTGGATATGCTCGTCATGGAGGTGGAGCTTTCAGTGGAAAAGATCCAACAAAAGTAGATAGAAGCGCTGCATATATGGCAAGATATGTTGCTAAAAATATTGTAAAAGCAAAACTTGCTAAAAAGTGTGAGATTCAATTATCTTATGCTATTGGAGTATCAAGACCAGTATCAATATATATAAACACATTTAATACAAATACAATACCAGAAGATAAAATTCTTGATATAATAAATAAATTATTTGATTTTACACCAGAGGGAATTATAAATACATTAAATTTACGCATGCCTATTTATTCTGATTTATCTCACTATGGTAATATTGGAAGGGAAGATCTAAATGTATCTTTTGAAAAAACAGATAAAGTTGATAAAATACTAAAACTAATATAAAGGAAGTAAAGCACTTCCTTTTTTTGGTAAAAAAATAAGGTATATTAGTACCAATATACCTTAACCAAATTTCATTTTTTAATCTATTTAAATATAACTGAGTATTCACATTCATACTCTTTAAGAGAATCTAACTTAATATTGTCTTTTTTCTCTTTAAATTGTTGATTGGAATCAACATAATCCGCTGTAGTAAGCCATGGTTCAATACATACAAACGGTGCTTCCTTTTTAGCCCAAATAGCTAAATATTTAAAACTCGAAAAACACAATTCCAACCTTATATTTTCATTTTCTATCAACCTAATTTTTTCTGAGTTTAAATTACTCATTATGATCGCATCATGCGTAAATGTATCCCTTTTTATATCAAGATACTTATTATTAGATAAAAGATTACTATTTATATAATTATTCTTATATGATATTAATCCATTATCTAACTGATAAAACCTTATATTTTCCTCCACTTTCTCAAACTCAAGCCTGTATTTATTATTTTTTAAATCTATCACAAACGCAGGATGACCGCCTAATCCAAAAAACATTGTTTTATCGTCTAAATTCTTTATTCTATATTTTACAGTAAGCTTATTTTTATCAACTAAATATGTTACATATAGTTCAAATTTATATGGATACATCTTCAATGTTTCTTCGTTATATTTTAATACATATGTATGTTCCCTTTCTGATATTGATACAATGTCAAACTTCATGTCGCGCGCAAACCCATGTTGTGACATATTATATTTTTTTCCATCAATTATTGTAGTGTTATTTTTTAAGCTTCCAACTATAGGAAAAAGGATTGGGGCTCTTCTTTTCCAGTATACTTTTCCATCTTTATCTAAGACCTTATCTCCTTGATGCAAGTATTCTTTACCGTTATATTTTATACTAGTCAGTTCTGCTCCACTAGGTGTAGTTATAATCTCTAAATTCACCTTAATCCTCCTATCAAAAAGGAAATTATTATATCATACTTTAATTATATTTACAAGTTTTTATTTAACTTTTTTTAATAAAATCTACATTTTTCATTAATTTATTTCAAAAAGTTACATGAAAGTAATACATATATATATTTAAATTTAGTAAAATGGTACTATTTTTGCCTTTTTTTACCAACTTAAATATTTTACACTATTTTATAATTAAAGTCGTTTATTTTACAAATAAAAAGAAAAAGTGGAAAATAAATTCCACTTTTAATCATAATTTAAGTCAATATTTCTTAGCTGAAAAATAGACTGACTATTTGCCAGAAAATTCTCAACGTCTTTTAAACTATCATTTTTAAATCTTTTTATAGACGTTGTACATTCTTTAACAGTTTTTTCAAAAACAAATTTTATACAAATAGTTTTATATTTATCGTCTATATCCTCAGAAGTAATTTTATGGACTCTAGTTCCATTATTTAGTTTCAAAGGATGACCAGAAACATATACGATTTCATTTTCACTACTTTCCTCTTTTTCAATTGCACTTTTATTTTTTTCAAGTCCATTTCTATCTTCAAGCCAATCGCTAATTTGGTCTCTTACGACCCTCTCCTTTTCTTCTTTTTTTAATTGATTCATACGTATATTATTACACATAAAAACCACTCCTTCCTAAAATTATTTTTTTCTTTGAAGCAAATATTTTTGTTTACATAAATAATTATAACATTTTTTATATTATTATGTCAAGGTTATGTGCTGTTATATACAGTAAATTATACTATTTTTTTATATTTTTATTCAAAAAAGAGAAGATAGTATAACTATCTCCCCTATATCTATGCTGCACGTCTTGAAATTTGGAGTTCAGTTCCAATAATATCCTCTACTATATCGACTGGAACTTTTACAATTCTTTTAGCCCCTTGTTCAAAGACTACCATGTCTTTTACTATATATACAGTAAACTGATCAGACATATACGCCTTTTGGACAGCCTTTCTAAAAGTATAGTTTCCGTAATTTCCTTCCTTCAAGACATTAAAAGTATCCTCTTTTTTTAATAAATTCTTTAGTTTCATAAAAACCAACCTCTTTCCTTTGTAATGTTATATACGTTAAAATAAAAGAACGACACTAGAAATACAGAATGTGCAGCATACAAATGCTCCAAAATTTCTTTGCATAACTAGAGTATAATTTCACTCTTTTAAAATAATATATATACACTTATATTATACCACATTTTAGGCTATTTTTCAAATTTAAGAATACATAAAAAAATTACTAGAGCTTTAGCTCTAGTAATCTTGTTGCAAATCTTCAATATCCTCTTCAGATTCACATTTAATTAATTCATCTTCAAAATTAAATAAAGACAAGTTAGTTCTGATATCCATTGTATATGGTACTCTATCTCTCATTATATAATCTCTTTTCATTTTTTCATCTTCATCTTTATCTTTAAAAACGATTCTTACTGTTTTCTCATCATTAAATGATGAGTATTCTTCATCTTCATTATCCATTACAAAAATTTCTAATATTTTACATTTTTCATTAATTACTAATGGTTTATCATACTCATAGTAAAAATGATCCTCATACTTAGTAGCTGCATTAACAGCTTCAATATTTTGTCTTTTTTTAGACTTCCTTTCTAATTTGCTTAAAGTACTTTTTTTCATAATATCTTCTCCTCCATTATATTAAAAATTTTGCATTTTATATAAAGAATTAATTTATCATGTATAATTATATCTGATCTTTAATATTCTAAATGCGCTATAATTATATCACATTTTTAAATTTATGTCAACTTTTAATGTAAAAAGGCAGTGTCTGCTCACTGCCTTTTACTATTTTTCTTCTTTTTTATCATCTCGTTTTTTATCTTCTACAAATTCCTCTCCAAATTTATCTTCTAGTTCTTCTTCTGAAACCTCATTATTTTCCTCTTTAGTATTCTTTTCTAATTTATTATATTCATCTTCATGTAACTGTATATCAATATTAGTATTTTGTGGTAATTCTATTACTCTATCTGTATTTACTTTTTGTTTAGATTTTTGTTGCATTTTCCAAATTGCTCTTTTAAACATACGTGTTATTTTATCTACTACATTTGTTTCTTCTGGTACAACCATCAACATATTTTTTAGCATTTTATCTTCTTCTTTATCTTGCTTTGAACCTTTATATGCAAGAAGCTCTTCTTTCCAAACACTAAAATCATTTTTTCTAATACTTTCTTCTAGTTCAAAAATTCTTCTTGTTATATCGTTTAATTGGTCATAATCCACTATTCCACCATTTCTAAATCTATAAAACACACTTTTGTATGAAATACATTTATTTATTATATATTTTAATTCTTTTTCTGAAAGCTCGTCTTTATGCTCTTCAATTTTCTCTTCTAGACCATCCACTAGTTGATCTGCTTTTGCTATATTCGATATCTTCTCTAAAATGTCTTTTTGAAGCTCCTTGTCCATGTTAGGGTCACTTTCAATCGTATCAAAGATTTCTCTTATTTCCATATACTCCCCTCCAGTATTAACCTATCATATTTTATTATATAATTTTTTAATATAAAAAACAATAACTTTTGTAAATTATTACCTGTTTTGATTTACTTTCTCAATTATTTTTTTATAAACCATTTTCATATGTGGTTCTGTTGAAAGCTCAACAACCTTATTAATATCTTGCCAAGCTATATTACTATTTTCATCTGGTTTAATTTTCACCTCTTCATTCTCATTTGCCTCAAAAATATAGGCTACTGAAAGATGTATATGTGCATTTACATATTTTCCTCTTTTAAAATGTCCTGCAACTGGTAATGTATCAATTGATATAATGTTACCATTATTTAATACCTTTATATTATTAACAGAAGTTTCTTCTTTTACTTCTCTTATAGCAACATTTAATAAATTTTCTTCTCCATCTGCATGTCCACCAGTCCATCCCCATGAATTATATATGTTATGATATATCATTAATACTTTGTCCCTATTTTTATTTACTACAAAGCCAGAAGATGTAAAGTGTACCAGCTCATTTTCTCTAAAAAAAATATCATCAAATTTATTAATACATTCTAAAATAAACTCTTTATCCTTTTCTTCTTGTTCATTAAATGGAATATAATTTATTATCTCTTCTTTTATACTCATATTTCTCTCCTAAATTATATCTTTAATTATATTCCATTTAGAAAAAAAACTCAATATAAATCAAAATAAAACGCCTTCGTAAACAGTCTCAGCAGTCCCTATCATACTAAGCTCACTTGTAATCTCATTATATACAATCTCTAAAACTCCGCCTTTTAAATTTACATTACATATGTTTTCAGTAACTCCATTTAAATATCCAGCTATAACAGATGCAGTAGCTCCTGTTCCACAAGCTAGAGTCTCTCCAACTCCTCTTTCCCAAACTCGAACTTTTATATTTTCTCTATCAATTATTTGTACAAACTCAACATTAGTCCTATCTTTAAAAATATCTAAATTTTCAATCTCTTTTCCATATTTTTCTATATCAATAGTATCCACATTATCTACAAAAACAACACTGTGAATATTTCCAACAGAAAGACATGTAATATATATTTCTTTATCTAATATATCAAATCTCTCATTTATTATTACATCTTTAGGATAATTTATTTCAAGTATATCTGTATTAAATTTAGGTACTCCCATGTTTACTTTTATATTTTTTACAGTATCACCTTCAACATATACTTCAACATCTTTAATTCCAGACTTTGTTCCAATTCTCATGCTCTTTTTTCTAACTATGTTCTTTTCATATACATATTTAGCAACACATCTTATCCCATTTCCACACATATTAGCTTCACTACCATCAGGATTAAAAATCCTAAAATTAATGTCTGCATCATTATTATCATCTTTATATATAAATATACATCCATCTGAACCAATTCCAAAATTTCTATTTGAAACTTTCTTAGTAAAAAAAGACATATTATCTATTTTTTCCTCATCATTATTAATATATACATAATCATTTCCACAACCTTGCATCTTAGTAAAACGTACCAAAAAAATCACCTCATGCTAAAGTATATGAGATGATTTCACAATTTATGTTTATATATTAGACAAATCAAATAACGGTACATATTCTTCTTCATGTTCACCAAGCTCTTGAATATATCCATTCTCTATATTTAAATCAATTAAATAATCTTCTATTTCTTTTAACTCTTCCTTACTTATTTTTCTATTAATCTCTGGATATTTAATTGCATCTCCAGAAGGAAAATATTGTGCCATTACACTTACTAATACATTATTTTTAAATTTTTCTGCAATTTTCTTTAATACCATTTTAGAATTTAATACATTATTAGGAAGTATCATATGTCTAATAATTACTCCTTTTTTCATAATACCATTATTATCAAAAACTGGTTTTCCTACTTGCTTTATCATCTCTTCTATACTAGCCAATGCCGATTCTACATAATTATTCACACCAGAATATTTAGTAGAAAGTCTATTAGTAGCATATTTAAAATCTGGCAAATATATATCTATATATCCTTCTAGTTTTTTTATTATTTCAACTTTTTCATAACCACTTGAATTATATACAATTGGTATATTTAAACCATTTTCTTTAGCAATTTTAATTGCTTTTATTATACTTTCTACATACATAGTAGGGGTAACTAAATTAATATTATTTACACCTCTTGCCTGTTGCTCTAAAAAAATGTCTGCCAGTCTTTGCACACTTATTTCTTTACCAAAACCATCTCGTGAAATCTTAAAATTTTGACAATATACACATCTTAAATTACAATTTGAAAAAAATACTGTACCAGATCCATTTTTACCACTAATACATGGCTCCTCAAAATTATGTATTGAGGCAAGAGCAACTTTTATTTTATCTGATGCTTTACACACACCAAGTTTATATCTTCTATCTACTCCACATTCACGTGGACACATCTTACAATTTACATATTCTGACATAATTAACACCTAATTTATTATATCATATTATACAATACCACTTGAATTTTTAAAATCTAAATGATATAATATAATTGTAGTAAGCTCAAACACGGAAGAGCTCGTCATAGACGGTGTGTCAGTTCGAATCTGATCTACTTGCTTCAATCCTTGTGATTGGGGTAATCCTTTTTAATAATTTTTTTTCAAGCTATCCCTTCGGGGGTAGCCTTTTTATATTAAAAAAGACAAAAAAAAAGAACATTGAAAGTTCTCAATGTTTCTTTAATAAATAAAGTGGGATACATCTGGACTAAAATCCAAATATATTTCATCTTACTAAGTTTGCACCACTAGATGTTTTCGATGAAATGCACTTCTTGCTTGAACACTTTACCGGTTTAAATATTCAATGCCAAGCTCAAACAATCATACAACGTATCATATAACTTGCTAAAATACATCATATCAACTAAAAGTTAATAGATAATATAATAACAAATTCAAACCACTTTTTTAATACGTTTTACAATTTCAATACATTCTTCTCGTTAAATCTTTATTAGATTAAACCTTCGTTTAAATCCATATACAAAGACATTAGCGATCAAATGCATCCCTTACATTTACCTATAAAGAAACTACTATAAACAACTTACTTAAAATGCAATTAATCAACAATGCCGTTGATATTTACGTCAAATGTTTGGCTGCTTACACTGTTGCTAGCTGTTATTGTTAATACTGTTGCACAATCTCCTGTGTTAATACTTAGAATTCCATTTGAAAATGAATAATCAATTCCTTCTAAACCTTCTAATACAACATCATCACCTTCAATTGAAAATTGCATTGTTGAGTTTATATAGCCTTCGTAACCATCAACTGCATTTACTTCAATTTTTGCAACTTCATCAACAACTGGCTCTTCAACTTCAGGTAATTCTACAACTGGTTCTTCAATTTCTTCAACATCAATTACACTGTTGTTATTTTCTACTTCAGTAACTTCCTCTATTGAAACATTACCATTAGCTGGATTTGTAACAACTTCAGTTGTTTCTTCTGTAGTTTCACTTGTTGTATCTTCTGTAATTTCAGTTGTTGATTCTTCTAACATATCATCTAAAGTTTTATCATCTGATGCTTCAACATCTTCAACTTTTTCTTCAGATTCAACGTTAGTTGAAGGTTCTTCACCTTCATTTTCAATTTCTACAGCTTCATCTTTGTCTAAATCAACTTTCTCTTCAGTTCTTTCTGGTTCTTCTTGAGGTTTTGTTTCAACTACTGTTGTTACATCTGTTCCTTCAACATCAATTGAACCAATATTAGCATTGTTTTCTTTTGCTTCTTCTACAGCTTCATCAATTTCAGCTTTATAAGCTTCATTGTTTTCACCTTCAAAATGAGCTGGTTCATCAGTTTCCTTTTGAACTTGCTCTTCGGCATTCTTTCTTGTGTTTGTAGTTTCTGATGAAACTCTTTCATTCTCTGGACAATATCCCATTTCTGGTCTTGCCTTATATGAATTTGTTTCTTCAGATTCCTCTACTGTAGTCTCTTCTGCTGTTTGTTCAGGATCATCTGTTGTATCCTCCTCTGTTGTTGTTTCTGCTACAACTTCTGGTGTTTCCACCACGTTGTGACAAAAATATCTGTGGTAACAACCTACACATACAAGTGTTATTATTGCTACAACTAATGTAACTATTCCTTGTTTGCTGAATTTGTCACCATTGATTTTACTAATTGCAATAAATGCAACTAATAAAATTGAGATTATCACACAAACGGTGAAAACTAAGCAACTCATTGTTGCCAATTTTACTGCAGTAATACCTGCAATAAATCCTGTTGCCACTTTCATGGCGTCCTTTTTCTCTTTAATTTTTTCCATAATTTCTTCTCCTTTCCAATACACAGCTGGAAAAACTAATGTATTGAATTATTAAATATTTACACTTAAGGTGTGCATAACCTACCAAAAATCGCAGTATATAAAAACTCTAAATGCCAATTGCAAAACGTAACAAAATTTCTAGTAATAATACCAGAAAATCATTATATTTCTTAATTTAACATTTAAAACATTAGTTTTAAATACAACAATCTTTTGATACTTATATTATACCACATTTTTATGTAAATTTCAAATTGAGTAATCTTTACTAAATAGTGATTTTTCAATGATTCTCAATTATCCTTACATAAAAGTAGATAATATAAATATTGGTACTTATATTATATCATTTTTTTATAGTTTTTTCAATTTTATGTAAATAATATTATTAATTTTATGTAAAAATTGTAATACAGATGTAAAAATAGGTACCATATCTATTTATGGTACCTATTAATTTTCGTTTTTCCTATCTAGTAGGCTCATCATCATCTATACTTTTTAACATTGCTTCTAAGCTATTATCATCGGCTTGTACTACATCATGGTATTCATCTTTTTGCTCCGGAGCTTTATCATCTTTATTAGCTTGAGCATTTTTTGAATTTTCTTTATCTATATCTACTTTTTCTTCTGTTCTTTCTGGCTCTGGTTGAGGTTTTGTTTCAATTACCCCTGTAACATCCTTTCCTTCGACATCTATTGAATCAGTTTTAGCTCCATTTCCTTTTGACTCTTCAACTCTTTTGTTAATTTCATTTTCATATGCTTTATTATTTTCATTTTGAAAATGTTGCGGAGTATCAGTATCCATTTGTATTTGTTCATCTTTATCTTTCCTAGTACTAGTAACATCATCAGAAATATCTGGAGTTGTCTTTGTACTACCACCAGTTTTAGATTTAGTATCTGATTTATATCCTTTTTCTTCTAAAACCTCATTAACACCTTTTTCAGTATCTTTATTTGTATTTTTATTTTCAGCATTATTTCCTGGTTCAAATCCCGGAATTTCTGGAGCAGATTTCATTGCACCTAAATATAAACCACCTAATACTAAAACAAAAGGTATTCCTATCTTAAGTGCTGTTTTCATACGGTCTGAAAATGTATTAATTTTCTTATCTACTCTATTTCTTTCACTTTTCTTTAAATTTAAAAATCCATTTTTCAAACTTTTTATTGATTTTAAATCAAAACCACCATCATTTTTTTCAACATTTTTATTATTCATAATTAATTCCTCCTATTACTACTTATTTTTTTTATTATTTTCTTCCATTTTTTCTTTAATCATTTCTTCTAAATTTGCTATACTCTCATCGTAAAATCTTTCTTCTTCTCTAATTGCCTCTATATCTTTTCTTATTTCCTCAATTTCTTCACGATATAAATTTGCTATTTTTCTTTGAGTTTCAATATCGATTTCTTCTTGTGAAATCTCACCTCTATCAAATTTCTCTTTTAATTCTTTAATTTTCTTCATATCTTTCATAATATTCCTCCTCAAAAACTCGATTATTTAATACATTATAATTATATCACTTCTTAGCACTTTTGTCAAGTTATGTAAACTCAATTGTTTGTATTTTGCATAATTATAATCTGTATATACTATACACTAATTGTACACTATATTTTAAAAATTTTTCAACATTTTTTTAATTATTAACATAAAATTTAATTTTTTGTATTGAAATCTAAAAAACATTATGTTATACTTAGAACATAATTAAATTAAAAGCAAAGAACAAGAGGAGTAAGATAGAGGTTGTTTTTAGAGAGAAAGATTCATAGGCTGAAAGATCTTTTAAACAAACATATCTGAAGGTAGCTTGGGAGCTGGTATACTGAAGTTTAAGTATGTGTAAGTATACTCCGTTGCAGTCGGTAAATCTGTTAATTAAGTGCATACAAATAGTTTGTATGAATTAAGGTGGTACCGCGAATCACAGTCATTCGTCCTTAAAATATTAAGGATTAATGACTGTTTTTTTATGAAAGGAGAAACATATTATGCTTAGAGATTTTGGAATATTTATAGCACTCGTCTGTCTTTTAATTGCTGTAATTGTAATATTAAATGCTAGATGGATTATTCATTGTATAGATAATAGTAAAGATTTAGAAAATAAAATGGTAGGAAAAATAAAGATAGTCGCAACATTTGTGAGCATAATATCTTTATATATAGTAGCCATTTTAATTAGATAAAAGGGAGAGATGAAAAATGGAAAATAATTTTAATTATCAAAAAAGAGAAGAAGAAATATATAAAAATTGGGAAGAAAAAGGCTATTTTAAATGTGAAATAAAAGAAGGTGAAAAACCTTTTACTATATCAATGCCTCCACCAAATGTAACTGCTAAACTTCATATTGGTCACGCATTAGTAAATACAATTCAAGATATTTTTATTCGTTATCACAGACTAAAAGGAGAACCTACACTTTGGATTCCTGGTACAGACCATGCAAGTATAGCAACAGAGGTAAAAGTTGTTGAAAAAATAAAAAAAGAAGGTAAAACAAAACAAGAGCTTGGAAGAGAAGGATTTTTAAAAGAAGCTTGGGAATGGAAAGAAAAATATGGTGGAGAAATAACAAAACAATTAAGAAAATTAGGTTGCTCTTGTGACTGGTCTAAAGAAAGATTTACAATGGATCAAGGTTGTTCAGATGCAGTTTTAGAAGTGTTTGAAAGAATGTACAATAAGGGATTAATATACAAAGGAAAAAGAATTGTTAACTGGTGTCCTAACTGTAAAACTCCTATATCTGATATAGAAGTAGATTATGAAGAAGTTCCTTCTTCACTTTGGTATATTAAATACCCTATTGAAAATAGTGATGAATATCTAACAGTTGCTACAACTAGACCAGAAACAATGCTTGGGGATACTGCTGTTGCTGTAGCACCAGATGATGAAAGATATACAAAATACGTTGGTAAAAGAGTTTACTTACCAATAGTAGGAAAATATATTCCTATTATTGCTGATAGATATGTTGAAAAAGAATTTGGAACTGGTGTTGTTAAAATGACTCCTGCACATGATCCAAATGACTATAAGGTTGGAGAAAGACACAATTTAGAAATAATTAATATCTTAAATGACGATGCAACTTTAAATGAAAATGCTGGTGAATATCAAGGACTAACTACTCTACAAGCAAGAGAAAAAATAGTTGACAGGTTAGATAAAGAAGGTTATTTAATAAAAATTGAGCCATACACTCACAATGTTGGTAGTTGCTATAGATGTCATACAACAATCGAGCCTTATATTTCTAATCAATGGTTTGTTCATATGAAAGATTTAGTTAAACCAGCAATTGAAGCTGTCAAAAATGATGAAACAATTTTTGTTCCAAAAAGATTTGAAAAAATGTATTTTAATTGGATGGAAAATATTGAAGATTGGTGTATTTCAAGACAATTATGGTGGGGACATAGAATTCCTGCATATTATTGTGATAAATGCGATAAAATCACAGTTTCAAAAACACCAGTTACAACATGTGAATGTGGAGGACATTTAACACAAGATGAAGATACTCTTGATACTTGGTTTTCATCTGCACTATGGCCATTTTCTATACTAGGCTGGCCACAAAAAACTAAAGAGCTAGAATACTTCTATCCTAACTCAATGCTTGTTACTGGATATGATATTATTACATTCTGGGTATCAAAAATGATATTCTCTGGAATTGAGTACATGGGAGAAGTTCCATTCAGACATGTATTTATAAATGGACTTGTTAGAGATGCTAAAGGAAGAAAAATGTCAAAGTCTCTAGGAAATGGTGTAGATCCATTAGATGTTATTAGAGATTATGGAACAGATGCTTTACGATTATCTTTAATTCAAAACATAACACCTGGTAATGATGTAAGATACATTCCAGAAAAGGTTGAAGCTTCAAGAAACTTTGCAAATAAATTATGGAATGCTGCAAGATTTGCCAACAACTATCTAAAAGATCTATCTATAGATAAACCAGAAAATTTAATGCCTGAAGATAAATGGATTTTAACAAAGCTTTCTAAAACTATAAAGGATGTAGAAAGTAACATAGATAAATTTGAAATTGGTGTTGCTGTACAAATAATATATGATTTTATTTGGAATGATATATGTGATTGGTACATTGAAATGATAAAACCTAGACTATATAATCCAGATAATAAATCTTATGAAACAGCTATTTGGACTTTAAATTATGTGCTTATTTCTGCAACAAAACTACTTCATCCATATATGCCTTTTATTACAGAAGAAGTATATCTAAACTTAAAGCACGAAAAAGAGTCAATTATGCTTGAATTACTACCAGAACCAATATACAACTATGAAGAAGAAGAAAAAGTAATAGATTGTATGAACAATATGATAAGACAAATACGTAATACTAGAGCAACTATGGATATAACAGGATCTAAAAAAACTTCGGCTCAAATAAATATAACTGACAATTCATTTAAAAATATATTTGATGACTCAGTAGAATATTTCAAAAAGTTAGCATATATTGAGAATATTGAGTTTATAGCTAATGTTGAAGAAGCAAATCCTAAATATTCTGCTCACCACGATGAAAAAATTAATGTATTTTTAAATATGTCTGATGCAATAGATATAAGTGCAGAAATCGAAAAATTAGAAAAAGAAAAGAAAACTGCTTTATCTGAATTAAAAAGAGCTCAAGGAATGTTATCAAATGAAAAATTTATTAGTAAAGCACCAGAAAAATTAATTGAAGCTGAAAAAGAAAAGGTTCAAAAATATACAGATTTATTAGATAAAATCGAAAGTAGATTAAAAGAACTAAACAACAACTAAGCTTTAACTAAAAAGATGGTAGAAAAAATGCTACCATCTTTTTTATACTTACATTGACTACCCATTTTTATTATGATATAATTTTAGTTATACTAAGGAGAAACAATTATGAATAAAAAATTAATATATATGTGTATGATTTTTGTTTTGGTAGTAGTATGTAGTTGCTCAAATTTTGTTGTAGCTGTTTCTATTCCAAGACTTGCTATTAGTGGTCCAAGTTCTGGTACTGTAGAAGTTGGTGGCACAATAAGATATACTGTTAATATATATAATAATGCAACAAATGTAACCTTAAAAGGTAGCGATATTAGAATAAGTGGTGTAACAGCAAATATTAGTGTAGAAGGCTCTGGAAATTCACAACGTACTATTGTTCTAAGTAATATTCAAGGAAGTGTTGGTAGCGTTGGCTATATTTCATATATAGCTGGTGGAGTTGCTAGCAATTCAGCTGGTGGTTCTAGAGAAATGAATGTTACTTCTACTTCATTTACAATTGTTGCTACAGTAAATAATGATCCAGCACCTTCTGAACCATCTGGTGGAAACGATAACAATTATAATAATAATTACAATAACAATACCACTCTTCCACCTTCAAACAATGAAGAGCCTGCACAAAATGAAGAACCAGAAGAAGAAAATGATGACAAAACTCCACCTACAATGGAAATAGGTAATTTATCTGAGACAGAAGTAGAAATTGGAGATACAATTTCTTTTGACGTAGCATATAAAGACGAAACAGAAATGGGAGATGTAACACTAGAAAGTAAAGATATTACATTATATGGATTTACGGCAGATATTCAAATATCTGGTGAAGGGACTTCTAGAACAGTTACACTATCTAATATACAAGGAAATTTGGGTGGTTTAAAATATGTAAAAATAGCTAAGAAAACAGCTAAAGATAAAGCTGGTAACGAAGTGAATGAAACAGGAACAACATCTATGTTTAAAGTCATAGATAAAGATACAAAAAACAAACCAGACGACTGGATTGAAAATCCAAATACTGGTAGATAAAAAATATGCTGATAATATTCAGCATATTTTTTTATTATTGACAAATTAATAGTATTTTGTTATAATGTTTACATAAGATATATTTTATGTATCAAAATATAATTATTTTTAGGTGGTGATAACATGTCTAGAGCTATTCTAGTTTTTGTTGCTATATTTGTATTCTTAGCAATTGTACTTTATTCTATTTACACTCATATAGTAAGTCTTCCTATAGAACCAACATATTACTTTGTTAATGCAGAACCTATTGTTAAAGTTATAGGACCTGAGACTACATATATAGAGGCAAAATAACACTAAGTTTAAAAACTTAGTGTTTAATTTTTAGTTTACTTGTATATTTATACTAAATTTATCTATTGGTCTTCTACAACCTGTTAAATTTATATAGTCATATATATTCTCTTCTAATTCATCTTCAGATATATTGTCTTTAAATCTTAATTTATTTTTGATACATCCAATTCTATTTTTTACAATAAATGGCAATTCATCTGAAACAGTACTTATTTGCTTTAAAAGAAAAACAGGAAATCCATTATTTTTAGCATTAAGTAAATTTTCTACATTTACAGAAGATACAAATAAGTTATCTTTTTTTTCAATTGTTAAAATATTAAGTTCATCCCACAAAACTTCTATTGACATTTATACTTCCTCCATTTCTTTTTCATAATATTTATTATCCATTAATTTTAAATAGTCTATTCCTAAACATTCACATATATTTTGTAATCTATTATCCCAAATCACGCGAACAAACTCTTTATATTCAAATGGTATTTTTCCATCTATCTTTTTCTCAACATTTTTTATTGCTTCATCAATATTCATATTAGCTGCACATTGTCTTGCAAAATTTAGATTTTCTTCATCTTTATCTATCAAATAGTATAAAGTATCCTCCCAATATGGATACTCGTATTCTCTTTTATAATCTGGTACTCCTGCATCAAAATAACATAAGTTCATTCTATCTGCCAACATATCGTCATCATCTAACATATCATATATTTCATCAGTATTAAAATTTGAACCTAAAGAATATGTATTGTGGCTTAAAGGTGCAAGTTCAATACTTTGATCTTCATTTTCATCATTTCCAACCACAAAATCTAAATCATTTGCTTTTCTATCTGTTGAAAGAGTAAAAATGTCTGCAATACATACTTTTTCTATGTCCTTTATGCACTTTTTTTCTATGTTTTTATCTATACCTTCAGATCTACAATATTCATGAATAGCATCAAATACATCTTCAATATTATATTCTTCATCCGAAGTCATATATCTTTTGCACTCTAAAAGCTCATTACCATTAATAATAAATTGATTATATGAATAATTACTTATTATATTATCTGAAATTGTAGCTAGCTTATTATCATATTTAGCAATATATGAATCAACAGTTTTTATTCCTACTTGTTTCATAAGCTCCTCATATAATAATCCCGAATAAACATTATAATTATTATCTAAATATTCATTCTTAGCAGGCTTAACATATATGTATTTTTCCTCTCCTCCCCTTTTTACCTTTAACCAAAAATTGTTTTCTTCGTATCCATCAATAAAATATGGATATGCTTTCTCAGATGGATTACTTAGTAAATATTTATCTAAATCTATAATTCCATCTTTTCTATACTCTTCTATATTTTCATTCATAATTACTCACCCCGCTATATATATAACATAGATTAATATAAACAGGGTAATAAAAATGCACTGTTTTATTTGTAAGTTTTCGCGATGCCAAAAAAAGGATTACTACATTTATTGCAGTAATCCTACTTCAATTATTATACTACTCTTCTACTGGAACAGGAGCTCCCATTGGACAAACAGATGCACATGTTCCACAAGCTATACATTTTTCTGGATCAATTTCATATTTTCCATCTCCCATAGATATAGCTCCTTGTGGGCAATTCATTTCACATGCTCCACATGATATACAATCATCGTTTATTCTATATTTCATTATTTTCACCTCCTAATAATCTCTTACTCAATTATATCTTCAACAATATTTTCGTCTGTTTCATTATCTTCAACTTTCTCTTCCTTTTTATTATGCTTTGGTGACATTTTAATTTTTTCTACTGGATAAGTCTCATATCTTTCTTCATCTTCATCATCAATACCAAACCTAATTTTAACTGTTAAATTCAAAATGTCTACAGATGTAACTTTTCCCTTCTCTTTCTCACCTTTTACCTTAACTATTTCGCCAACTTTAGGAAGTTTCTTTAAATTCTCTTTATATAACTCTTCTTCATACCTTAAGCAACACATTAGCTTACCACAAGCTCCAGATAGCTTTGACATATTAATCTGAAGTCCTTGCTCTTTTGCCATCTTTATTGTAACAGGCTCAAAATTTTGTAAATGTGTTCTACAGCAGACCTCTTTTCCACACATTCCAAGTGTTGGATACTCTCTTACTTCATCTCTTGGTCCTATTTGTCTAAGCTCTATTCTTGCTCTATACTTTGATGCAATAATCTTTACAAGCTCTCTAAAATCTACTCTTTCTTCTGAAACAAAATATATTGTTAGTTTTGTTCCATCAAGCGTATATTCTGCTGTTAAAACTTTCATGTCTAAATTAAGTTCTTTAGCCTGATTCTTACAAAATTCCAAAGCCTCTTTAGCTTTATCATCCATTTCTTTTTGAGTTTTAAAGTCATCCTCTGTAGCAATTCTTTTTATATTAGGTAAATCTTCTCCTTCTTCTATATCTAAAACTTTAGATACAATACCTATTTCCTCACCTTTTTCTGTGTCTGCCACAACACTATCTGATAATTTTATATCGTCAATATCTGTTATATAAAAAGAAAGTTTTCCTGTCCTTTTAAATCTTATTCCTACTTTCTTCATTTATTCCTCCTTAATGCTATCTATTAATCTTAGTAACATACTGTCTATTATTATATCATAATTTCCATTAAATTTTAATCTATTTTTTGCATTTTCTACTATTTTCACACACTTATATTTATTATCTCTAAACAATATATACTCTAGATAGTCTAAAAGGTCATTATTTGAGAAATTTATATTAACAGAATACATTAATACCTTAATAGTTTCAAGCTCTTTTAAAAGGCGATATAGCTCGTCCACCATTTCAAATTTTTCAAGCAATTTATTATTAATAATGTTCTCAGCCTTCCCAATTGATCCATTAAGATATTCAAGAATATTATAATTAAATACAATATTATATTTATTATAAATATAACTCTTTAATTCTTCTAATGCTATACCTTCAAATGGAATTTGAGTTACTCTTGATAGTATAGTTGTTAAAAATGAACTTATATTAGAAGAAACTAGAATTATAGTTATATATCTTGGTGGTTCTTCCAGTGTTTTAAGGAGTGTATTTTGAGCAGCTACATTTAATAATTCAGCATTATCTATTATATATACTTTCCTATCTCCTGCAACTGGAACTATATATAAATCATCTATCAATTCTTTTCTAATTTGTTCAACTAATATATCTTTTTTATCTTCCATTTTAGATATAATCTTAAAATCTGGGTTATTATTCAAATTATCTGTATTAAGTATTTTCTTAGCAAATTCACATGCAAATTTTAATTTACCTATACCACTATTACCAAAAAATAGATATGAATGTGAAATATTGCCAGTTTCAATTATTTTGCTTAAAATATCTTTTTGTTTTTCATGTCCAACAATATTTTCAAACATATCTATTCTCCTTTATTATTAATCTATTGATCCAAATCTAGAAAATGGCCATATTCTACATACAATATATCCATTTACTCTATCATATGGTATACATCCAAAACTTCTTGAATCTTTACTCTGCTCTCTATTATCTCCCATTACATATAATGTGTTTTCTGGTACTATAACATCTGAATATTCATCTTCTTGAGTTTCAGTTTTAACTTCTCTTAAATAGTCCTCTTCTAGCTTCTCACCATTTCTATAAACACTTCCATCTTTTATTTCAATATGATCCCCTGGTAAACCAATTACTCTTTTTATATAACTTACTTTATTTACATCTAAAAATTCATATAAGAATAAAGTTAAACCAGTATAGTTTTCATATTGTGCTGTATAAAGTGTTTCATCTGTATTTAAATACAATTTATTATCTATTGGTGCTTCAAAAGTAATAATATCACCATATTCAAATTTATTACCTTTAAGCCATGGTCTTATTGTTAATACTTTTTCACCATCTTCAATAGTTGGATACATAGATGCCTGTTTTACTGTTGGTGCACATATTAAGAAATAATTAATTAGTAAATATGCAACAAAAGCTACTGCAAAACAAATAACCCAATCTAAAACTTCTCTTAAAACACTTCTAGTTTTAGCTTTAACTTTCTCTGTTTCCTCTTTTTGCTGATAATCAATATCATCATAGTATTGTTCGCTATCTACTTCAACTTCCTCTTTTTTTACTTCTTCTTTAGGCATCTCTACTTTTGCTGTTACATCTTCTTGTGATACTTTATTAGTATCTTCTTTTTTCTCTAATTCTTCCTTGTTTTCATTATCCATATCTTTTGTTTACCTCCTATAACTTATTATTAACATACATCTATTTAGTGTATGTTAGCACCATTTTCTAAAGTACCATTAATATTATCTAGTACTAATAATTTTACCACATCATCATCTCCTGCTGCAAGTAGCATTCCATTAGATTCTGTTCCACAAAGTTTAGCAGGTTTTAAATTAGTAACAACAACTACTTGCTTGTTTTCTAATTCTTCCTCTTTATAATATGGTACAAGTCCTGATACAATTGTTCTTAATTCTTTTTCTCCAACATCTACTTGTAACTTATATAGCTTTTTAGATTTCTCTACTCTTTCTACTTTCTTTATTTGTCCTACTTTAAGTTCAACTTTATCTAATTCATCAATACTAATTATTCCTTTTCTTTCTTCTTGTATTTCTTCCTCTTTTTCATCTTCTACTTTAAACAATTCTTCTGTCTTTTCAATTCTTGGGAATAAAATTTCTCCTTTTGAAACTTTTGTTCCATCTTTTATTACCCCAAACTCTTTTGAAGTATCCCAAGATATTTCATTGCTCTTTACACCAATTTGATTAAATATTTTCTTTGGTGTGTCTACAAAGAAGCATTGTAGTGGAATAGCTATAATTCTAATTGTTTCTATTAAATTATATAGTACTTGATTTAATCTATCTTTATTTTCCTCTTTTGCAAGAATCCAAGGCATGCTTAAATCTATATACTTATTTGCCTTAGAGATTAGCTTCCAAATCTCAGATATTGCTGCATTAGTTTTTAAATCATCCATATAATTTTCAAAATTAATAATAGTTTCTTTTGCAGTATCAATTAAATCTTTATCTATATCTTCATCCGCAAGATTATCGTTTTTTACTATAATACCATCATTATATTTTTCAACCATTGCAGTTACTCTACTTACTAAATTTCCTAAATCGTTAGATAAATCTGAATTTACTTTTTCTACAAATAAATCTTCTGAAAAATTTCCATCTTCTCCAAATGTTACCTCTTTTATTAAATAATACCTTAAAGCATCAACGCTAGTATCTCTTATATAAATTCTTGGATCTTTATAATTACCAAAAGATTTACTTATTTTATTACCATTTACAACAAGCCAGCCATGACCAAATATTTTTTTAGGCAATGGTAAATCTAATGCCATTAATATTGCTGGCCATATAATTGAATGAAATCTAAATATTTCTTTTCCAACCAAATGTAAATCAGCAGGCCAATACTTCTTCATCATTTCATCATTATTTGTTGTATATCCAAGAGCAGTTATATAATTTGTTAAAGCATCAAGCCAAACATATACAGTATGTTTAGGGTCAGACAAAACTCTAATTCCCCAATCTATAGTTGTTCTAGTTACACACAAATCTTCTAATCCTTTATCAAAAAAGTTTTTAATCATTTCATTTTTTCTTTTTTCTGGTTCTAAAAACTCTGGATGCTCTTCATAGTATTTTAGTAATCTATCTGCATACTTTGATAACCTAAAGAAATAGCTTTCTTCTTTTACTTCTTTTACTTCTCTTCCACAATCTGGACATTTTCCATCTACAAGTTGTGTTTCTGTCCAAAATGACTCACATGGCGTACAATAAAGTCCCTTATATTCTCCTTTATATATATCACCTTTTTCTAGTAGTTTTTCAAATATTTTTTGAACAGCTTTTACATGATATTCATCTGTTGTTCTCATATATTTATCATACGATATATCTAGTATTTTCCATAACTCTTTTGCTTTAACTGTAAAGTCATCAACATATTTTTTAGGAGTAATCCCTTGTGCTTTTGCCTTCTCCTGAATTTTTTGTCCATGCTCATCTGTGCCTGTCATAAAAAATACATCATAACCTCTTAATCTTTTATATCTTGCAAGTGTATCTGCCATTAAAGTACAATAACATGTTCCCACATGAAAATCTCCGCTTGGATAATATATAGGTGTTGTTATGTAGTATTTCTTATTTTCTTCCATTAATTTCACTCCTTATCTATACTAACTACAGCCATCGCTATAGCATTATCTCTTACATGAGAAATACTTAAATCTATTTTTATTTTATATTTAATAAATACATCTTCTAAAGATTTATTTATGACATTTACTTTAGGTCTTCTCTTAAAAGCTTCATCATTAATAATCTCAACATCTAAAAATTTTGGTGTATAATCTGATTCTACTGTAAACTTAGATATCGCTTTATATATAGCTTCTTTAGAAGCAAATCTACCAGCATATCTTTGAAATTTAACATCATTATTTTCACTTTTTTCTATGTCCTCAATTTCTCTTATAGAAAAAATATTAGTTTTAAATCTCTCGTTATTTGCCATTGCTTTTTTTATTCTATCTACTTCAATAATATCTGTTCCACAGTATACTTTCATAAATACATCCTTTCAAAACAATTAAAATGTAATCATATATTTACACAATATATCTTATACTTTTTAGCCAATAAAGTCAATAATTTCAAGCAAATTAAAGAAAAACTATTGCTAAAGTTTACAAAGATATGTATAATTTTTATCTATAAAAAATTATACAATCAAGCAAAGCTTTATTTTTATGGTATAATATTATTAAATTTTTAGGGTGAAATTTATGAAAATATTAAAGCATTTATATAAATATCTATGGATATATACTACAATATTACTATTAATTTTCATTGTAATTATAAAAATACTTGAAATGAATAATTTAGCATTTAGAATTTATATTCTAATTACAATGATCATAATAATTGTTATAGGATATATAATAAGCTTCATCAGGTTCTATAAGGAATCAAATAATGAAGTAAAATACAATGCAAATATAATCCTCGCACTACTTACAATATACTTAATATTTAATTGGAAAGGTCTACTATTACTATATTCTGCCAGAGTTCCTAATGAAGAAGAATATACATTAAATGAGAAAAGATACATTGTTCATACTGGTGGTTTTTTAACAGATACAGAAATAGTAATATATGAATATATAAATGATTTTGTATATAAGATACCAAGTTTATATACTGATTTTGTTAGCGGAGGTTACGATTCGATTTATAACATATATAATTATGTACCTGATATTCCACAATAAATAATATTTCATTAAAGGAAATATATAAAATTAATGAACTTAGATAATTTCTAATTGACAATACAAAAAAATTATAGTATTATATAGTCATTATAAATTGAAAGGAAGTAATTTAAATGAAAAATATTAATGTAACTTTAAAACTAGTCGGACTACTACTTATTTAAGCACTGGTATCTACTGTAGATACGAGTGCATTTGGTCGTACCTACAGTAGTCTTAAAGTTATATTATAATATAAAAGTATCTAAGACTATGTAGGTAAAACTACATAGTCTTTTTTATACTAAATTTTAATTTATATATAAATATGGAGGTGTTTAAAATGTGGATAACAGGAGCTGAATTATTTGTAAAAGCTTTAAAAGAAGAAAATGTAGATACATTATTTGCATATCCTGGAGGTCAAGCAATAGACTTATTTGATGCATTATATGGACAAAAAGATATAAATGTAATATTACCAAGACATGAACAAGCGCTAGTTCATGAAGCTGATGGCTATGCAAGAGCTACAGGAAAGGTGGGCGTATGCTTAGTTACAAGTGGACCTGGTGCAACAAATCTTGTTACTGGTGTTGCAACAGCAAACTATGACTCTGTACCACTTGTATGTTTTACTGGTCAAGTTCCAACATACCTTATTGGGAATGATGCATTTCAGGAAGTAGACACTATAGGAATTATGCGTAGTATATGCAAATATGCTGTAACAGTAAGAAAAAGAGAAGACTTAGCAAGAATAATACACAATGCCTTCTATATTGCCAAAAGTGGAAAACCAGGAGTTGTTGTAGTAGACATTCCTAAAGATATACAACTAGCTCTTGGTAGCGATGATTATCCAAAAGATATACATATTAGAGGATATAATCCTAATACTTCAGTTCACATTGGTCAAGTAAATAAAGCAATGGAAATCTTATCTAAATCTAAAAAGCCTGTATTTTTAATAGGTGGAGGTGTAAATATTGCACATGCTAATGAAGAGATAACTAGACTTGCTGAAATAACAGGAATACCAGTTATTACAACAATAATGGGAAAAGGTGCAATTCCAACCACACATGAACTATATATTGGAAATATTGGAATACATGGTAGCTATGCGGCAAATACTGCTATATCCAACTGTGATGTACTATTCTCAATTGGTACTAGATTTAATGATAGAATTACTGGAAAAATCGAAGAATTTGCAAAAAATGCAACAATAATTCATGTAGATATAGATCCTGCTGCAATTTCAAAAAATATTTCTGTTGATATTCCTATTGTAGCAGATGCAAAAATTGCAATAGAAGCTATAATAAAAAAAGCTAAAAAATTAAATATAGAAGATTGGCAAAAAGAAATAAAATCATGGAAAGAAAACTATCCAATAAAAATGTCATATGAGTCTAATATACTTACTCCTGAATATATAATAAAAACAATAAATAAAATGTATAAAAATGCTATTATTACTACTGATGTTGGTCAAAACCAGCTTTGGACAACGCAGTTTATTGATATAGATAATAACAAAAGACTTCTTACTTCAGGTGGACTTGGAACTATGGGCTATGGACTTCCTGCAGCAATAGGTGCAAAAATTGCATGTCCAAATAAAGATGTGATATCTATCTCTGGAGATGGTGGAATTCAAATGAATATTCAAGAACTTGCAACAGCAGTATGTCAAGAATTACCTATTGTCGTATGTATATTAAATAATGGATTTTTAGGAAATGTTAGACAATGGCAAGAAATGTTTTATAACAAACGTTACTCTTCTACTTGTTTAAAACACAGAAAATCTTGCGATAAAAATTGCAAAAATAAAGATAAATGTTGTCCTGAATATACACCTAATTTTATAAAGCTCGCTGAAAGTTATGGCTGTCAAGCTATACGTGTTTATGAAAAGTCTGAGGTAGAAAAAGCTTTTAAAATTGCAAAGAAAAATAAAAAGTCACCAACAATAATAGAGTTTATTATTGACGACTCTTTAAATGTTTTACCTATGGTTCCACCAGGCAACCCACTTGAAGATATGATATTAGATAAGGAGGAAAATTAATATGAAAAAAAGATGGATAGGATTATTTGTAGAAAATGAAATAGGTGTACTTGCTAGAATATCAGGATTATTTTCCTCAAAATCATATAATATTGAAAGTTTAACTGTAGGTACAACTGAAGATCCAACAATATCACGTATGACAATTTCTATGATTTCAGATGATAAGACTTTTGAACAAATAAAAAAACAATTAAATAGAAGTGTAGAAGTAATAAAAGTTGTAGACTATACTAACGTACCAATTCACAATAAAGAACTACTATATATTAAGATTAATAATTGCTCTGAAAAAGACAGAATTGATATATTTAGACTTTCAGATGTATACAAATTTAAAATAATAGATTACAATCAAAAATCAATTATAATTGAATGGGTTGCAATAGAATCTAATATAAATGAACTAATTAAATTATTTAGTGCATTATTTCTAAATAGAATAGAGGTTGTTCGTGGAGGAAGTGTTGCTATTGAATCTATAGGGATAGCAAATAAGTAATAATTTAAAATAACTTTTATATCTACTTAACTTATGCTATAATATAGGTTATAATAAAGGAGTAATAAAATATAAATGAAAATGGAATTGAGATTAAATAATATATTAAAAAATACAACTTTAAAACCAATGATAGATAAAATAGAAAAACTAATCAGTGAAAAAAATTATTCACAAGCATATGTGGAAATTAATAATCTAATAGAATATATAAACCAAAAATTTATATATAAAAATTACAACATAAAATTAGATATTGCCTCACCTTTTAATGCCGCAAAAATATATTCAGATAAAGATAAAGCTTTATTTGAATATATGATAACACTAAACAATAAAAATAATACAATTAATCTCAATAAATGTTCATTAAATGATATTAAATACTTATCTTCAATTATAGAGAGCATATATACTTACATGATAAATAATTATAATGAATTTATTTGATTTTTTAATATAACTTAATTAAAAGAAGAGAATATCCTCTTCTTTTTAGTTATTTTAAATTGAACTAATAAGACTATAAAAATCAAGTGTAATGTCTATTTTAACTTAACTTAATTTAATTATACAGTAAGATAAATATAGATACATGTATATAGAAAAACCATTTTGAATTTAACTTCAAAATGGTTCAATTTTACATTTTATTCTAATAAAGTTATTCCTTCTCCATTACGCTCAAAATTAATTTTTCCATCTTCAAAATATAATTTATATTCTTGAGTATGTTTCATATAACCTATATCATCTTGAATAATTTCTATTGATATAGTATGAGTTTCCTCTAAATACTTCGTATATATAGTATATGTAATTTCCTTATCTTCATTTATTTTTTCAATATTTTTTAATTTTAAAGAATTTGATTCAGAAAATTCTTCATTTGTTATAATATTTTTTAAAGCTGATGTATCTAAAGATATATTCCCGTCATTAGTATTTATTGTAGTCAATACATCTTTATATATGTCACTTAAAACAGCTATTTGAACATTCTCATTTTTAATTAATTTATCATAGTTATTAGTACCAAATATAAAAATTATAGCTAATACTAAAGCAATGATTATAATTAAAATTATTAGACTAATTGGAATCAGTTTTGATTTCATAATATCACTCCCATTTAGAGTATATATTATTAAATATTAATTGTCAATAAAAGAAAAAAAGAGGTTAAGAACCTCTAGAATTGGTCGAGGCGGACGCTTTGGTGTAGCCTCTATCCTTAGAAACAAGCTATATTCAAAAATACTTGTCAAGCAGTTTGTAAGCAGTTGCACATAAGTAGTTGAGGAAGGCTAACAAAGGCTAATAT